>CAYTAY010000210.1:0-5603 GCA_964435845.1 uncultured Azoarcus sp.
CCGCGATCAAGCACGGCGTACGCAAGATCAACATCGACACCGACATCCGCCTGGCGATGACCGGCGCGGTGCGCAAGTTCCTGTTCGAGAACCCCTCCAAGTTCGACCCGCGCGAGTTCAACAAGCCGGCCCGCGAAGCCGCCAAGGCGGTGTGCAAGGCACGCTTCGAGGCCTTCGGCTGCGCCGGCCAGGCAAGCCGAATCAAACCGGTCTCGCTGGACCAGTTCGCCGCGCGCTACAAGGCGGGCGAGCTCACTCAGGTCGTTCGCTGAGGGCTACGGGGAATTGGGAATGTCGGTTCAGTGCTTCACCTACGGCACGCTGATGTGTGCCGACATCATGTCGGCGGTCAGCGGGCGAAGCGTCACTGGCGAACAGGCCACGCTGGACGGATTCGCTCGTCATGCAGTGCGTGACGAAGACTACCCAGGCATCCGGCCGGATGCCGACGCCTCGGTGAAAGGCGTGCTTTACCGCGACATCGACACGGCAGCCCTTGCCCGACTCGACGCGTTCGAGGGTGAGCAATACCGACGGGAAACCGTGGAGGTCACCCTCGCCGACGGCAGCCGCATCAGGGCTGACACCTATGTCATCAAGCCCGAGCATGCCGCGCTGCTGCTGCCCGTCGACTGGGACTTCGACGCGTTCCTGGCTGCGGGCAAGGCCCGCTTCCAGTCACGCTATCTGGGATTCTCCCGGATCTGATCAGTCAGCCTGCGCCACTTAAGCGGTGAGGCTGGCGAACAATCCAGGCAATCGCTCCGGCAGGCGCTGCACGTGGTCCACAACCACGTGCCGCCCGCCAAAGATCCGCTGCACGTAGCGATCGGCCTCGGGGTCGAGCGACAGGCAGAAACTCTCGATACCCTGAGCGTGCAGCCCCTCCACCGCCTTGCGCGCAACCGCACGCAAGGCCAGCGGGTCTTGCTCGTCAATGTCCGCCGGCTCACCGTCGGTCACCACCAACAGCAGGCGATGACGTGCGCTCTGACGCATCAACTGACGACCAGCGTGGCGCACCGCGGCGCCCATGCGAGTCGAAAGCCCGCCTTGCATGCCGGCAAGGCGCGCGCGCGCGTCGTCGCCGAAGCGCTCGTCGAAATCCTTGAACCGACGGTATTGCACGTCGTGACGGCCGTCGCTGCAGAAACCATGCACGGCGAAGCGATCACCGATGCCTTCGATCGCTGTGGCGAGCAACACACAGGCTTCGCGCGTCAGTTCGAGCACGGTCTTGTCGCTGCCGCGCACCTTCTCGTTGGTGGACTCGGACAGGTCTAGCAGGATGAGCACCGCGAGGTCGCGCGTGCGCATGCGGTTGCGCATGGTGAAGCGGGTGTCCGGCTGCAGCCCGGCACGCAAAGCCACGACCGCGTCGACGGCGGCGTTGAGGTCGAGCTCGTCGCCATCCTCGAGCTTGCGCTCCCGGATCACACCCTGCGGTCGCAATCGGTCGATCATGTGACGGATGCGGTTGGCCACCGGCCGATGCTCGGCGAGGATACGCTCGGTCGTTTGCGGGTCGCCGCGTCGGGCGCGATACTCGATGACCGAAGCCCAGGCCGGCCGTGACAGCTGAACGCGGTAATCCCACTCGGGGTAGAGCACAGGCTCGGCCGGCTGATCGCGACCCTCGCGCTCGTTCCATGTCGTGCCATCGTCGTCGTAAAGTACGCCGTCGAGAACCCACACCTCTTCGGCATCGTCGCCGGCGGTTTCGCAATCGATCTCGTTCACGAACTCCATCATCGACACCCGCCGGCGCTGTTGCCTGGCACTCGCCGGCAACCAGACCGCGTCGGCGCCCACGCCAAGACAGTCGGGACGCCAGACTGCGCGATTGTCGTCGCGATAGGGGATGTCGAGCGACTCCAGCGCGCGCAGGCTCGGAACGCCCGGCCCCTGCTGGAGCAGATGATGCAGAGCCAGCCCTGCCTCGACGCTTGCTGCGCCGTCCATACCAGCGCCATCGCTCAATCGGGCGCGAAAACAATCGACCAGGGCATCCAGCGCAGGGACGCCGGTCCGCTCAAGGGGATCAAGCAAGGCCAGCGCCAGCCTCGCAAGCATGGGCAAGGCCGGATGCGCGTCGGCGTGCTGCGTTCGCCCATGCAGCAAGCGCCAGGTCTTGAGCAGACCGGGGAACGCTGCGACTGCGCACTGTTCAACGCGAGCGTCTTCGAACAGTGCGATCAGAAAGCGTTGTGCCGGCGCAAGCGCCTCGGGATCGAGCGCATGGCATGTGTAACAGAGGTGCGCCGCCATGTGCGCCGCCATCGCACGGTAGAGTTCGATGCCGGCGACATCGGGCAGATCATCCATCGCATCGGGCAGGTGCATCGCGCCGGCTTCGATGAACGGCCGCACCGCCCCACCGTCGCCGGCCGCCGGGCGGATAAAGAAATCCCGCGCCCAGAAGGCCCGCAGGAACAGCCCGATGCGCCGCTGACTGTCGACCCATAAGGTTCCCCGCCGCTCGGCCTGCAGCACTGCACGGCTGTCATCGGTCTGCAGCGCAAAATAGGCTGTCTGACCGGCGAGATCGCGGCGGTAGGCCTCGGCGCCAAAATCCGCCCAGCGACCGAGACCGCTCAGGGTCAGCTTGGCGAGAAGTTCGTCGAGGACACCGAGCATCGGGCGCAGTCCACGCGGAGCACGGGACGCGAGCCGGTGCAGCAAGCGTAGCCAGCCACGTAGCAACTCCGGATCGGCGAAGCGGCTGGCCGCGGTCGGCAGCGTTTCGCACACAAGCGCGATGACCGATCCCGAGGTCAGCGACGCGAGTTTCATCAATGCCTCGAGTACATCGTCGAGCACATCCGCGCCGCATTCTCGCGCCACTGCCGGCGCATGCTTCAGCCACGCAGTCGGTGCCTCCACGCCGCGGCCGAGCCGGAGCAAGGCATGCGCTCCCTCGAAGATCGCCTGAGCACCGCGCGGCCCGATGCTGCGGGTCAGCTCTTGGGCCAGCGCATCCAGCGACCCAGCCAGATCCGGCAAGCCGCGTTCGATCTCTTCACGACAGTTGTCGAGGGGCGACTCCATGGCGAGCGGGCTCAACCGAAGCAGGTATCCACCGCGGCCATCAAGGTGTCGCGCATGTCCGGATCATCGGTCACCGGACACACCAGCGCCATTTCGGCCGCCTCACGCGGCGCGATGCCGCGTGCGACGAGCTGGCCGGCGTACACCAGCAAACGCGTCGAAATGCCTTCGTCCAGACCGTGCCCCTTGAGGTTGCGCGAACGCGTGGCGATCGACACCAGCTTGCGCGCCAGGTCCTGCTCGACGCCGGACTCGTGGGCGACGACCTCGGTCTCGATGTCCTCGGCCGGAAAGTCGAAATCCATCGCGCCGAAACGCTGTTTGGTCGATTGTTTGAGGTCCTTCATCAGACTCTGGTAGCCCGGGTTGTACGAGATCACCAGATGGAAACCCGGATCGGCCGTGACCAGCTCGCCCTTCTTCTCCAGCGGCATCACCCGGCGGTGGTCGGTCAGCGGGTGGATAACCACCGTGGTGTCCTGGCGTGCCTCAACCACCTCGTCGAGATAGCAGATCGCGCCGATGCGCGCCGCGGTCGTCAGTGGGCCGTCCTGCCAGCGGGTTCCGTTGATGTCGAGCAGAAATCGCCCGACGAGGTCGGCGGCAGTCATGTCTTCGTTGCAGGCCACGGTGATCAGTGGCCTGCCCAGTTTCCAGGCCATGTATTCGACGAAGCGGCTCTTGCCGCAGCCGGTCGGCCCCTTGAGCATGACCGGCATGCGTGCGGCGTAGGCTGCCTCGAACTTGACGATCTCGTTTGCCACCGGTCGATACCAGGGTTCGGACTTGATCCGGTATTGCTCGATGTCGACGGACATGACTGCCTCCTCTGTCGTCAGACCGTTTTGCCGCGATAAATCACCATCGCCGCACCCTGCGACTGCTTGAAGTTGTCGTAACCGACCAGGCGCACGTGATTGTCCGGGTTGGCCGCATGGCAGGCTTCGGCCTCGCCGAGGATGGTGTCGACATCGGTCTCGCCGAACATCGGCAGTTTCCACATGTACCAGTACGAGTCCATCAGGTATTCGGGCTCTGTGTGCTCGATCGCCGGATTCCAGCCCCGCGAGACGATGTACGCAACCTGGCTGCGGATCTCCTCCGGGCTCATCGGCGGCAGATAGGAAAAGGTCTCGAACTTGCGGCTGGCCGGATCGGACAACCGGCTGTGATAATCCTGCATTTCGCTCATGTCGTTCTCCTTGGCTTGTTGCGTGAGGTCTTCATCGACGTCTCCCTGAGGAGATGCCGTCCGCCCGCTCGACCAGCCCGGCGGGCCACCGGGTCGAGGGGTGAGGGAGTCGGTCCAACGGGCGGGGGCTCGTTCGGGGAGGCTCGCGGCGTCTGACTCAGACCTGCCACCCTCCCCTTCATGGTCAGCGGTGCGCTACGTCGAGCTTGTCCACCGTGTCGAATTCGAAGCGGATCTCCTTCCAGGTCTCCATTGCGACCCGCAGCTCGGGGCTATGCTTGGCGGCTTCGGTCAGCACCGCCTTGCCGTCCTTCTCGACCTCGACGCCCTCGTTGCGTGCCTTTACGCAGGCTTCCAGGGCGACACGGTTGGCCGCCGCGCCGGCGGCATTGCCCCATGGATGGCCGAGGGTGCCGCCACCGAACTGCAGCACCGAATCGTCACCGAAGATCGATACCAGAGCCGGCATGTGCCATACGTGGATACCGCCCGAGGCCACCGGCAGCACGCCCGGCATCGACCCGAAATCCTGCTCGAAGAAGATGCCGCGCGAGCGGTCTTCCTTGATGACGCGCTCGCGCATCAGGTCGATCCAGCCGAGTGTGGCCTCGCGATCGCCTTCGAGCTTGCCGACCACGGTGCCGGAGTGCAGGTGGTCGCCACCCGACAGACGCAAGGCCTTGGTCAACACCCTAAAGTGGATGCCGTGATGCGGGTTGCGATCGAGTACCGCGTGCATCGCCCTGTGAATGTGCAGCAGCACGCCGTTGTCGCGGCACCAGTTGGCCAGGCCAGTGTTGGCGCAAAAGCCGCCGGTAAGAAAGTCGTGCATGATGATCGGCGCGCCCAGCGACTTCGCGTACTCGGCACGCTTGTACATTTCCTCGGGCGTCGGCGAGGTCACATTGAGGTAGTGCCCTTTGCGCTCGCCGGTCTCTAGCTCGGCCTTGTGGATCGCCTCCATGACGAAGTCGAAGCGCTGCTTCCAGCGCATGAAGGGCTGCGAGTTGACGTTTTCGTCGTCCTTGGTGAAGTCCAGTCCGCCTCGCAGGCACTCATACACCGCGCGACCATAGTTCTTCGCCGAAAGACCGAGCTTGGGCTTGATGGTGCAGCCGAGCATCGGGCGGCCGTACTTGTTCATCATGTCGCGCTCGACCTGGATGCCGTGCGGCGGTCCACCGCAAGTCTTGACGTAGGCCAGCGGAAAGCGCACATCTTCCAGGCGCAACGCACGCACCGCCTTGAAGCCGAACACGTTGCCGACCAGGGAGGTGAACACGTTCACCACCGACCCCTCTTCGAACAGGTCGATCGGGTAGGCGATGAAGGCATAGAAGCAGGTATCGTCGCCCGGCACGTC
>CAYTAY010000211.1:0-5576 GCA_964435845.1 uncultured Azoarcus sp.
CTTGCGTTACGCCAGGGGCTGGCTCGGCCTTCGGGCGGGTTCTTTCACGTTAACCGCAGCGATGACGAGTACCGTGGCATCGCGCGTTTCCTCGAGTTCCTCAAATCCGACGCCGTGATGACGGAATGGGCGAAAACCACGGGATTCCTGCCCGCGACGAACAGCGCCTTCGAGGCGATGAGCCAGGAGGGCTTCTTCACCCAGAATCCCGGACGCGACGTACCGGTGGTGCAACTGATCGAGGGCAATAGCGGCGAGCACACCAACGGCTACCGTTTTGGTCGCTGGACTGAGATTCGCGATGTTTACCACGAAGAGGTTGAGCGTGCCCTTCAGGGTAACCAAACCGCCGATCAGGCACTGGCCAACTTCGAACGCCGTGGCAACACCCTGCTGCGTGCCTTCGAACGTTCAGCCAACTGAGATTCGCCCACCCGCAAGTTTTGCATGGTCAGGCGTTTGTAAATGGCGCCTGAGCCTGCCGACCCCGACGTGAGCCGTTGCATTCGCGTCGGGGTCGGCACTTGGAACATGCCCGATGCAACGCAAGGTCGTCTTCGGCAACAAACTGTTGCCCTATCTGCTGCTCGCGCCGCAACTCGCCGTGACCCTGGTCTTCTTCTTCTGGCCCGGGGGGCAAGCCATATATATGGCGTTTCTTGAGCAAGACATTTTTGGCTCGCGGCTGACCTTCGTAGGCTTCCAGAACTTCGAGCGGATTTTGTCGGAACCAGCCTATGTTGAGGCATTGTGGCGTACGGTCTATTTCTCTGCCGCAGTGACGGTGCTCGCCATGGTCCCGGCACTTGCGCTGGCTGTCGCCGCCGACCGCGTCTTGCGCGCCCGCTCGGCCTACACAACGGCGCTGGTGGTGCCCTACGCCATCGCACCCGCTATTGCCGGAGTGCTCTGGCTCTTCATGTTCAACCCGTCGATTGGCATTCTTGCCTGGGTGCTCAAGGAGCTCGGTGTCAATTGGAACCCGCGCTTGCACGGGGATCAGGCGATGTGGTTAGTGATAATCGCCTCAGCCTGGAAGCAAGTGGCCTACAACTTTCTGTTCTTTCTCGCGGGACTTCAATCGATACCGCGCTCATTGATCGAGGCAGCGGCAATCGATGGTGCCTCTCCGGGGCGGCGCTTCTGGACTATCGTCTTCCCGCTGCTGTCGCCAACGACTTTCTTCCTGCTGGTGGTCGGCCTGGTTTACGCCTTCTTCGATACGTTTGGCGTGATTCACGCGATCACCCAGGGCGGTCCGGCCAAGGCGACGGAAATCCTGGTTTACAAGGTCTATTACGACGGAATTTTTGCACTCGATCTGGGTGGCTCCGCGGCCCAGTCGGTCTTGCTGATGTTGATGGTGATCGGGTTGACGATGGCTCAGTTCCGCTTCATTGAGCGCAAGGTGCACTACTGATGGGCCGACACGCAAACCTCATCGTGCGATCAGGTACTCGCGAATCATGAACGATTCAGCACGCGCACACTTCGATCGCGGCGGTCAGTGGCTGGCACACGCCGTCATCTGGTTTGGCATTTTGCTGGTGGCGTTTCCGCTTTACATCGCCTTCGTGGCTTCGACGCTAACGCCACGCGACATCGCCCAGGCTCCTATGCCAGTGCTGCCCGGCCCTCATCTCTGGGCCAACTACGCTGACACCGTAGCCAAAGGAATGAAAGGCAGCGCGCTGTCTGCGCCTGTCTGGCAGATGGCCTGGAACAGTCTCGCCATGGCCCTCGTAATCGCCTTCGGCAAGATTCTGGTCTCGCTGCTGTCCGCGTACGCGGTGGTGTTTTTCAGTTTTCCGGGACGCATGCTGTTCTTCTGGATGATCTTCATCACCCTGATGCTGCCCGTCGAGGTTCGAATCCTGCCCACCTACGAGGTGGTGAGCAACCTCGGTTTGATCAACAGCTTTGCCGGTCTGACTCTGCCGCTGATTGCATCCGCCACAGCCACGCTGCTCTTTCGACAGTTCTTTCTGACCATTCCCGACGAACTTGTCGAAGCCGCCAAGGTGGATGGCGCCGGCCCGATGCGCTTCTTCTGGGACATCCTGCTCCCGCTATCCCGCACCAACATCGCCGCCCTGTTCGTGATCTTGTTCATCTATGGCTGGAACCAGTACCTCTGGCCACTACTGATCATCACCGACAACAACCTAGACACAATCGTGGTCGGGATCGTGAAGATGATTGGCACGGGCGACGCCGCGACCGAATGGAACAGGGTCATGGCGACGACAGTGCTGGCGATTCTTCCACCAATGCTGGTAGTAGTCCTGATGCAGAAGTGGTTCGTCAAGGGACTTGTCGACACCGAGAAATAGCACCCGCGCTGAGCACAAGAATGGCACACATCTCCCTACGCAAGGTATTCAAGCGCTACGGCACCGGCCCCTCTGCGGTCAAGGTCATCCACGGTCTGGACGCCGAGATTCAGGATGGCGAATTCGTGGTGATCGTCGGTCCTTCGGGCTGCGGAAAGAGTACGCTGTTGCGCATGGTGGCCGGACTCGAGGACATCACCGAGGGCGAGATCTCGATTGGTAACCGGATCGTAAATGATCTCGAACCAGCCAAGCGGGACATCGCCATGGTGTTTCAGAACTACGCGCTGTATCCACACATGAGCGTGTTCGACAACATGGCCTACGGGCTTAAGATCGCCCGAGTTCCCAAACCCGAACTCAAGACGAGAGTCGAGAGCGCGGCTAAGATTCTTGAACTGTCTCACCTGCTCGGACGCAAACCGAGGGAACTCTCCGGCGGACAGCGTCAGCGCGTCGCCATGGGGCGGGCGATTGTTCGCCAGCCACAGGTATTCCTGTTCGATGAGCCGCTATCGAATCTTGACGCAAAGCTGCGCAGCCAGACGCGACTGGAGATCCGCAAGCTGCATGCTGAACTGGGTGTAACTTCGCTGTTCGTCACCCATGACCAAGTCGAGGCGATGACGCTGGCACAACGAATGATCGTGATGAACGCTGGGGTCATGGAGCAATATGGCACTCCTGAAGAGGTGTATGGCAGACCACAAAGCACGTTCGTCGCCGGCTTCATCGGTTCGCCACCGATGAACCTCATCACGGGAGAAGCCCGAGACTCGACATTCGCTGTCGGCGACATGCAACTGGAGCTACCTGCTCCGGCTCCACGCGACGGCAGACTCATCCTGGGTATCAGGCCCGAGCATGTCCGAGTCGATCAATCAGGTCGCAACCCGCTTGCTGTCGAATTCATTGAGGTTCTCGGTGCCGAACGACTTGTGCACGGCCATCTCGGCGACCACGACTTCGTCATGCGAACAGACACCATGCAGGTGCCCCTGCTTTCAGGCACCCAGGTGCACATCAGCTGGTCTGCAGAAAAGATGCATTGGTTTGATCCCGACACCAGTCGACGCGTTCAGGTCTGATCTACATGCGTATGCGATTCGGCTGGTCGTAGCAACTCCTTCTTCTGCTCAGCTGTTACGTCCCGCCCTAATTTCGACAGTTCGACCCGAGCCATTCGAGGTTGAAACAGCATTCCCGGTGTGGGATGCCGGATCCATCGAAAAGCGGCACAGCATGCTCATGGCTTTGGCTCGGGATGTTTGGAAAACGACGTCTATCGAGGTCTGACGAGGTCTGACGAGGGAGTGCAATGACCACCCACAAATGGCAATTTACCGCTCGTTTCCGCCGTCACGCCTTCGGTTGGCGCTCGGACCTGCCCGTCAAACGCATCAAGGAAGCCCTCGCGGAGATCAAGCAGATCGCTCGCAAGGAGCCTGTGCTCGCGGCTGAGGGCGCCATCACCTTGCTGGAAAAACTCTCGCCGGCACTGGAACAGGTGGACAGTTCATCGGGTGCCCTGGGTTCGGCGGTCAACAAGGCCATCGATACCCTCGTGCCAATCATCGTCAAGGCCGACGTCGAGCCGAAGCAGCGGCATCGCTGGCTGGAGCAACTATGGCAGGCCTTGCAGAACGACGAGATGCCCTACATCGAACTGCTCGGCGACTACTGGGGCGAGCTGTGCGTGACGCCAGAGCTGGCTTCGCACTGGGCCGATGAGTTCATGCCGGTCGTCGAAAGTGTGTGGAGCCCGAATGCATCGGGACATGGATTCTTCAAGGGCACCAGTGCCTGCCTTGCGTCCCTGTATGCGGCAGGCCGCCACCAGGAGTTGTTGGCGCTGATCGACAAGGCTCCATTCAAGTGGTGGCACGACCGGCGCTGGGGCGTGAAAGCCTTGTCGGCGATGGGCAAGAAAGCGGAGGCAATTCGATATGCAGAGGAGTCGCGCGGACTCAATGATCCGGGCTGGCAAATCGCCCAGTCCTGCGAGGCCATCCTGTTGTCGGCCGGCTTGCTCGACGAGGCCTACTGCCGCTACGCACTGGAAGCCAATCAAGGCACGACCCACCTCGCCACGTTTCGCGCCATCGCCAAGAAGTATCCCAACAAGCAGCCGGAAGAGATCCTGCGCGACCTGATTGCCAGCACGCCCGGCGCCGAGGGCAAGTGGTTTGCCGCCGCCAAGGATGCGGAGCTGTTCGATGTGGCGATCGAGCTTGCCACGCGCAGCCCGACCGATCCGCGCACATTGACCCGCGCCGCCCGCGATTTTGCGGAAAAGCAGCCCGACTTTGCGCTGGCGGCTGGACTGACTGCGCTGCATTGGATCTCGCGCGGTCATGGTTATGAGATCACCGGCGGGGAAGTTCTTGATGCGCATACCGCAGTGATGCACGCAGCCTCGAAGGCAGGCATCGCTACCGAAGGCGTCAATGCGCAGATCAGGGAAATGTGCGCTGCACCGGGAGGCCGGTTTTTACAGACCATCCTGGCCCGACATTTGTCGAACTGAACGTGGCCGCTTTTTGAAATAGCCCGCACGAGTTCGCACGGCTTCGAAACTCCCTCATGGCTTTGGTGGCCCTCCATCCGGACACTACACAGCATGTGAGTTTGACGGAGAGGACCACTACCCATGCACCAAATCAACCATCTACCACCCGAAGGGATGACGCCGGAGCAGCGTCGCCACGAGATCGCGTCTTTGCTGGCCAACGGCCTGGCCCGTCTGCGTATATGCGCTACAGAACAGTCCGCACGTATCGCCGAAGAGGGCGAGTTTGAGCTTGGCTTCTCTGGCAACCAGCGCGTTCATACAGACCCCGTCAACAAGACAACTACGGAGTCGAAATGAGCACGCAAACACCAACACTTTCAACGCCGCCCTCGGTGGCGGCCCAGATCGCCAGGCTGCCCGAGCTGCCCATGGCCGAAATCAAAGCGCTCTGGCAGAAGTTGGTCGGAGGCGATACGCCAACCCACAACCGCCAGTTCCTGGAACGCCGCATTGCCTACCGGCTGCAGGAGGCAGAGTTCCGCAAGGTCGACGCCAGCCTGCTGGATCGCAACCAGCGTCGCATCGCATCCCTGGTGGAAACCGGCAAGGTCAAGAAGCGCGACCGCGATTACCGCCCGGCTGCCGGCACAATGCTGACCCGGGAATACAAAGGCGTCGAGTACCGCGTGATCGCGACTGCCGATGGCCAGTACGACTTCCAAGGCCGGATG
>CAYTAY010000212.1:0-5573 GCA_964435845.1 uncultured Azoarcus sp.
AAAAGAAAAACTCCCTCGCAGCATCCCTGGCGGCAATGCGCCCAAGTTCAACGCACGAGAGTCCTGGAGAATCTTCGGGATTATGGCAGAGTTCGTCGAGGCGACCGAACGGCTCAACGCCATCCGCCCCGCAGTGTCGATCTTCGGCAGCGCACGCACGCCACCGGACCACATGTATTACATGCTCACCGAGCGCATCGCCCGGCAGCTTTCCGATGCCGGCTTTTCGGTGATCTCCGGGGGTGGTCCCGGCATCATGGAGGCCGCCAACAAGGGCGCGTATTTCGGCAAGAGCCCATCGATCGGGCTGAACATCCAGTTGCCGATGGAGCAAGACGCCAACCCCTACCAGGACATCTCGCAGACCTTCCGCCACTTTTTTGCGCGCAAGTTCATGTTCGTCAAGCTGGCCGCCGCCTACGTGGTGATGCCGGGCGGCTTCGGCACGCTGGACGAAATGTTCGAGGCACTGACCCTGATCCAGACCAAGAAGAGCCGGCGTTTTCCGGTCATTCTCGTGCATGGGCCGTTCTGGAACGGGCTGATCGACTGGGTACGCGACCGACTGGTGGCCGAACGCATGATCAACCCGGAGGACCTGGACCTGATCCAGATCATCGACGAACCGGAGCAGGTGGCGGAAGCGATCTTCCGCCATTACGAGACCCGCGGCTTCCTGCCCTTGCCGGAAGAGCATGAATTGTTGCTGAATCTGTGAGCCGAGATCCTTGACGCAGGGCAATCGCATGAATGCCATCCAACTTGGCATGCCAATCCCCGCCGTGACCCCAATCGCCGCCACCCCTGTGCACGTCGCCCAATGCTAGAATCAAGCCATCACCCGGAGATTGAAATGCGCCGTTTTTTTTCACCCCTGACCTTCATGCCGCTGCTGCTCGCGATCGCGTTGCCGGCTTCGGCGCAGATATTGCCCCAGCTCGAGCCGCTGCCCGAGCCGCCTCCGCCGCCGGGCATGATGGAAGGCTTCGAGCCCGAGGTGACGATTCTCCAGCGCGACGGGGACGCAGTCGAGGAGTACCGCATAAATGGTCGCCTCTACATGGTCAAGGTGACCCCGCCGCATGGCGTGCCTTACTACCTTGTCGACGAAAAGGGCGACGGCGTGATGGTGCGTTGGCAGCAGGCCACGCCATCACTGTCGGTGCCGATGTGGATCATCCGCTCCTGGTGAGCCTCCGCATGCAGCCTATCTGATGTCGGTTTTCACCCCTGTCACCGCCGAGTCCCTGTCCGACTGGCTCGGCGGCTATGCCATTGGCCGGCTGGTGGAATACCAGGGCATCAGCGCCGGCGTCCAGAACAGCAACTTCTTCGTCACGACCACCCTCGGTCGCTACGTACTGACCCTGTTCGAGTCAATCCCGCGCGCCGAACTGCCCTACTACCTGTATCTCATGGCGCATCTGGCACATCACGGCCTGCCAGTGCCGGCACCGGTCGCCGACCGCAACAACGAGTATCTGGGCACGCTGAGCGAAAGGCCCGCGGCACTGGTTGCGCGGCTCTCCGGGCGCTCGGTGATGGAGCCAGGCACGCAACACTGTGCCAAGGTCGGTGCGATGCTCGCCGGGCTCCACCTCGCGGGCCAGTCCTATGGGCGACGCCAGGAAAACCCACGTGGCGCACACTGGCGCACTCGCACTGCTGCGCGGGTGCGCCCCCACCTCACCAACGCCGACCGCGAACTGCTCGACGCGGAACTCGCATTCCAGGTGGCGCAACAGTACGATACCCTGCCGCGCGGCGCGATTCACGCCGATCTATTCCGTGATAATGTGCTGTGGGATGGCGACTACATCGGCGGCGTCATCGATTTCTACTTTGCCGGATATGACGCGCTGCTGTTCGACGTCGCAGTCGCGGTCAACGACTGGTGCACCCAGCCCGATGGCAGCTTCGACCTCGGGCGTAGCGACGCCCTGCTCGCGGCCTATCATGCCGAGCGTCCGTTCAGCAGTGCCGAGCGCGAAGCCTGGCCGCCCATGCTACGCGCCGCCGCGCTTCGTTTCTGGCTGTCGCGCGCGGAAGACTTTCACTTGCCCACGCCGGGCGAGATGGTGTTGGTCAAGAATCCGGACGAATACCGGGACATTCTTAACCTTCGCATCGCGCATGGCTGCCCGATACCACGAGGCGGTTGAGCACTTCGCCATCGCCCCCTACTCCAACTCCGAATCCATTCGACACATTCAATCGATGCAAGCACGACAATTTCCCATGCAGCGCGGCCTGGAATGGCTGCGAGAAGGCGTCGGCCTGTGGCGCCGCAACCCGGCGCTGCTGACCTTCGCCTCCTTCGGCTATCTGCTGATCCTCCTCATCCTGAGTTCGGTACCGCTTATCGGCCAGGCGGCTGCATCGCTGATCATGCCGGTGCTGTCGCTCGGCGTGCTCAATACCTGCCGCGCCATCGACGAAGGGCGCAAGGGCGGGCCGGATCTGCTTTTTTCGGGCTTCAAGACCAACCTCGGCTCGCTCGTGGCCATCGGCGGCATTTATCTGGTCGCCAGCCTGCTGGTGATCCTGATCACCTCGCTGGTGGACGGCGGCGCACTGATGAGCGTGCTGCGCAGCGCCACGATGGCCGAAGAGGGTACGCCGCCACCCAATCTCACCTTCTCGCTGCTCACCGCACTGGCGCTGTCCACCCCGGTGATCATGGCCTACTGGTTCGCCCCGGTGCTTGCCGGCTGGTGGCAGCAGCCGGCGGCCAAGGCCATGTTCTTCAGCTTCTATGCATGCCTGCGGAACTGGCGGCCTTTCGTCGCCTACGCGGTGACCATGCTGATCATGGTCGGCGTGCTGCCCAGCCTGCTCATCGCCTTCGTCGGCGCCATCGTGCCGCCGCTGTCGACGCTGCTGGTGCTGGTGCTGCCGCTATTCCTGGTGCCGGTGGTCTTTGCCAGCTTCTACATTAACGCCCGAGACGTCTTTGGCCCGACCACAGTCGATGAGCGCGTTGGCGACTGAGTTTGACCCGCTCGGCCTGCTCGGCGGCACTTTCGATCCGGTTCACTTCGGCCATCTGCGGCTGGCCGAAGAGGCACGGGAGGCGCTGGGCCTTGCCGAGGTCACACTGATCCCCGCTGGCGATCCGCCGCACCGCGACACTCCGCTATCCTCGGCCGAACACCGCCTCGCACTCGTCCGTCAGGCTGTGTCGGGTAATCCGACACTGTCGGTGGACGACGGAGAGGTGCTCGCCGACGGCAAGAGCTACACCGTGCTGACGCTCGAACGAATGCGTGCCAAACACGGCGACCGGCCGCTGGTGCTGATCCTCGGCGCGGACGCCTTCAACGGTCTCAACCGCTGGCATCGCTGGCCCGAATTGTTCGCGCTCGCCCACATCGCCGTCGCCAACCGACCCGGCACCGCACCGCACGCCCGGCGCTGGCCCGAGGTGCTGAACGACGCCCTCGCGCAAGCCTGCGAGGGACGAATCGAACGGGACCCAGGCTGTCTGCGCGACGGTGCCGCCGGCAAGGTGGTGCCGTTCGACATGACACCACTGGCCATCTCCGCGTCACTCATCCGCGATCTCATCCGCTCCGGCCACAGCGCACGCTACCTGCTGCCGGAATCCGTTCTCGACTATATCGGCTCGAAGGGGCTTTATCGCTGACCCAATGGATATACGCAAACTAGAGAAAATCGTCGTCTCCGCACTGGAAGACATCAAGGGTGAAGACATCGAGATGATCAACACCTCCAAGCTCACGCCGCTGTTCGACCGTGTCGTGCTCGCCAGCGCCGACTCCAACCGCCAGACCCGCGCCCTCGCACGCAACGTTGCCGCAAGGGTCAAGGAGGCCGGCGGTGAGGTGCTGGGCCTCGAAGGCGAGGACACCGGTGAGTGGGTTCTCGTCGATCTCGGCGACATCGTCGTTCACGTCATGCAGCCGGCCATTCGTGCCCACTACCGCCTCGAAGAGCTCTGGTCCAGCACGCCAGCGTCGCGCAGCGGCGCACGCAGCGGCACCACCGGCCGCTGAGCTGGCGCAACAATGAAGCTGCTCGTGGTAGCGGTGGGTACCCGCATGCCGGGCTGGGTGGCCACAGGCTTCGACGAGTACGCCAAACGCATGCCCCGCGAACTGCCACTGCAACTCGTGGAGGTCAAGGCCGAGTCGCGCAGCGGCGGCAAGCCGGTCGACGCTATCAAGACACTCGAAGCCGCCCGGATCCGCGCAGCGCTCACGCAACGATGCCGGCGGGTCATCCTGGATGAACACGGCAAGGATCTCACCACGGCGGATCTCGCGCAGCGCCTCGGCCATTGGCAGCAAGAGGGCCAGGACGTGGCCTTGATCATCGGCGGCCCCGACGGACTTGCCGACGAGCTCAAGCGCGACGCCGACGAGAAGATCCGCCTTTCCAGCCTCACGCTGCCTCACGCCCTGGTACGCCCGCTGCTCGCCGAGGCGATCTATCGTGCATGGACGGTCACGCGCAATCACCCTTATCATCGCGAGTAATCCTTACAAAAAAGGGATACTAATGACCAACCGTATCTACCTCGCTTCGCGCAGTCCGCGCCGACGCGAATTGCTGCGCCAGATCGGCGTTCGCTTCGAATTGCTCGTGTTCCGCGACGGTGAGCGCGGGGAAGATGCGGACGTCGACGAAACTCCCTACCCCGGCGAAGCGGTGGAACGCTACGTCGAGCGCCTCGCCCTGACAAAGGCTCAAGCCGGATTCCGTCGCCTCAGATGGCGACATCTGCCCAACCTCCCGGTGTTGGCGGCAGACACCACGCTTGAGCTGAACGGTCAGATCATCGGCAAGCCCGAATCGGCAGATGACGCACGCACCATCCTCGAACGGCTCTCAGGCCGCGAGCACCGTGTGCTGACTGCGATCGCAATGAGCGACGGAGAGCGCACCCGCAGCGCCCTCAGCGTCAGTCAGGTGCGCTTTCGCAAACTCGAGGCGGATGAGATCCGCAGCTACATTGGCACCGGCGAGCCGCTGGATAAAGCCGGTGCCTACGGCATCCAGGGGCGGGCTGCGATATTCATCGAAGACATCCGCGGCAGCTACAGCGGTATCATGGGGCTGCCACTGTTCGAAACCGCACAGTTGCTCGATACCTTCGGCTATCCTGTGTTGAAGTAGTGCGCCGCGCGTCAGCCTCTGCCGGTACGGAGCGCTCGACCAGTCGATGGAGGATGCGCAATGGCTGACTGCCGGACTGCCATTGCGCATATTCCATTGAAGGGGGCGGGCACCACGCCCCGCCAAAAACATGAGCATCGACTTTCTGATCAACTGCACCCCGCAGGAAACCCGGGTTGCGCTGGTCGAGCAGGGCATCGTGCAGGAACTGCACGTCGAACGCACGGCCAACCGCGGTATCGTCGGCAATATCTATCTCGGACGGGTGGCTCGGGTGCTGCCCGGCATGCAGTCTGCTTTCATCGACATCGGCCTGAACCGTACCGCCTTTCTGCATGTGGCCGACATCTGGACCGAACGCGGTAACGGCGAGGCCGCCCGCCCGATCGAGCGCATTCTGAGCGAAGGCCAGAACCTCACCGTGCAGGTGCTCA
>CAYTAY010000213.1:0-5564 GCA_964435845.1 uncultured Azoarcus sp.
TGTGGATCTCCTCGCTGCTGCTGAAGTGAATGCCGTTGATCTTGTTGATGATGTCGCGCAGCAGGTAGCCGCTGACCATGCGGTTCTGCACGCCACGAAACACGTTGGCGATGACCTCGCGCTGGCTGCCCTTCTCGCCGCTGCCGGCCAGGCCGCGCAGATAGGCGAACAGGCCTGCGCCGCGTGAGCCGTCGGCACGGTGGCATTCGTCCTGATTGATAAAGGCCAGTAGTTCGTCGCCGGTGAGGCCATCCTCGCGCGCGGCCCAGTCGCGCCAGCGGTAGGGGGATTCGATGATGGGGTGATAGGGCTTGCCGTCGAGCTCCGCCTCTTCCTCATGCACGACTTCGAGGTCGTCGAGGAACTTGAGGAACATCACCCAGGTGAGCAGCGGCAGGCGGTCGACGTCGCCATTGAGGCCCTCGTCCTTGCGCAGGATCTTGCGGGCGCTGCCGATCAGCGCCGACAGGTTGTCGCGCGTGGTCAGGGGCGCCTTGGCGCGTTTGGTTCTGGTTTTCTTTTCAGTAACAGCCATTCAGAAACGTCTCGTCATTGGTAAAGGGCCGTCTGCAGGCGCGAGACGGCTTCCTTGAAGGGTTTGATGCCGCCGAAATGCCGGGTGGCGATTTCGGAGGGGCTGCCGAAGCGGTCAAAGGGTTGCACCTTCATCAGCTCGGACAGGGCGTTGAACTGGACAATGCCGCGCTCGATGTACTTGTCGAGCAGCAACGTGAGGATTTCACGAGCGGCATCACCGTGCTGTCCGAACAGATCCTGCGCTGCCTTCTTGGCAGCTTCAGCGCGCTGGCGGCGGGTGAGCAGCGGCGCGTTCCAGGCCAGATGGCACAGCAGATCGAAGGGGTCGGCGTCCGGCTGGTCGGCGCTGGCCGCCAGTTCCTCGAAGCTGATGCCGCGCTCGGTCAGCTCACGCAACACCTCGGCTCGGGTGTCGGGGTTGGCCCAGGCCGATTGCAGCGCATCGCGGGTCGGGTACAGGGTCCGAACGGTGCGGCCCGAGTACTCGGTGTACTTGACTACTTGTAGCTTCTTGCCGTCGGTGTCGAGGTCGTAGACCAGATGACCGATCACCTCGACGTCGCCACCGTCGACGTAGAACTTGCGCGGCTCCTCCGGCGGTTCGGTGACGATTTCGCCCTGGCCCTCGTCGGTGTCCGTGGCGTCTAAGGTGTAGTCGGCCGGCGGCTCTTCGACACCGAGCGGCGTTTCGATGACCGACTCGACGGTTTCACCGGCGTCATCGATAGTCACTTCCTCGATGCGCGCGGGGTCGCCATCGAAATCCGGATCGGCGAAGTGCCGGGTGGCGGTGCCGGTGAAGTCGATGATGTTGAAGTATTCCTTGCCGTAATCGACCTTCAGCCGCGTGCCGCGCCCGATGATCTGCTTGAACTCGGAGCGGGAGCCGACCACGCGCGCCAGCACCACGTTCTTGACCATCTCGGCGTCGACGCCGGTGGTCAGCAATTGCGAGGTGGTCAGGATCACCGGCGTAGGTTTGTCCACGTCCTGAAAGTGCGCGAGGTGGGTGAGGCCAATGGCGCCTTCGTCGGCAGTAACGCGGCAGACGTAGTCGGGGTATTGCTTGACCAGATCGCTGTTGAGGTTGACCAACTCCTGGCGCATTTCCGCTGCGTGCTCCTGGTCGACGCAGAACACGATGGTCTTGGCGAAGCGGTCGGTGCCCTTGAGGAAATCGGCGAGGTGTTTGGCAATGGCCTTGGTGCGCGCCCGCAGCGCGATGACGCGCTCGAAATCCTTGGTCTGGTACTCGTCGTCCGGCACCGGGCGGCCGAAGCGGTCGAGCTCATCCTTGGACGGACGCCAGCCGGCGGCATCCACCGTGGTGATCACGCGATGCACGCGATAAGGCGCGAGAAAGCCATCCTCGATGCCCTGGCGCAGGCTGTAGGTGTAGACCGGGTTGCCGAAGTATTCGTAGCTGTCGCGCGACTCCTCACGCAGCGGCGTGGCCGTCATGCCGAACTGCACGGCGGGCGCGAAGTAATCGAGTACCGCACGCCAGTTGCTGTCGTTGCGGCTGGAGCCGCGATGGCATTCGTCGATGATGATCAGATCGAAAAAGTCCGGCCGGTACTGGCGGAACACGTCTTCGTTGGCGGTGGACAGCGCCTGATAGATGCCGAAGTACATGTCGCGGCTCTGGCTTACGTCGCCCCCGGCGATCTTGTGGCGGGCGTCGCCGAACGGCGCAAACATCTTGGCCATCGGATCATCGACCAGGATGTTGCGGTCCGCCAGGAACAGGATCTTCGGCCGGCGGTATTCGCCAGTGCGGTTCCAGCGGCTGTTCCATAACTTCCAGCACAGCTGAAACGCCACGCAGGTCTTGCCGGTGCCGGTGGCCAGTGTGGCGAGCAGGCGCTTCTGGCCAAGCAGGATGGCCTCGATCACGCGGTTGATCGCGATCTGCTGGTAGTAGCGCGGCACCTTGCCCGAAACTAGGTTGAAGGGTTCGAGCAGGTGGGGTGTGGCCGGATCGGGCAGCGCGGTGGCGGCGGTCAGTCGCTGCCAGAGTTCGGCGGGCGTGGCGAAGTGATCCACCTCACGCTCGGTGCCGGTGGTGTAGTCGATCTCGATGATGCGATGGCCGTTGGTGGCATAGGCGAACTTCAGGCCGAGAATCTCGGCGTACTCTCTGGCCTGTTGCACCCCAGTTTCCGCCGGCAGCCCCAGTTCTTTCGCTTCCACGACGGCCAACGGATAGTCGCGCCGGTAGTACAGCAGATAGTCAGCACGTTTCTGCTTGCCACGGCGCACACGGCCGCCGGTGACGATGATGCGGCCATTGGTGAAGGTGCGCTGCTCGCCGATCACGTGCGGCGCATTGCCCCATCCGGCCTCGACGAGCTTGGGTGTGACCAGTTCCCGGCAGGTGTCGGCCTCGGTCATGATTTGGGTCGTTGCCGTCATCGAGGCCACCTGTTCTGTTCGTGAGTCATTCCCGCTACGGCATATTGGGGAGCGGTGTTTGGCGCATCGCTTTGGCTCGGGCATTCAGCGTGAGTCAAAAAGAAAAGCGTGACAGGACAAAGAGTTACGGTGATTTCTCCGGCTTTTGGCGCAGCGGTTTGGCGCAAGGCGGGCAGATAGGCCCGGCTTTGAGCCAAATTACGGGAGGCGGTAGCGTGTGCCACTTTTCACCCCCTCTGCCATCAGCTTGCCGGCCTTCACCAGTTGTTCAATGCCCCGCCGGATGCGCGAGCGCGGGATTTCCAGTCCGATCCGCTCGTGGATGTCACCGATCTTCGATTTGGGGTAGCGACCGACGTCCTCGACGATCAGCGCGGCCAATCGGTGCGGTTCGATGCGCTTGAGCGTGGTGCCACCGACGAAGTTGAGGGTGCGCAGCAGCCCCGGATCGACGAAATAGCGCGTGGCTTGCGTGCGCCCTGCGCTCTGTATCAGCTCCCATTCCAGCAGCCGCTTGATCCACGGTTGCAGCGCCTCGACGGAAGGCAGCTCCAATACGGCGGCCAGTTCGCGGGCGGTCATGGCGTCGTGCTGCGCCAGCAGGCCCAGGGCGATGCGTTCGCGCTGGGTGAGCTGGTAGGTCTGGTCCGCCTTGGCAATGAAGTCGATGACTTCCGGCTTGAGGATGCGGCGGCGTACCGTGACCTGCACGCGATCGTGGGTTTCGATCAGCTCCGGCGCCGGGCGGCCCTGCGACAGCAGCACCTCGAAGATCTTGTCGAAGCCGCTGCCTTCGCGCTCCATCAGCTTCAGGTCGTGGAACAGACGGGCTAGGTGCTCGTTGCGGCGCACAGTGGTGTGCAGCACGTTCTGCGGCGTGACGCCCAGCGGCAGCGGACCGGGGTTGACTACCTCCAGACGGTCCGGATGCAGATTCAGGAAGATGTCGCCGCGCTGCGTGTAGGGGCGATGCACCAGCGCGTTGACCAGAAGCTCGCGTACCACCACCTCGTCGAAAGCGGGCACGTTCTGGCGATACAGGCCATCCGGCAATTCGTAGCGTTCGCGGAAGTCGGGCACCTCGACCCACACGGCCTCGATCAGCTCCATCGGATTCAAGGTGTGGTCGTCCCACACCAGCTTGTTGACCTTCTGGCCGTGCTCGTCGTACTTGATGAACTGGATCACCGGTGCCGTGGTCAGCTGCGCACGTTGATGCTGCTGTCCCAGACAAAGGATGCCCAGATGGGTCAGGTAGCCACCTTGTGCGAGTTGGTAATGGTCGAGCAGCTCGTCATCGGACTTTTCCTTGACGGACGGCTTGACTCGATCCGATGCCCTCAGCGCAGTCACAAGCTTGCCGAGCTTGTCCGGATCGGTGGCTGATCTGGGCACCTGCAGTGTGGTCTGGGTTTCCCACGGCAGCGCCGCACGCTCCGCCGCCAACCGGAGCACATCGTCACCTGTGACTGGCTTACTCTGGTCGGCCACGCGCAGGAAGTAGCGGCCATCGGTCGTCGATGCCACCGCGATGGCCCGGGGAATGACGAGGTTGATGTATTGCCCGCCATTGGCTGCGGTGACCACATCCGGAAGCACGGCTAGGTTGACGCAGCGCTCGGCAATCTTGCGCCGGATGGTGTCGGGAAGATCGGCAGGAATCTGTTGGCCTGCTGGTGGCGTGTCCTGCCCGTCCTCGATGCCGAGCAGCAGACGGCCACCCGTCGCGTTGGCGAAGGCGATGCAATCCTTGACCAGCTCGTTCCAGTCGGCGCTCTTGCCGATCACGGACCGCAAGGACTTTTGGTCGAGGAGTTGGCCTTCCTGGCTCAAACGGCGCACTCCTGCAGGCTTCTATTCATTGTTCTTCTCCATCAATCCAACACGATCAAGAATTCGGTGGCCAGTGCCTCCGGGCGCACGGCGCGGGTGTCCGGGCTGCGGTGCATCTTGACCAGGCCGTGCCGCTCCAAATGACGCAGAGTGCGCGACAGGTTGCTGGCCGCGCGGCCGGACCACTCGGCCAGCTCCAGCACGGTGCGCGGTTGCTTATCTCGCATCAGGCGCAGCAGGGCGCGGTTCTCGTCCGACAGCAGGCTGGCCAACTGCCGCCAGGAATCGAACCAGACGGTGGGCGTGGGGCTTTTGGCGTCATCGACTTCCCGATGGCCGGGTTTGACCGGGCGGATGCCAATCACTGTGCGCATGCTTCAATTTCCCCGATGTGGTTTCGAGATGCTATCAGATGCGGATAGTATCTGTCGCTAGCAGTGATCTTCTGGGCGCACGGGAAATGGGGTAGCAGCCGCTGCCATTGCCCCATTGTTTTCAGGATTACCCTGTTCGCCTTTGGAGAGGGTCACGGCCGGCAGGTGCAAACCGCAAACCCTGCAAACCTCGGTTTGCACCCTGACGGTAGGCAAGCGCCGCGCTCGCGCCCCCCGTATAGGATTCCGGCCAGGAAGGACCCGCGCCGTCTCGCCGGGGCATCGTCCCCATGCCCGACCAGCCATTGGAATCGAGGGATGTGAGCATGCCCGATGCTCACCCTCTCTCTTTACTGTGAAAGAAAGGTATCGGCGGACAAAAAAACCCCTGCCCTATAAACAGGC
>CAYTAY010000214.1:0-5485 GCA_964435845.1 uncultured Azoarcus sp.
TGAGCATGCTCTTGAGCCGGTCCTGGGCGTCGGTGAGCTGCTGCTTGAGCTGGGCCTGCTTGTCGATGACGTCACGCAGGCGTCGCTCGGCTTCATCCAGGACGCGTATGTCGAGCGGGCCGGAAAACACCTCGGACACCATCAGCAACTGTCCGCGCAGCCAGCTATCGTCGATGACCAGCTGGCTGATGTTGTCGAGCACCAGCTTCAGCAGCTTGAGCAGGGCTTCGCGGACCGCGCGGCGATCGTCCTCGAGCCATTCGATGCGCTCGCAGAGGCGTTCCAGCCGGGCGCGCAGCGCTTCGCCTTCAGGGCCGCTACTGCCATGTTTCGCGATGGCTTCTGCGATCGCCTCGGCCTCGGCGCGGAGGGTGTCGTTGTCGGCGAGCACCGGCAAGATGGCGTGTTTGATGACGACCGCGAGAAACTCGAAAATGGATGCGTTGCCGTCTGCGCCCGGGCTCCCGGCGCGCGTGGGCTCTGCTGCCGGCGCAATCCCCGAAGGCTTGTCGAGGCCTGTCTCGATCGGCTCTTCGCTGGGCTGTGTGTTCCAGCTGCTGACCAGCGCCTGGAGTCGGGTATAGAGCCGATCCGCGTTGCCGTTGCTGGCCTCGATGACATGCGTCAGGGCACTGCGCTTTTGTGCAAGTGTGAGGCCGGCATGCCGCGTTTCGAAGCGATTGAGCAGGGTGGAGATCAACTGACCCCATGCGTGCTTTGCTTGCGGCTCGACGCCGTTGCCCAGGTGGATAACCGCCTGCTTGAGCAGCGGCCATTGTCCGGAGGCGATTGCGTTCTCGAACAATTGTGCAGCGCGCAAACGCTCCGGCGTGTTGCGCGGCAAGGCGCTCGCGATGGCCTTCAGCGATTTTTCCGGAAAGCTCTCTTCAGCCTTGGTGCCGGCAATCTTGTGGTAAAAGGCGCGATAGTTGTCGGGCGTGGGCGGAACCCGCTCGGTGGCCAGCCGGCGCAGCGCTTCTCGAGCGATCTCGGGAGGGCGAAGATTTTGATCTGGCATCGAATGTCGGGCGTGACGACCGGAGTGCAACGAAATTGGGCCAGTATAACCCTGTCGCGACGCACAGAAACACATTATCGCGCGCCCGGGCCAAGCGCGCGCCCGCTATCGCTATGACGAATGGAGAGGGTGGCGCTCAGTCTTTCGGCTCCGGGCTGTCCGGCAGCTCGTACGCGTCGGCGACGTAGGCTGGACCCTTCATCAGCATGATGATCACGCAAAAAATGCTTACGGTGAGGATCAGCGTCCAGTGGAAGATCACGATGCCGATGGCAAGGTAGTCGATCATCTGCACCTGCTTGGCGATGGCGATGGCCGAGTCGCCGGAGACGAACCAGCGGTTGGCGAGTGCGAGGAGCGCGGGTATGACCGTTCCGGCGAGCAGCACGCTCGGCATGCGGCGCAGCACGCGCCACTCCAGGCCGTGTGGCTCGCGTCGCGAGCCGGGTAATCTGTTTAGCAGTTTCATTGCAGTCTCCGGCAAGCCAGGGGGCACTTGGTGACATGCGCCGCTCGCGCGTCGCCTGTCTGCAGGGGAACAGACAGTTTGGCGAGGGCATAGGTTCAGTCGCGAGTGCGTGGCGCAATGCTCGTGGAGGCGGTGCGGTGCGTTTCGTTGCGCTCGATGTCACCCGGTGCAGGGTGTGGTCGATGCTGCGGTGCAAAAAGGTGCCGTTGAGCCGAAGGCGAAACGCACCGCACACCCCTGCGCTATTCTATAAGGCTTCGGAATTTCAGGAAATCGATCTTGGTGTCGGATCGCGTGCTCGAGTCCAAGCAGAGCTTTGAAGAACGGTGGCTGGCAGAAGCGGTGCGTCTTCGCGAGCAGGCCGAGGGGGTGCAACCCGACGGCATTCTGGTGGCGCGTTTGCGTGCCAGCCATGAAGGCGTGGAGGCGCGGATCGTTGCGCGGGCGCGCGAGATCGGCGCCCGGTGGGGTATGGACGAGTCGATCCGGCGCTGGGTCGCCCGCGAACGGCGGGTGGCCTGGCTGCTTGGTGCAGTGGCGGTGCTGGTCGGTTTTGGTGCCGCGCTGGCGGTGTTGGGCGATGGCGGTCGGCCGGTCAATGTGTTGTGGGCGTTGGGCGGGCTGCTCGGTGTGCATCTGCTGAGCCTGATCGCCTGGTTGGTTGCGCTTGGACTGACAAGGGGGCGCTCGGGGGGCGTCCCCGGCAAGCTGTGGCAGGCGATCGCCGCACGCTTTGCTGCCGGCGGCAATGCCGAGGCGGTGGGGCGCGCGCGTTTGCGGCTGCATGCCAGGGGGCGACTCGAGCGCTGGTGGCTGGGGGCGGTCACCCACGGGTTCTGGTTGATGCTCTTGCTCGGCATGTTGCTCGGCCTGCTCGGCGGGCTGGCCTTGCGGCGCTATGGTTTCGTCTGGGAAACCACGATTCTGCCGGTCGCGGTGTTCGAGGGGCTGGTGGCTTCGCTGGGCTGGTTGCCCTCGCTGCTGGGCTTTCCTGTGCCGGATGCGGAGCTGGTGCAGGCGAGCGGCGACGTCGCGCTCACCAGTGAGGTGGCGCGGCGAACCTGGTCGATGTGGCTGGTGGGTTGCCTGCTGACCTACGGTTTGCTGCCGCGGCTCGGCTTGTGGCTGTTGTGCAGCTGGCGGTTGGCGACTGGCCGCCGTCGGCTGCGGCTCTACCCGGACGACCCGGCGTTTTCCGGGCTGGCCGAGCGCCTCGCGCCGCCGAGCGAGCGGATCGGGGTGTCGGATACGGCGCCCGAGCGGCTGGAAACCGCGCATGTGGTCGCGCCTCACCTGGCCAGTGGCGCCGCGATGGCAGTGGGCATTGAACTCGACAGCGCACGCGTGCGCTGGCCGCCGGCGCTGCCTCCGTCGGTGCGCGATGGCGGGATTGTCGACAGTCGCGAGCAGCGGGCCGGGGTGCTTGCCATGATCGAAGCGAGCACGCCGGCGCGGCTGTTGGTGGTGTGCGACCCGAGACTGTCTCCCGACCGGGGCAGCCTGTCGTTGATTGCCGCGATGTCGGTGCATGCCGGGGCGTGCGCGGTGTGGCTAGCCGGTGCGGACGCGGTGGCTGGCTCCGATCGCCTGCAACACTGGTTCGACGCGCTGGTCGAGCTCGGCCTGGCCGAGTCGGCGGTTTTCAGGCAAGAGGGAGTGGCGATGGAGTGGCTTTCACATGGTGGCTGAACGGCTGAGGACGCCAGTGGTGCGCCTCGCGGTGGTGGGCCATACCAACACCGGCAAGACCTCGCTGATGCGCACGCTCACGCGCGACAGTGAGTTTGGCGAAGTCTCGAGCCGTCCGAGCACGACCCGCCATGTCGAGGGTGCGCGCCTGGTCGCTGGCGGCGAGACCCTGATCGAATTATTCGACACGCCCGGCATGGAAGACCCGATCGCGTTGCTCGAGGTTCTCGAAGCCGATACGGTGGACGACGAGGGCGAGCGGCTAGACGGGCCGGCGCGGGTCGAGCGCTTTCTGGCCTCTCCGGTGGCGCGGGGGCGGTTGGAGCAGGAGGCCAAGGTGTTGCGTCAGATGCTGGCCAGCGATGCCGCGCTCTACATTGTCGATGCGCGTGACCCGGTGCTCGCCAAGCATCGCGATGAATTGGCCCTGCTCGGGGCGTGTGCAGTGCCCTTGCTGCCGGTACTCAACTTCGTGTCCAGCGGCGAGGCCAACGAGTCCACCTGGCGGGAGGCGCTGGCGCGGCTGGGCCTGCACGCGGTGGTGCGTTTCGACACGGTGGCACCCGAGCGGAGCGCCGAGCGCATGCTGTTCGACAAGCTCTCTACCCTGCTCGACACCTCGCGTCCGGCGCTGGATAAATTGGTCGCCTGTCGTGAGCGCGAGGCGCAGGCGCGACTCGTCGCGGGCCGGCGCTTGGTGGCGGAAATGCTCGTGGATGTAGCCGCTTGCCGTCGCCGCGTGGCCGATGCGGACGAGTCTGTGCTGACGAGCGCGCTGGCCGACCTCAATCGCCGGGTCCGAGCGCGTGAGCAGGCTTGTGTCGATGCACTGCTCGCGCTGTTCCATTTTCGGGCCGATGCGGTGGGCGCCGATGCGTTGCCGCTGGCCGATGGCCGTTGGGAGGCGGATCTGTTCAACCCCGAGACCCTGCGCGACATGGGGGTGAAGCTCGGGTCCGGGATTGCGGCGGGGGCTGCGGCCGGTTTTGGCGTGGACGCGCTCCTCGGTGGGCTGACACTCGGCACCGCGACCGCGATCGGCGCGCTGGCCGGCGGTGGCCTTCAGGCCTTCCGGCATTTCGGCCGAAGGATCAAAGGGGCGGTGACCGGCGAGCTGGAACTCAGCGTGGACGACGGTATTCTGCGCCTGCTGATTCTGCGCGAGCTGCACTTGCTCGAGGCGCTGGATCGACGCGGGCACGCTGCGATCCGACCGATCAAACAGTTTGCGGCGGATGCCCAGTTTTGGCGAGAAGGGAAATTGCCGGAGAGTGTGCTCGTCGCACGTGCGCACGAGAGCTGGTCGTCGTTGTGTGGCGGAGGGGGGTTCGACGTCGAGCGGGAGCGGGCTGTCGACCGTCTGACCGAGGCGCTGGCGGGGGATGTGCTGGATTGAGGCGATTGGTTTTTGGTTGATCGCGTCGGTTTTGAGTGGGGGCGAGGGGTGGTGTGTTTCACAGTCTGGTTCGCGGCTTCGTGCAGTGCATTCGACGTTGCCCGATGCGCGTCCATCACCTGCAGGAGCAGCGTGAGCCGCGAACCGCAGCGCCAGCTTTACGCGCTCCAGCCGTTGGATCCGGGGCTTTTCTTCACGGCTCACGCCGCTCCTGCCCGACCTGCAGGCGTTTCCATCACCTGCAGGAGCGGCGTGAGCCGCGAACAGACGGCGACATCAAGTGCTGCGGCTGGCCCACCACAGCCTGATGCGCAACCCGGGCCCGGAGCTCAGGCCGACTTCTGCAAAACGGATGCGGTTGTCGCGGTCGATGATGAGCACCGTGGGTACGCCGCGGATGCCGAAGGCGGAGGAGAGCCGGCCGTCGGGGTCGACTGCGGTGTGCCAGTCGAGATTACGTTCGGCGAGGACTTTCGCGACCGCCTCCGGCGGGCCGGATTGCATGGCGACCGAGAGCAGCGGCCAGTCTTCGGCGACGCGGTCCAGGGTGCCTTCGATCGTGCGGCAGATCGGGCACCAGTCAGCCCAGAAATAGATCGCGACTGCGCCCTCGGGTTGGGCCTGGCGCCATTGGCTGAAGCTGCTCATGTCGCCGTGCTGGGTGACAAAGGCGAAGTCGGTGATCGGTTGATCCGGTACGTCGCGCGTGCGCCAGGCCTGCACTGCGAAGACGATGGCGAGCACGATGGCGATGTCGATCGTCCAGCGAAGCCAGCGACGGCGAGGACGGGGCTTTTCTGCGGGCGGGGTGTGGTTTTCGGTCATCGACGGAGTGTACGTCAGGAGCGCGTGGGACGTTGCAGCCGCGGGTGTTGGTACTCCGTCCGAATCGCTCGATGAATCGAGCTCCTAC
>CAYTAY010000215.1:0-5436 GCA_964435845.1 uncultured Azoarcus sp.
GCACAGCAGCGCCGCTGCCACCGACAGCCAGATCGCCAGCCACCAGGCCAGCTCATAGGATCCGAAGGCATCGAAGATCCAGCCGCCCAGCCAGGCGCCGAGGAAACCGCCGATCTGGTGGCCGAGGAACACCAGCCCATAGAGCATGCCGACATACTTCATGCCGAAGATGTGACCCACCAGCCCATTGGTCAGCGGCACCGTGCCCAGCCACAGCAGACCCATCGCGGCGGCGAAGACATACAGCGTGGCCGAGGTCAACGGCAGCATCAGGATCGCGAGGATCGCCACCACCCGCAAGGCGTAGATCCCTGCGAGCAGCCACTTCTTGCTGTAGAGGCCGCCCAGCCAGCCCGAGAGGAAGGAGCCGGCGATGTTGAACAGACCGATCAGGGCGAGCGCGATCATGCCAACGTTGGCGCTCATGCCGGAATCGACGACGAAGGCCGGCAGGTGCAGCATCACGAAGGCGGTCTGGAAGCCACACACGAAAAAGCTCCAGAACAGGAAGTGGAAGCTCGCATTGCGCATCGCCTCGTGCAGCGACTCGCCCACCGACTGGCCGTCGGCGGGTGCGCGGTTGGAGCCGGTCACCGCGAAGGCCAGTGGGATGATGAACAGGATGCCGACGGCCAGCCACAGCAGCGCGCTGTGCCAGCCGATGGCGGCGATCAGCCCCTGCCCCACCGGCAGCACCGCGAACTGGCCGAAGCTGCCGCCAGCGCTGGCGATGCCGAGCGCCAGGCTGCGTTTTTCCGGCGGCGCCATGCGCCCGACCACCCCGAGCACCACGCTGAAGGTGGTACCGGCCAGGCCCATGCCGACCAGCAGTCCGGCACCCATGTTGAGCCCGAACGCGGTGTCGGCGTTGGCCATGACGACCAGCCCGAGCACATAGAGCAGCGCACCGCCTACGAGCGTCCTGCCTGCGCCATGGCGATCGGCGAAAGCGCCGGCGAAAGGCTGGAACACACCCCACAGCAGATTCTGCAGCGCGATCGAAAACGCGAACATCTCCCGCGACCAGCCCTGGTCCAGCGTCATCGGCTGCAGGAACAGGCCGCCGGTGTGACGCACCCCCATGGCGAGCGTGAGAATCAGCGCACCACAGGCGATGACGACGCCGGGGCGTCGCAGCAAGGGGATCATGTCGTTCACCGGGTTCAAGCTCCGTCGGCGCGCGACTCGAGTTCTTCCCAGCGCACCAGGGCCGCTTCGATCTCGTGCTCGAGCGCATCGAGCCGGGTCTTGATCCCGGCCACCTCGTCGGGGGCCTGCTGATAGAGCGCCGGATCGCCCAGACGCTGCTGGTGCGTGGCCTGCTCCGCCTCGAGCGCGGCGATGAGGTCGGGCAACTGCTCGAGCTCGCGCTTTTCCTTGAACGAGAGCTTTGCGGCGCGTTCGCGCTCCGGCTTTGCGGTGCCAGCCTGAGCAACGGCCGGCGCAGCGCCGGCCTTCTGCACCCGCATCTCGGCACCGTCAGTCTGCCGGCGCGCATCGCGCACCCGCTTCCAGTCCTCGTAGCCGCCGGCATATTCGTCCCAACGGCCATCGCCCTCGGCGGCGATCACTTGGGTCACCACGTTGTCGAGGAAGGCCCGGTCGTGACTGACCAGGAACAGGGTGCCGTCGTATTGCGCCAGCAGATCTTCGAGCAGATCGAGCGTCTCGATATCGAGGTCGTTCGTCGGCTCGTCCAGCACCATGACATTGGCTGGCCGCGCGAAAAGCCGGGCCAGCAGCAGGCGGTTGCGTTCGCCCCCGGACAGGGACTTGACCGGCGAGCGCGCACGCTGCGGCGCAAACAGAAAATCGCCGAGGTAGCCGATGACATGCTTGCGCTCGCCGCCGATGTCGATGAAATCCGACCCCGGACTGATGACTTCGGTCAGCGACAGCTCGGGGTCGAGTTGCTCGCGCAGTTGGTCGAAATAGGCCACGCTCTGGCGGGCGCCACGGCGCACCGTGCCACTGTCCGGCGCAATCTCACCGAGGATGAGCTTGAGCAGCGTCGTCTTGCCCGAACCGTTCGGGCCGATGAGACCGACCCGGTCGCCGCGCATGATGCGGGTGGAAAAGTCCCGCACCACGCATCTGTCGCCATAACACTTGGAGACCCCGTGCAACTCGGCAACCATGCGGCCGCTGGATTCACCCTTGTCCACCGCGAGCTTGACGTTGCCGAGGCGGTCACGCCGCGCAACCCGCTCACCCCGCAGCGCCTGCAACCGCCGTACCCGGCCCTCGTTGCGGGTTCGCCGTGCCTCGATGCCCTTGCGTATCCAGACCTCTTCCTGCGCGAGCACCTTGTCGAAGCGGGCGCTGGCCTTTTCCTCGGCGTCGAGCTCGTCCGCCTTGCGTCTCTGATAGTCGCTGAAATTGCCCGGATAGCTGCCGAGGCGCCCCCGATCGAGTTCGACGATGCGGGTCGCGACACTGTCCAGAAACACCCGGTCGTGGGTGATCACGACAACCGCGCCGGGAAAGCTGCGGATCAGTTCCTCGAGCCACAGGATGCCGTCCAGATCGAGGTGGTTGGTCGGTTCGTCGAGCAGCAGCAGCTCGGGCTCGGACACCAGCGCACGCGCGAGCGCCACCCGCTTGATGCCGCCACCGGACAGCGACGACACCGCAGCGTCGCCGTCGAGCCCGAGGCGCAGCAAGACCTCATCGACCCGCTGGTTCAGACGCCAGGCGTCGGCGGCTTCGACCTCATGCTGGATGCGCTCGAGATCCGCAAGCGCGGCAGCGTCACCGGGAAGCTCGGCCACCTTGTGCATTGCCGCGTGATAGGCGACCAGCAGGCCGGCGACCTCACCGAGCCCATCGGCGACGGTGGAGAACACATCCTTGTCGCGCGGGAACTCGGCCTCCTGAGGCACGTAGGCGATCCGCAGGCCATCCTGGCGCCGGATCTCGCCGTCGTCGAGCACCCCCAGGCCTGCCAGCGCCCGCAACAGGCTGGATTTGCCCGAGCCGTTGCGCCCGATCAAGGCCACGCGCTCGCCAGCATCGAGCTGAAAGGCGGCGTGATCCAGGAGATCGACATGCCCGAAGGCGAGGCAGGCGTTTTCGACGGAAAGAAGCGGCATGGGAGGCCATCTGGCAGATAGGACGTAAGCCGTGATTCTAACGGCCCGGGCACCGGCAAACACAAATTGATGGATAATGCAGCGCTCAAATCGACGCCACAACAAGGCTGCCGCGAGCGGCTCAACGGCGACAGGATCCCGATGGAAGCAGTACTGAAACAATTCGGCACCCCCGATCACGACCCACTCGCACTGTGGCGCGAACTGGTCGATCGACTGCGCCCGGTTAGACCCGACGACACCGAAAAGGCGGTCGAAAACCTCCGTACGCTGACGCGCGCTCTGCGGCGCCGCGAGAATCTGCGCGAGAATCTGCGCAATGCCATCGTGCGGCTGCTCCACGAGCGCAAGGTCGTCTCCCTCTACGTGTCCTCCGGCCTACTGCCCTCGAGCGGCTTCTTCTCGGAGACTGCACGGCGGATTTCCGGCCGAGTCCTGCCAGAAGTCATCGATACCGCCTACATGGGCGGGGTACTCGCCACGGTATTCAACCGCGTCAGCGACGAGATCTGGGTCAACGCGATTCCCGACGAGGACTGGATCGCACTGTTCAACGTGCTGTTCGACACGGCCGACGCCGAACTCGACCGACGCAATACCGATGTGCTGCCCAACCCGCTCGACGAGTTGATCGAAGCCCTGCGCATGCTCTCCTACCATGTGTCGTCAATCGGGCTGGATCCCGAGTTGGTGCGCATCGACCCAACACTCGAGGAGCATGAGTCGCCCTTTCTCGCGCAGAATGCGGAGTTGGTGGCCTACCTCATGCACTACCGCGAGTGGTGGCGCGACGGCACTGTCGAGGTCGAGGACGAAAGACATCTGGCAGTGATGCTGGGCCAGTGTAAAGACGTGGTGCTGCGCATCCGCCGACGCGCTGCCAAGCTTGGCACCAGTCTGTCGCTGACCTCCAAGCTCGAACGGCTGCAGCAGCATCTGGAACGCATCGCCGCGCTGCTCGAGGTGCTAACCCAACTGCGCATCGAACGCAACATCAACTCGATCGCACCCCAGGTCACGCGCCTGCTCAAGCAATTGATTCGTGCCGAGTGCCGCAAAAACAAGCTCTCCGACTACTGGGGGCAGAGCGTCGACCTGCTGTCGCTGCGCATGACCGAAAGCGCCAGCCGGACCGGCGAACGCTACATCACCGCAACCCGCAGCGAATACTTCGGCATCCTTCGCTCTGCCGCGCTGGGGGGCCTCATCATCGCTTTCATGGCGGCCTTCAAGGTGATCCTCGAACGGCAAGGTTTCGCCCCGCTCAGCGAGGCACTCGCCTTCTGCCTGAACTACGGCATCGGCTTCGTGCTGATCCACATCTTCGGCGGCACCGTGGCGACCAAACAGCCGGCGATGACCGCCAACGCGATCGCCGCCTCGATCGGCGGAGCCAAGGGCAAGCCGAGCGACCTGCACGCCCTGGTCGAGCTGATCGCACGCACGGTGCGCAGTCAGTTCGGCGCGATCTTCGGCAACGTCGGGGTCGCCATACCGGTCGCGATGCTGTTCGCCGGTCTGGTCCATCTGAGCACCGGCAGTCATTTTGCGTCGCCCGACGAGGCTTACCACCTGCTCTCCGAGGTTCACCCGCTCAGCGGCGCGCTGATCTTCGCGGGCATAGCCGGCGTGTGCCTGTTCCTGTCCGGACTCATCGCGGGCTACTACGACAACCTGTGCGCCTACGGGCGCATCCCGCAGCGCCTGCTACAGCTGCAATGGCCACGCCGGACGTTCGGCGAAGCCCGCATGCGACGGGTCGCCACCTATGTCGAGAGCAACCTCGGTGCGCTCGCCGGCAACTTCTTCTTCGGTTTCCTGCTCGGTGGCGTCGCAGCCCTCGGCATGCTCTTCGGCCTGCCGCTGGATATCCGCCACATCGCGTTTTCGTCGGCCTACGTCGGCCACGCCTTCATCGGGCTGGAGTTCGGCCTGCCACTGCAACTCGTGGTGCTCTCTTTGCTCGGCGTGCTGCTGATCGGCCTCACCAACCTCGCGGTGAGTTTCGCGCTGACGCTGACCGTTGCAATGCGCGCCCGGCGCATTCTCTTCTCCCAGGGCCGCGAGCTGGTGGTGATGGTGCTCCACCGCCTGGTCACCCGTCCCCGGGACTTCTTCCTCCCACCACCCAGGGGCGCAAAAGCTGAGCCGGGAACGAACCAGCCGGAGGCTCAGCCTGCCCCTGTCGGCAAGAAGGGCGCGAGTGGCTGAGCGGGAGCTGACTCGTGTGCAGCGTTCGTGCTGCAGGCTCGACCACCCAAGGTCTGCGAGCGACGATTCGCGGCTCACGCCGCTCCTACAGGTGATGGGCGCGCCCCGGGCGCTGCCGTCACAACTGCCTGTG
>CAYTAY010000216.1:0-5319 GCA_964435845.1 uncultured Azoarcus sp.
CAAATCGCTCGGCAAAGCCGAGCTCCTACGATCCGCCACCACCCCCTTAGGAGCCCGGCTCAGCCGGGCGATCCCGCCGCGTCCCCACCCCAGCCGCCAAATCGCTCGGCAAAGCCGAGCTCCTACGGTCCGCCACCCCCCCCCGTAGAAGCCCGGCTCCGCCGGGCGATACCCACGCCAACACAACCCCAACCGTGCGCTATTCCCGCCACGGTCACCCTGTGTCGCCCTACAATCCCCCCTTATGCCGAACAAATCGCCGCAGGCCGAGCCGTTGCTCTACCTTGTCCACCGCATCCCTTATCCCCCCAACAAGGGCGACAAGCTGCGGTCGTTCAACATCCTGCGTCAGCTCTCCGCCTCCTACCGCGTGCATCTCGGCACCTTCATAGACGACCCCGACGACCTTGCCCACATCCCGCGCCTGCGCGAATGGTGTGCGGACGTGCACGTCGAAACCATCAACCCCCGCATCGCCAAGCTCGCCAGCCTGCGCGGGCTCGCCACCGGCGAGGCGCTCAGCGTGCCGTATTACCGCAGCCGCGCCTTGCGCCAGTGGGTCGAGCGCACCATCTCCACGCAAGGCATCCGCAAGGCGCTGGCCTTCTCCGGCCCCATGGCGCAGTACCTCGACGCCCCCGGCCTGCAGACCCGCGTCATCGACTTCTGCGACCTCGACTCTGCCAAATGGACCGCCTACGGCCCCGATCGCCCCTGGCCGCTGTCCTGGCTCTACCGTCGCGAGGGCGAAAAGCTCTTCGAGTTCGAGCGCGTCTGGGCGGGCAGGGCAGAGGCCAGCACCTTCGTCACCCCGGCCGAGGCCGCCCTCATGTGCCAACGTGCCCCGGAACTCGCACCGCGCGTCTCGGCGGTGGAAAACGGCGTCGATGCCGACTTCTTCTCCCCCGCGCACACGCTCGACAACCCCTACATCGGCCCCGGCCCGGCCATCGTCTTCACCGGAGCCATGGACTACTGGCCGAACATCGACGCGGTCTGCTGGTTCGCCCAGGACATCCTGCCCGGCATCCGCGCGGTCCATCCCCAGGCCAGCTTCACCATAGTCGGCATGAACCCGGCATCCGCCGTGCAGGCGCTGGCCGGGCCGCACGTCAGCGTCACCGGCAAGGTGCCGGACACCCGCCCCTGGCTCGCCCACGCCGACCTCGTCGTCGCCCCGCTGCGCATCGCCCGCGGCATCCAGAACAAGGTGCTCGAGGCCATGGCCATGGCCAAGCCGGTCGTCGTCTCGGCCGCCTCGGCCACCGGCCTGCATGGCGAAGCCGGGCAGGACTTCGTCACCGCCGACACCGCCGCGCAATTCATCGACGCCTGCCTGTCGCTGCTCGCCGAGCCGGAACGCCGCCAATCGGTCGCCGCCCGGGCGCGTCACTGCGTCGAGCGCCAATACAGCTGGCAGACGCATCTGGGGCGCTTCGACAGCTTGCTGGCGGGGCAGGGCGCATGAAACGTCCCGACGACTTGCGGGTGATTCTCGTCGGCCCCATGCCACCCCCCTTCGGCGGCATGGCCAACCAGACCCGACAGCTTGCCGAACTGCTGCGCTCGGAGGGCATCGAGGTCGAAGTCGTCCGCAACAACGCGGACTATCGCCCGCAATGGATTGGCCGCATTCTCGTGCTCCGAGCCTTCTTCCGTCTGATTCCCTATATCCTGGACCTGTGGTCCGCCTGCCGACGGGGCGGGCTCATGCACCTGATGGCCAATTCCGGTTGGTCGTGGCACATCTTCGCAGCGCCGGCAATCCTCGTTGCACGGGCCTTGAACGTCCCGGTGCTGGTCAATTACCGAGGTGGCGAGGCGGAGCGCTTTCTAGAGGCGCAAGCCAAATGGGTGTTGCCGGTACTCAAGAAGGCCCAGGTGCTCGCGGTGCCCTCTGGTTTTCTACAAAAGGTGTTCTCCGCGCATGGCGTAGAGGCAGTCATAGTGCCCAATGTGGTTGATCTTTCCCGCTTCGGTGGGCAGTCCGCTCGGAAGGCTCCCAACGTGGATGCACCAAACTTGCTGGTCGCCCGGAATCTGGAGCCGATCTATGACAACGCGACCGCGCTGAGAGCGTTCGCTCGTCTGCGTGAACACTGGCCAAAAGCCAAGATGAGCATCGCAGGTGATGGCCCCGAGCGGGCAACGCTTACCGAAATCGCAGCTGACCTTGGCATTGCGGATGCAGTCACCTTCACCGGGAAGCTTGACCGTGATGCAATGGCGCGCCTCTATGCAGGAGCCGATGTCATGCTAAACCCCAGCCTCGTGGACAACACGCCCAATTCAGTCCTGGAGGCGTGGGCGGCGGGCGTTCCCGTAGTGAGCACGTGTGTAGGAGGGGTTCCTTATCTGGTGCAGGATGGACAAGATGCCCTGTTGGTGCCGCCCGGCGATCCTGTCGCGCTGGCGGAGGCGACGGCGGCTCTTTTGCGCGATGAGCCGCTCTGGTCTAGATTGCGGGCTGCAGGCTTCGCCAGCGCGGCCAGGCATACCTGGCAATCCGCTGGTCCGGGGCTGCTTGGGCGCTACCGTCAAATGATTCGGCCGGAGGCGAGTCATGTCCAGGAAGGCGGTGCGGGATGAACGTCTCCAATAGCCACCCCGTATTTGGCTCAATGAGTGAGCTTGCCTTTTCCCGCTTCGTACGGGCAAGCCAAAGAGTACGCTGACCATGCTCCCCACCATCGCTCGCACCATCTACCGTATGCAAGAGGCCGCACTCAAGCGACCCACTTTTGCGTATTGGCAGGAGCTGGAGAAAAGCCAGTGGCTGGACCGGAGCGCCATCGAGGCGCTCCAGCTTCGTAAACTCAACCGGCTGCTTCAACTGGCCTTCGACCATTGCCCCTGGCACGCTGGCCGAATCCGCGAGGCTGGTCTCGAGCCGGCAGTGCGCGATGGCCGAGTGGGCCTCACCGAACTGGCCCTGCTCCCGCTCATGGACAAGGCAGACGCCCGCGCCCACATCGAAGGGCTGGCCTGGCGAGGCGTGCCCGGGGGACTCTACAAATACAACACCGGTGGCTCCAGCGGCGAACCGCTGATCTTTTTCTTCGGCCGTGCGCGCCAGGCGTCCGATGCCGCAGGCCGCATGCGCGCGCGCAACTGGTGGGGGGTGGCGCCCGGCGACCGAGAGGCCTATCTCTGGGGCGCGCCGGTCGAACTCGACACAACCGATCACATCAAGACCCTCAGAGACCGGCTGGTCAACCAGCTCGTGCTGAACGCCTTCGCAATGTCCGCCCCGCGCATGGACGAGTACCTCGCCGCGCTCGCATCCTGGAAGCCAAAGTGTCTCTACGGCTACGCGTCGAGCGTGGCGCTGCTCGCCGCGCACGCGGATGCCAGGGGTGTCAAACCCCATTGGTCGCAGCTCCGGGTCGTGTGTACCACGGGCGAGCCACTCTATCCCCATCAGCGTGAATTGATCCAGCGCGTCTTCGGCGTGCCGGTCGCCAACGAATTCGGTAGCCGGGATATCGGCTTCACTGCACACGAGGCCCCCGGTGGGCAGTTGTTGCTGCTCAGCGAGAGCCATATCCTCGAGGTACTCGACGAGCAGGGTCGGCCAGTTGCCAACGGGCAGACCGGGGAGGCGGTCATCACCGGGCTCACGTCGGAGGCGCAGCCGTTCATTCGCTACCGCACCGGCGATATGGTCCGTCTTTCGGATGAAACCGAGCGCAACGGACGTGGCCTGCATGTCATTGCCGAGGTCTCCGGGCGGCAGACCGATTTGGTTGTAGCCGCCGATGGTCGCATCATGCATGCGCTCGCCGTTATATACGTGCTGAGAGCCACAACGGGCGTTGCGCAGTTCAAATGCATACAGCACACATCCGATCGGATGGAAGTGCTCGTCGTACGCGACGCATCCTGGGCTGATTCCGCGGCGCAAACGATCATCGCGGGCCTCCGCGCTCGCCTTGGAGCCGAGCTCACCGTTGATCTCAAACTGGTGGAGGCGATTGCGCCGGAGCGTTCCGGCAAGCATCGCTACGTCGTCAGTCATGTGCCCTTGCCAAGCGGGCTTGCCACCGCAGCCTGAAACCCGGAAGAAAGTCTGCATGAATCCGAGCACCCTGTTCACGCTTCCGCTCCGCTACAAGCCCTGGAGAGCCCGTCATCTCAAGCTCGTCCTGCGGGATCTCGGTGGCGTCGCCTCGCAGCCGCTGGGGGCGCACCATGAGCATCTCGCTGCCGCCATCGACTGGTTGTGCCGCGCACAGGACGTCCGCGACGGCCAACCGGACCAGGGCGGCGTGTCCGCAGGCTGGAGTTTCGAGGATGGGTGGTTGCCATCCTATCCGGAAACCACGGGCTACATCATCGAGACCTTTCTGGCCGCAGCAGCGACTCTCGAACGCCCGGATCTGCGCGCCCGAGCCAGTCGGATGATCGATTGGGAGCTCTCCTTGCAGGCACGGGACGGCGCTTTCCCAGGGCATTTTGGCGAACCGGGCAGTCATCCGGTGATCTTCAACCAGGGGCAGATCATGCATGGCCTGGTGGCCGGTCATGCGCAACTCGGCCGCGAGGATTGCCTCGAGGCTGGCGTGCGGGCTGGACACTGGTTGGTCGCTCAGCAGGATCCGGATGGCTGTTATCGTAAGTTCGAGCACAACGGCGTTCCGCACGTTTACAACGCCCGTGCCCTGTGGGCGCTGGCGGCGATAGGCGTGCTGGCCAATGAGCCGGGTTTTGTGGTCGCCGCGCGGCATAACCTGGATTGGGCGCTCAGTCAGCAGAAGCCGTGCGGCTGGTTTGCGACCAACGCCTTCGTCCCGGGGCGCCAGCCATTCACCCACACCATCGCCTATGCCATCCGTGGTTTCATCGAGGTTGGCGTGCTGCTCGACGAAGCGCGCTATCTAGAAGCGGCGGAAAAAGCGGCCCGCGGCATCATGGCGGCGCAGCGTCAAGATGGCTGGCTGGCGGGCACCTACAGCGAGGGTTGGACGCCACAGGCCGCTTATGCCTGTGTCACCGGCGTGGCACAAATGGCCTTGTGCTGGCAACGTCTGTCGCAAATCACCGGAGACGCCGGTTTCCGCAATGCTGCACGCAGGGCGATTGAATACGTCAAGCGCACGCAGCGCATCCACGATGAGGACCTGGTGGTGCGGGGCGCCATCCCTGGCTCCGCGCCAATATGGGGCGCCTATTCACGGTTCGAGTTTCCCAACTGGGCGGCAAAGTTCTTCGCCGACGCGCTGATCATGGAAATCATCGATCAACCGCTGCCACCCGTGGCGTCCCGTGAGAGCCTGTGAAAATATCTCTCCTTCCCTGCGTTTTCCCAGCGCGCCTCCC
>CAYTAY010000217.1:0-5297 GCA_964435845.1 uncultured Azoarcus sp.
CGGTGGTCAGGAGCATGGCTGCTGCAAGCTTCTTCATCGATGGTTCTCCGGAGTGAATGCATTCCCAAGAGGGAGTGACTTGAAAGAATGGTTGATAGGATTCAAATGCCCGATCGCGCGATTTGTCAGGCCGCGATCCCGGCCTGTTGGACGAGAGAGCCCGGTGCGCGGTCGAGCACGTCGAGACTGGTCGAGGTGCTGGCCTCCGAGAAGCTCTCGTCGGCACCGTAGATCTCGCGAGCGACCGAGGTGGTGAGTTCGGAGGGTGGGCCGTCGAACACCACCTGACCCTGGCGCATGCCGATCACGCGATCGCAGTACTGACGCGCGGTGTCCAGGGTGTGCAGGTTGGCTATGACCATGCGTCCGTCTTCTTCGTGGATGCGGCGCAGTGCGTCCATGACTATCTTCGCGTTCATCGGGTCGAGCGAGGCAATCGGCTCGTCGGCGAGGATGATCTTCGGGTCCTGCATCAGGGCGCGGGCAATGGCCACACGCTGCTGCTGACCCCCCGACAGGGCCTCGGCACGCTTGGGCGCCTGTTCGGCGATTCCGAGCCGGTCGAGAATGCCGATCGCGTGATGGATGTCCTCGCGCGGGAAAAGGTTGAAGACGGTGGCAAGCGTCGAGCGACGGTTGAGTGTGCCGTGCAGCACGTTCGACACAACGTCCATTCGAGGCACGAGGTTGAACTGCTGGAAGATCATCGCGCACTGCGATTGCCACGCACGCTTGCGTTTGCCCTTGTACTCGAGAACGTTCTCGCCCTCGAAGCTGATTCGGCCTTCGCAGGCATCGGTCAAGCGGTTCATCATGCGCAGGAAGGTCGATTTACCTGCGCCGGACCTACCGATGATGCCGATCATCGCTGGCCTGTCGACGCTGAAGCTGACCTTGTCCACCGCGACGTTGCGGCCAAATCGCTTCGTTACTTCCTCAACCTGTAGCGGCATGCGCGCTGACCTCGAAACCCGTTTTCATGAGTCGCAGTGTGTACTCGCTCGATTACCGTTGCTTTACCGAAATGCGACGATTGCCTTCGGGGCGACGTGGATGAATGTCCGGATTGATCCAGCTGACCTCGCAGGACTCCCTTGCGGATTGGGCGTTACAGACGGGGATCCCGGCGACGAGCACCTTCACATGTCGTTCATGTTGCTCTGCGATGCTTCGGCGGTCGAATTGCCTACCAATGAAAGGACGTCGCATGGCGCGCTGCGGTATCGAACCACCCCGTCTGGGTGAGCCCTGGTTGCTTACGCCTGGACCGCTCACCACCGCATATGAAGTGAAGGCCGCAATGTTGCGCGACTGGGGAAGCTGGGATGACGACTTCAGGGCGATGACGCTTGAACTGCGTACCCGTCTGGTGCGCATGCTCGGCGAAGGTAACGAGTCCTACACGTGTGTGCCGATGCAGGGCAGCGGGTCGTTCGCGGTCGAGTCCATGCTGGGGACACTGGTGCCACGGAACGGCCGGGTGCTGGTTCTCGCAAACGGTGCCTATGGCAAACGCGCAGCCGAAACGCTCAGGGTCATGGGGCGATCTCACGCGGTACTGGACAAAGGTGACTTTCTGCCGCCGCGCGGGTACGAGGTCGCGCGCATGCTCGCGGACGATCCTTCGATCACCCACGTGGTGGCCATCCATTGCGAAACCAGTTCGGGCATTCTCAATCCGCTGGATGAGATCGCTGACGCAGTCGCTCACGCGGGTTGCCGGCTACTGATCGACGCCATGTCCTCGTTCGGCGCCATTGCGATACCCCCGACACGCATAGCATTCGATGCACTCGTATCGTCGGCCAACAAGTGCATCGAGGGGGTGCCCGGTTTTGGCTTTCTGCTCATCCGGCAGGAAGCACTGGCGCGTTGCGAAGGCAACGCGCATTCGCTGAGTCTGGATGCGCATGCGCAATGGGCGACGATGGAAAAAACCGGGCAATGGCGCTTTACGCCGCCAACGCACGCGGTGGCGGCATTCCTCGAAGCGCTGCGGCTGCACGAGTGTGAGGGAGGGGTCGAAGCTCGCGGCAGGCGGTATCGAGACAACCGGGACGCCCTGCTGACCGGCATGAGGGCACTTGGCTTCGCTACCCTGCTGGATGAACGCTGGCTGTCGCCGATCATCACGACCTTTTTTTGTCCTGCCGACCCGCATTTCGCCTTCGATCGTTTCTATGCCTTGATGAAACGGCGTGGCTTCATCATCTATCCCGGAAAGCTCACTGAGGTGGATAGCTTCCGTCTGGGTTGCATTGGGCAACTCGATGTGTCGGTGATCAATCGTCTGCTGGAAGCGGTGGTCGATACGCTCCACGATCTGGGTGTGCGCAATCCCGCGCCGCCGCCCGAAGCGCTGGCCAAACGGGCCTTGCTCGAAACCATGGAGCTTGCCGCATGAACCGATTCAAAGCCGTGGTGTTCGATTGGGCTGGGACAATGATCGATTTCGGCTCCTTTGCGCCCATGGGAGTCTTCGTCGAAGCCTTTGGTCGCTTCGGAGTGGAGGCGACCATCGCCGAGGCTCGGGCGCCGATGGGGGCGCCCAAGCGCGACCACATCCGCAGCATGTTGTTCTCACCCAGGATCGCGAGTGAATGGCTGCGTGTGCATGGTTCGGCACCCTCCGAGATTGATGTGGACCGTCTCTACGAGATATTCGTGCCGATGAACGAGGAGGTGGTGGCCAATTTCGGTTCGCTGGTTCCCGGCGCGGGCGAGTCTGTCGCGCGGCTGCGGGCGATGGGCCTGAAGATCGGTTCGACCACCGGCTACACGCGTTCGATCATGGAGCGGCTGCTTCCGGTTGCCGCAGCTCAGGGCTACGAACCGGACAATCTGGTGTGCGCCGACGACCTGCCGGAAGGCCGTCCGGGACCGCTCGGCATGTACCAGTGCTTCATCGACCTGTGCGTGTATCCGCCATCCTCGGTGGTCAAGGTGGACGATACCGAACCGGGTATAGCCGAAGGCGTGGCCGCCGGTTGTCTGACGGTCGGTGTTGCGCTGTCCGGCAACTATGTCGGCAAGACGCCAGAGGATCTCGCGCGGATGACGCCAGAGGAAGTGGCTGCGTTGCGTGCGTTTGCCACCGACAAATTGATCGCGGCAGGCGCCGACCATGTAATCGATACCGTGGCGGATCTACCCGATCTGTTGATACGTCTTGGTTCGATGTCCTGACCGTTCCCTGGAAGGGGGGTCAGTCCTCGCCCAGCCACTCCACCCGGTAGAGGTCGCGACGACGGTCCAGTGCGTTGCGCACGCTGCCTTGCTCACGTAGTTCCTTGAGCTTGTTGATGTCGAGATCGGCGATCAGGCTCATCTCGGTGTTGGGTGTGGCTTCGGCCGCGACCGCATCGTGGGGGAAGGCGAAGTCCGACGGCGTGAGAATGGCGGATTGCGAATACTGGATGTCCATGTTCTCGACGTTGGGCAGATTGCCCACGCTGCCGGTGATGACAACGTAGATTTCGTTTTCGACCGCGCGTGCCTGGGCGCAGGTGCGCACCCGCTGGTATCCGTTCTTGGTGTCGGTCCAGTAGGGCACGAACAGAATGTCGATACCGCGCTCGGCAAGTATCCGGCCCAGTTCCGGAAACTCGATGTCATAGCAGATCAGGATCCCGATCCGCCCGGCGTCGGTGTCGAACACACGCAGTTGCGTGCCGCCGGACAGACCCCAGTAGGCGTTTTCGTCGGGTGTGATGTGCAGCTTGTACTGCGCGTCCCAGGTGCCGTCGCGACGCAGCAGGTGAGCGACGTTGTACAGCGCCTCGTCATGGTAAATCGGCATGCTGCCGCCGATGATGTTGATGTTGTACGACAGCGCCAGCTTGAGCATGTGCTCGCGCAGGGCTTCGCTGTAGGCCGCAAGTTCGCGGATGGCCTGCGCCGGATTGGACTCCTGGTGGCGCGACAGCAAGGGTGCCGAGAAGAACTCGGGGAACACGACGAAGTCCGCCTTGTACCCGGATACCGCATCGACAAAGAACTCGACCTGGGAGAACAGTTCGTCGACCGAGTCGGCCGGTCGCATTTGCCACTGGACCGCGCCGATGCGTACCGTGCTCTTGCGCTCGAAGCCGAGCTTGCCCGCGCTGCGTCGTTCGGGTTCACGGTAGTGGATGTTGTTCCACTCGATCAAGGTGGCAAAGGCACCGGATTCTTCGTCTTCCGGAAGATAGCCGGTGATGAGCCGCCGGACGTGGAAATCGTTGGCGAGCTGGAAACTGAGGATCGGATCGCGAAGCTCCTTCTTCTTTACCAGCTCGATGTAACGGCTTGGCGTCATCTTGTCGGCGTGCCTCGCGTAGCCCGGGATTCGACCGCCGGCTACAATCCGGCGCAGGTTGAGATGCTCGCAAAGCGACTTTCGCGCGTCGTACAGCCTGCGTCCCAACCGCAGGTCGCGGTAGTCCGGATGTACGAAGACATCGACACCGTAGAGCGTGTCGCCCTTCGGGTCGTGCGTTGTCAGATATCCGTTGCCGGTGATGTCCCAGTAGCCGTGCTGGTCACCGAATCGCGCGTAGTCGACGATCAGGCTGATCGCCGCTGCGACCACCCGTCCATTGTCTTCGATGCATAGCTGTCCGTCCGGGAAGCGCTTGATCTGGGCCGCGAACTGCTCGCGGCTCCACGCCCCGCCCATGGTGGGGTAGACGCTGTCCATGATCCCGCGGACATCGTCGTAGTCGGACAGTCGGGAGGTCCGCAGTACAAGTCGATGCTCCGTCTCCTTGCGAGCGGCCCGACGTTGCTTCTTGCGCGGTTTTGCTTTGTCCTCGAGTTTCTTCGCCATGGACCCACCGGGGTTCTGATAACTCGGACAAGTGTAGCCCCGACCAGTGATGTTTGCGTGACCGCGGGCTGGGTGCCGAGAAACGCTGAGGACGAGTAGTTTGCGTGTGAGTCCTAGCCGTGCTTCTGGACGAATGCCTCGACGCTGCCCTGAAAGTCGGCCATCCGCTCGCGCAGTTCATCGTGCGACCAGTCCCACCAGCGGATACGCTCCATCGCCTCGGCGATCTCGATCGGGAATCGGCGCCGCAGCACCCGCGCGGGGTTGCCTGCCACGATGGTCCAGGGTTCGACGTCCCGCGTGACGACCGACCCGGCACCGATGACTGCACCAGTCCCGATCCTGACCCCAGGCATGACGATTGCACCGTGCCCGATCCAGGTGTCGTGACCGATAGTGAGGACTCGCGCAGCGCGGGATTCGAAGAAGGCCTGATCGTCGGTCTCGGCGAAGCCGTAGGCCGCACGTCGGTAGGTGAAATGGTGCAGGG
>CAYTAY010000218.1:0-5294 GCA_964435845.1 uncultured Azoarcus sp.
TTAACGTGAAATAACCGTGATTCAAGGCGAATAAAAAGCTCGCGACCAAAATCACGATTTTCGTATTATTTCATGATCAGGGGCGCTGCGTCATCGCAACATGAAAGTTAGAGAGGAATCGCTGGGAACCGGGAAAGTGGCGCCGTTGCTGGGTTTGCGCGTTCCCACCCCCATCCGGGAACGGTTTTGGCCGGGAACGGGTGAAACCCGCACCGGCCTTGGGTTTTGCGTTCCCGCCCGGCCCGGCGTTCCCGATCGGGAAGCGGGAAACCGGGAACGGTTGGTGATGCCCGGGAATGCTCATCTCTGCTCCTGTTGACCCGCAGTCGAGCGCTTCAGATGCCCAGTGACGAAGGCGGCCTCGCCGCTGGCCATGGGCCCATCGGGCACGTCCAGCCACTTCACCAGCTTGGAGCCGTCGACCATGGCCATGACCAGTTCTTCCCGGTCGAGCAGGGTGCCGACCCACTCGGCCAGCCGGTGCTTGCCGATGGCGTGGAAGGCTTCCGGCAGTTCGTGGCGACGCTCGTACACGCCGTTGCCGCCGGTCTTGGTGTAGGGCTTACCCTCGGCGGCGGCCCTCGCAATGGCGGCTTTGAGATCGGGCAGCAAGTCCACGTCGGTCTGGCGGGCGCGGACCAGGGCGTCGCTGCGGTCCACCAGCAGGCCACGGCTGTCGCGCAGGAAGGTGGTCACGCGCAGGTTGGCGCGGCCATTGGCCTTCACCACGCCGCCCATCACCACACGGCCGCGCTCGAAGGTTTCGCCCAGCGTTTTGCAGACGGCCTTGGCCTGTTCCTCCTTCGGGTTCCACAGCGCGTAGACCGAGCGCACGCCATCGACCAGGCCGCCAGTGCCCCGGATGGCTTCCCTGGCCTGCTCGGGTGTGGAGGCCCCGCGCTTGGCGAAGTGGTGCGACACGATGACCGAGGCGCCGGTGCTGGCCGCCAGCGCCGCGAGACGGGAGTAGACGAACTGGGCGTTCTCCGGCACGTTCAGATCCAGCGCGCACAGCGGCTGCAGCGGATCGAGGATGATCAGTCGTAGACCGGCCAGGGTGGTCAGTTGCTGCTCCAGCGCCAGCCACGCCGGGGTAGTCGAGGGGCCTCGTGTTGCCGGATCGGGCGCGAACAGCGGCACGGCGCCGCCGGCATCGGGCAGCGGCAGCACGTAGAGCCGCTCCGGGATCGGCCCGAGCGCATTGAGCCGGTTGTGCACCTCGATGGCGTCGTCCTCGGCAGTCACGTAGATCGCGACGCCCTGGCCGGCGAGCGCGCCGCCGAACAGGGTAGGCGCATTGGCCCAGACGCCATCGAAGGCCGCGACCTCGCGCGCCAGTGCCAGCAACAGGAAGGATTTGCCGACACCGCCGCCTGCCGCCACCAGCGCGGCCTGGGCGAGCGGGAAGACACCTTCGATCAGCCAGCGCCGAGGCTGCGGGTCGCCGGTGAAGCGTTCGCAGGCTCGCCATTGCGTGATCTCGAGCGGTTGGCGGGGTTGGTCGCTGGCAACCGGCATCGCCCCTGCCAGCAAGGCATGCACATCGACGCCTTCGGCCACCGCATCGGCAGCATCCCACTTCGGCGGTTTGTCCTCGGGTACGTGGATGCGCCGCACCCGCGCGCCGATACCGAGAAGTTTCGGGATCACCGCATTGGCGTACCTGGCACCGGCCTCGTCGTGATCCGGCCAGACGATCACGGTCTTACCGGCAAGGGGCGACCAGTCGGTCTTGGTGATGGCAGTCGCGGCGCCACCCATGGCAGTCGTGGCGACGATTCCGATGTGCATCAACGCATCGGCGCATTTCTCGCCCTCGACCAGCAGGACAGTATCGGCGCGGGCGACATCGGGCAGGCGGTAAAGCGGGCGCGGGTCGGGCATCCGCGTCTGGCGGGCGGCCACATCCCAGGGTCGATATTGCTTGCCCTCCGGTGTGTCGTACCGGTACACGCAGGCCAGCAGCTCACCGTCTGCGCTGCGGTAGTCCCACTTGGCGGTGTGAGGGCCGAGTGTGTCATGGGCAGCTGACGACTTGACGGGTGCCAGGATGAACGAGCCCGGCACCATCAGCCAATCTCCGACGTCATCCAGCAGTCCCCCGAAATCGCGCGGCACCGCGAAACCACGCACCGCCGCCCATAGCGCCAGCACGTCGCCGGATTCGCCGGTGGCGAAGTCGATCCATACCCCGCGCTTTGGGCCTTCCAGTTCGATCACCAGGCTGTCGCCGGCATCGCCCTGCACATTGCCGACCACGAAGCGCGTGCCTTGGCGCTTGCCGTTCGGGAACAGGTACATCAGCACGGCTTCGAGCTGATCGAGCAACCGGGTACGCAGATCGTCCTTGTCGTGACGGCGCTCGATGCGGTCGGGCGCGTCGTTGAAGTCGAAGAAGGGATGGGGCAGGATGGTGGTCGTGTCGATTGCGGCCGTGCTCATTGGGTGTGCTCCCCGTCGAGCCGTGCCTTGAACCAGTCGCCGTTGGCACGCACGCAGTAGTAGGAACGTCCCGGTCCGGTGTGCTGGGTGTCGGGCACGATCCAGAGTCCCTCGTCAGCGTCATAGCGCCAGCTGCCGGCGCCGAACATCTTGTCGAGTACGGGCTCGATGCCATGCCGGGCGATGTGGGCGCGCAGTTGTCGCGTCATCCGTTCGCGCTCGCGGCGCTGCTGGCGGTTCATCATGCCCAGGCCTCACTCGGCCGATCGCCTGCCGTGCAGCGGCGGGTGCGTTGGCGTTCGTGCGCCTCGATCTCGGCCAGGCTGTAGAGCACGCGGCTGCCGAGCTTGAGGAACGCAGGCCCGGTGCCGAGCATCCGCCAGCGTTCGAGGGTTTTTTCCGACAAGCCCCAGCGCGCGGCGAGCTGTCGCGGGCTGAGCAGTTCGGTGGGTGGCAGGGTGACGTTCATAGGGTAAATCCCGTTCGGTAGGCAGTGCCCGCAGCGGCCCTCGCTGGGGCTCGGTGACACCTGATGAACGGGATTCTTCGCCGTGATCGACAGCGCAGCAATGACGTGCGGGACGCTGAACTCCGCACCCGTGCGCATGCGTTCGATGTGCTTCGAGCTTCGACGCAATTTCATGTCCGGGCGCGCGGCAGTGCGCATCAACCCGCATCCGTCATCGGCAGGTCGCGTTCGCCCGCTGCGCCCTGATCGACCAAACCGGTCTCTGGCGGCGACCATTTCGTGAGTGCGAAACGGTCGCTGCGACGTGGTGTCGTGGCGATACCAACCCCAGGAGCCCGCCCATGAAACCGAATACCCCTCGTCGCAATCCATCACCCAACCATCTCGACACCCTGCGCGCCGAGTTCGATGCGCTGACCCAGCGATTACAGGAGGCCGAAGCCGCAGCCAGCACTGCGCAGCAAGAGGCTGACGCCAAGAGCCGCGCCTACCACGAACTGGAGCAGCGATCGCACTCGACGCATTGGTCCGTGACCGAACAACGCCTGTATCGCGAGAAGAACCAACTCGAAACAGCCGCTCGGCAATTGCAGCAGGACCTGGTTCCGTTGCGCGAAGATCATGCGCGGCTGAAGCGGAAGGTCCAGGCGTCGGGTCAGTTGGAGGCGGCGCGCATCGAGATGACGGCACTCACGGACCGGCACACTGTGCTGGCCCAGGAGATCACCAAGGCCAGGACGCTGCAGACGCAGCTCGATGCCCGCATCGCCGCTGTCGAGCAGCAGATCGCCTGCGACACGCAATTCACCGCCAACCAGCTGATGAATGCCGGTGAACTGACGGCGATCCCGGCGGCACTGGCCAGCCTCCACGCCGAACTGACCGCGATCCGCCATACCCGCGAGGAAGTGGTGCGCCGTATCCAGGCCCTGCAGGCTGAGCATGACGCTCTCCCGGACGAGATTCGGCAGGCCCGCGATACCTGTCGTGGCGCCCAGGCCATTGTCGCGGAGATCGAACTGCAGGATCGCTTGCCCGTGCTCATCGACGTCATCGCCAGGGCGGCCGTGGCGGCGCACCGGGCGGGATTCTCGCGGGAACGTCACCGTTACGAGATCGAGATCCCGGAGGAGGCCATCGAGGCTGCCAGCGCGGCGCTGGATGCCGATCTCTCGGCCCGCTGAGAGGGGTTTTCACCTTGGCTTCTGCCCGCCACAGCGCGTTCATCGACCTGTCTCAACAACAGGAGTAAACCGATGACCGATACCGCAATGAACGACAGCATCAGCGCGCAGGTGGCGACGCTGCCCGGCCTGCCCATGAAAGACCTCTGGGCACTCTGGGACGCGCATTTCCCGCGCCGCCCGGCCCACACCAACCGCCACCACATCGAATCGCGTCTGGCCTACCGGCTGCAGGAGCAGGCCTATGGTCCGCTGCCGGCGGGCGTGCGCCGCTATCTGGTCGAGCGCGGCGCCCAGTTCTCGAAGATCCAGCAGGCCGGGCGCGGCACGGAATGCCACCTGATGCCAGGCACGGTGCTGGTGCGCGAATGGGATGAGCGCGAGTACCGGGTCACCGTCACCGCCGATGGCCTCTACGAGCTGAACGGCCAGCGTTTCAAGAGCCTGTCGGCAGCGGCGCGGCACATCACCGGCACGCAGTGGTCGGGGCCGAAGTTCTTCGGGCTCAAAACAGGCAAGGGAGGCAAACGATGAACACTGCCCTCCTGGCCTCGCCCAAGCGTTGCGCGGTCTACTGCCGTGTCTCCAGCGATGAACGCCTCGACCAGTCCTTCAATTCCATCGACGCACAAAAGGAGGCCGGCCACGCCTTCATCAAGAGCCAGACCCACGAGGGCTGGATTGTGGTGGTGGACGACTACGACGATGGTGGCTTCTCAGGCGGCAACATGGAGCGGCCCGCGCTCAAGCGCCTGCTGGCCGACATCGACGCCGGCCGCATCGACATCGTGGTGGTCTACAAGATCGACCGGCTCAGCCGTTCGCTCGCCGACTTCGCGCGCATGGTGGAAGTGTTCGACCGCTGCGGCGTGAGCTTCAGCGCCGTCACCCAGCAGATCAACTCGGCCACCTCGATGGGCCGGTTGATGCTGAACGTGCTGCTGTCCTTCGCCCAGTTCGAACGCGAGGTCACTGGCGAGCGCATCCGAGACAAGAAAGATCGCCGCCAGCAAGGCCAAGGGCATGTGGATGGGCGGGCCGCTGCCGCTGGGCTACGACGTCGAGAGCCGCCGACTGGTACCCAACGAACGCGAGGCCAAGCTGGTTCGCCACATCTTCCAGCGCTTCGTCGAACTCGGCTCCAGCACCGCGCTGGTCAAGGAGCTGAAACTGGATGGCGTGACGTCGAAGGCGTGGAC
>CAYTAY010000219.1:0-5156 GCA_964435845.1 uncultured Azoarcus sp.
GCGGTCTCAGTCATCCAGCGGGTAGGAGATCTCCGGCTCAGCCACGGTCACGCCTGCCCAACCGAGTTCCGACTCGATTGCGGAGGCGAAGATGCGCGAGGCTTCGACCTCGCCATGGACAACGAAGGTTCTGGATGGCGCCCTGTCGAAGTGGCGCAACCAAGCCAGCAGGTTGGGTTGATCGGCATGCGCGGACAAACCACCGATCGTGTGCACCTCGGCTCGCACCGGGAGCCGGTCACCAAACAGGGTGATGGTCTTCGCGCCATCGACCAGGCGCCGGCCCAGCGTGCCGCGAGCCTGAAAACCGCAGATAACGATGCTGCACTCCGGACGACCGATGTTGTGCCGCAAATGATGCTTGATACGGCCCGCCTCGCACATGCCGCTGGCTGAGATCAGAACCAGGCCGGAGCGCCGCTCGTTCAGCGCAATCGACTCCTCGACACCCTGGACGAAACGCAGCTTCACCCGATCGGGGTTCGTCAGTACCCAATCGCGCAAGTCACGGGTCGGCTCGTCCCACAGTTCATCGTATTCAAGCGTGAGTTCGCTCACCGCGGAGGCCATCGGCGAATCGACGACAATCTCCAGTCTATCCACCCGTCCCTTGTGAACGAGGTCGGCGAGAACGAAAACCACTTCCTGGGTTCGACCCACGGCAAAAGCGGGGATGATTACGTTGCCACGCTTCTTCAAGGTGTCATTCAGGATTCCTACCAACTCGTCCTCGGTCTGCTGCATCGGCCGATGAGCGCGGTTGCCATAGGTGGACTCAACCACCAGAACGTCCGCATCCCGGATCACTGCGGGGTCGCGCACCAGCGGGCGCATCGCTTGGCCGATATCGCCAGTGAACACCAGCTTGCGAGGCTTGTCATCGCAACTGACGGCCACCTCGATGACCGACGAGCCGAGAATATGGCCCGCCTCCCGGAAACACGCTGTCACTCCTTGCTTGGGTTCGAAGAGCTCGTCGTAGGCCACAGCCACCAGGCGGGACAGACTCTCCCGAGCCTGTTCGACCGTGTAGAGCGGCGCGGCATTGGACAGGCTGCGAGGATTGCGCGCACGTTGGTCACGATTGCTCCATTCGGCTTCCTTCTCCTGAATGTAGGCGGAATCGAGCAACATTACGGCAAGCAGATCCACCGTTGCGTGGGTCGCATAGATCGGACCGCGATAACCCAGCGCCACCAGGCGGGGAATCAGGCCGGAGTGGTCCAGATGGGCATGGGTCAACAGCATGAAATCCAGATCACGCAGCGGAAAGTGCAGTGCGCGCAAATTCTTCTGCGATGCGGCTCGCCCACCCTGGAACATGCCACAATCGACCAGAAAACGGGCGTCGCCCGCCTCGATCCTGGCACACGACCCGGTGACCTCACCCGCCGCTCCGTGAAACATCACTCTCATTCGTCTCTCCCTGCTGCGACTACCCCCGAGCACAAAGCCGCGGGATACCAAAGGCCGCAAACTCTGGCATCATGAATACCACAAGTGCACCACAGTGACAGTCATGGAGGCAAATCATGTTCAAGCATCTGCTGGTCCCCACGGACGGCTCCGAACTCTCGCAAGCAACCGTCAAACGCGCGGTATCCTTTGCCAAGGACGCCGGCGCCAGGGTCACCTTCTTCTACGCCCAACCAGACTTCCCCATGCCGATCTACGGTGAAGGCGCGCTGATCGACCCGACCACGCCGGAGCAGTTCGCCAAGTCCGCCAAAGAAGAGGCCGATCGCATTCTCGAAGCCGCCGAGAAGGTCGCGGATGAGATCGGCGTCACTGCCGACAGCGACACCGTGGTCAACGAAGTGCCATACAAAGCAGTCATCGACGCGGCCGACCGACACGGCTGCGATCTGATCTTCATGGCCTCTCACGGTCGCCGCGGCATCAGCGCGCTGCTGTTGGGCAGCGAGGCGCAGAAGGTTCTCACGCACTCCAAGATTCCGGTACTCATCTACCGCTGACTGCACGTGAAAACGCCCCCTTGCGGGGGCGCTCGTCAAGCACTTTCTAAGCTTGTTTCGACGGGGGCTCGAGATAAAGGCTGATCAGACTGGATGCTGCGCACACCAGCCAAAATCCGAAGAATCCGATCGAGTAGGTGGCGATCGGAGAATATTCGACCGGATTACCCAGCAGATAGAACTCCTGCGGATTCACTACGGTGAAGAAGAACGCCGTAGCGACAAAGGCCACCATGAAAGACGGCCAGAGAACCTGAATCCATTTGAGCATGATGTTTCTCTCCGATCGCGACTCACTTTAGCGATTGCTTACTTCGCTGCGGTGGAGGGCGATGGTTTCGCAGCCTCCTTGGCCTTTCGCTCGTCTTCCTTCATGTTGCGAATGGCGAATCTGTAGATGTACACCGCCATGACCAACATGAATCCGATTGTAAACAGGCTCAGCAAGCCAATCCGGGTCGTGAACAACTCTCGCAATACAACGTCCATGCTACACCTCCTTTATCAAGGTAAGGAATCATAGGGAAGAATCCTTTTTTCCGTCTCTGATGGGAGGTTAACGGCCCCGTTCAAGCGCCAGCTTCGGGACTCATCTTCTATTTGAACACGCCAGCGACCGATGTTTATCGGCTCCAGCGGACCACTGTACACGCCGGAGTTGCCGGCCAGGCGGACTGCCTGATCCATGCCCGCGCGAGTCGGGTGGATGATGGTAACGATCAGTGCCTCAGGCAAATCTGCGGTGTCGTTCGCAGACAAGCGCACCGAGACCCGATCCGAGCGCACCGAGAGGTCGGCCGCCAGCCCTAGATCTCCGGCCAGCAGCGAGCGCGCCATGGTCTGGTCGATCGCCCTGCCCTGGCGGTAGTAGTCATCAACTACGAGCCCATCGGCGGTGGTGATCGCCAAGTAGAGCAGCATGAAGCCCAGCACTACAGAGGTTCCAGGAATACCGATCAGTATCCACGGCCACTTTTGCTTATACCAAGGCGTGCTGTCCTCATTCGGTCTTGCGGGGTTTCTCATCGTCACAGCCATCGGTTGTCGCTCATCTCGGAATGATAAAGGTGGTGCGCTCGCGCACCGCTACTGAAGGGTCGCCGTCGACGGCGACCTCGAATTCAATCTGATGTACGCCCGGCTCGGCGGCATCGTAGGGTACGCGCACCTGCACGGTCACCGACTCGGTGGCCGCCGCAGGCAGCGCGGCGAGGCCATCGCTGTCGAGGTGAATACCATCCAGCCCGGACACCGTAATCGTGACGTTGCGCGCATCTTCGATCATGTTGATCACCTGCAGCCGGTAAACATTCTCGATCAGGCCGCCCTCGACCTCGCGCGCAAGCGTGGCCCGGTCGCGCAGGATGTCCACACGCAGGTCGCTGCGGGTCGCCAGCCCCAATACCATGGCTATGCAGATCGCCACCAGCAGCGCGCCATAGACCAGGGTTCGTGGTCGCATGACGTGCACCAGAATCTCCTTCATGCCCCAGCGCTTCTTCAACGCGTTCTCAGTCGAATAGCGAATCAAGCCGCGCGGATACGACATCTTGTCCATGACCTGATCACAGGCGTCGATGCACGCACCGCAGCCGATGCATTCGTACTGCAGCCCCTGCCGGATGTCGATACCGGTGGGACATACCTGCACACAGATCCCGCAGTCGATGCAGTCTCCCTTGCCGACGCTTTTGGGCTCGACGCCCTTTTTCCGCGTCCCGCGGGGCTCGCCACGAAACTCGTCGTAGGTCACCACAAGCGTGTCCGGATCGAACATCACCCCCTGAAAGCGGGCGTAGGGACACATGTATTTGCACACCTGCTCACGCAACAGCCCGGCGAATACGTAGGTGAAACCGGCATAGAACAGAATCCAGAAAGTCTCCCAGGGGCCAAAGCCGAAGGTCGTCAGCGACTGCAGCAACTCCTCGACCGGGCTGAAGTAGGCGACCAGGGTAAACCCGGTCCACAGCGAAAAGATGGCCCATGCGCCGAACTTGGCGCTCCGCAGCATGAATTTGCGGGCATCCATGGGCGCCGCATCGAGCTTACGCCGCTTGTTGTGGTCGCCCTCGATCTTTTCCTCGACCCACATGAAAATCTCGGTGTAGACCGTCTGCGGACAGGCGTACCCGCACCATAGCCGCCCCGCTATCGCGGTGAAAAAAAACAGCGCGTAGGCCGAGATGATCAGGAGAATCGCTAGATAGAAGACATCCTGCGGCCAGAAAACCCAGCCGAAGATGTAGAACTTGCGTTCGGTGAGGTGGAACAGGACCGCCTGGCGGTCATTCCAGGTCAACCAAGGCAAACCGTAGTACAGGATTTGCGTGAGCCACACCATGGCCCAACGCCAGTTGGTGAACACGCCCGATGTAGAGCGCACTTGCAGTTTCTTGCGGGAAGCGTAGAGCGTGTCGGTGTTGTTGCAACTACCCTGTGCCGCCTTGTCGGGGCTGGGCTTGTTCGCCGGATCGGCCATGTCGGGCTTGGTCCATTTGCAGGAGGTTTGGGGTATTGCCACCTGGACGGCCAAGCCGCCGTTGGCAACGCTGCATCTGTCGTTATCGTTATGGCGCCCCGGCCCGAAGTGCCCGCTCCGGGCCGGGGGTGATGTGGTGGGGCAGTGGCGCGCTTACTGGTTGGTCAGGCCCCACACATAGGCGGTGAGCAGATGTACCTTGTCTTCACCCAGGAAATCGCCGAAACCCGGCATGCGGTTCATGCGCCCATTGGTGACGATGTCGATGATCGCCGCCTCGGACGAACCCCACAGCCAGTTGTTGTCGGTCAGGTTGGGCGCGCCCAGCACCGCCATGCCCTGAGCGTCCGCACCGTGGCAGGCCACGCAGTTGGTCTGGAAAGCCTCCTCTCCACGTTGAGCACGCAGAGAATCATGCGCCAGACCGTTGAGCGAACGGACGTAGTTAGCCACGTCGCGAACACCCTCGGGCCCCAGAACCGCGCCAAACGGCGTCATCACACCAGTACGCCCGCCGATGATCGATGCTCTGATCGCCTCGGCTTCGCCACCCCAGTGCCAGGCGCCATCGGTCAGGTTCGGGAAGCCGCGTGCACCGCGGGCGTCCGAGCCATGGCATTGGGCGCAATAGGTCTGGAACAGCCGCTCACCCATGCCGCGTGCCTCGGGGTCGGCGGCCACGGCAGCGACGTCCATGC
>CAYTAY010000220.1:0-5106 GCA_964435845.1 uncultured Azoarcus sp.
TCGCCGAGACATCGCGCTCATGGCCCAAGAGTTCGGGCGCGGCATCCAGGGATTGCTTCAGTCTGGCAAGAGACTCGGCCTGCGGCGGGCGCAGCGACAGGCGGCCCGTGATGTGGTTTTGCACGCGGGCGTTCATGCCTGTTCTCCTTTCTTCTTGTTCGGCAATGCTTTCCTGCTTTTTTCAAGCCGTCTGACCGGTTGCGCGATGGCTGCCTCGAAATCCTTCTCCACGGAGGACGGCAGATCGCGAATGCGGGCCTGATACTCGGCATACGCGATCTGAGCCTTCGCCAATGCGGCTTCTGCGGACACCTTTCCCGCGTGGGTCAGAATATCTTTGCGCGTCAGACGCAGGAAGTTGTCCAACTCCGCCGCCCAGTCGCGCATGGTCATCGGTTGCCGCGCCTGCGCCTGCAATTCCGCCACTTCGATGTAGGCGGTGACGATCCGGTTGAGCGTGTCCAGTTCTTCGGCGTTCAGGTAGTTCTTGGCGATGCTCACATCGGCCTTGCGCACCGGAACACCTTTTCCGGCCCCCGCCCAGCTCATCAAACCCATGTTTGGCGCTTGCGCGTCCGCCCGCTGCACGATCAGTTCCGCCGCTGTATGGCCGTGCGCTGCCCAATGCATCTTGTTCTGCACCGTGGCAAAGAACTGCTGCGAGGTTTCCGTCTGCGGGTCGTAGTCCACGCTGGTGGCGTAGATGTCCAGCACTTTGCGCCAGAACACCTTTTCCGAGGCACGGATATCGCGGATGCGTGCGAGCAGTTCCTCGAAATAGCCGCTGTCCTGCCCACCCTTGAAGCGCTCGTCGTCCAGCAGAAAGCCTTTTCCCAGATAGGCTTGCAACTGCTCCGTGGCCCAACGGCGGAACTGTGCGCCCCGATGCGAACGCACCCGGTAGCCCACGTGCAAAATCACTTCAAGGTTGTAGTGATCCACACGCCTTTCCACATCCCGTGCACCTTCGCGGGCAACTATTAGAAATTTCCTAATAGTTCGATCCGCCGCCAGTTCCCCGTCCTGAAACAGCGTCCGCAAGTGTGCGTTGATGGTGGGCACACTCACTTGATACAAGTCCGCCAACTGCTTTTGCGTCAGCCACACAGACTCGCCTTCCAGACGCAGTTCTACCCGCGTCTGGGCGTCTTCGGTCTGGTAAAGCAGGAACTCGCCCTGCCCAGTGGACGCCCCGATCATTTGGGCAGCGGACTGCTGCTCAATTTCGCCAGCCTTTGCAGACGTGATGACTATGGATTTCTTCGCCATCACGCCTCCAGCCCTGTATCGCCAAACAGGTCAGCCGTAGCCGCTGCCTCACGCGCTTTTCTCCCTCTCCCACTGGGAGAAGGTTGGGGTGAGGGCATCTTCTCAACGGGCTCCGCCATCGGCAGATTGGCCACGTTCAGGCTGTAGTCGTCATGGCCCCACTCGCAGCGTGCCAGCACCATCTTCGGGATCTTCTTCAGCGTCAGATGCGGCCAACGCTCGGATGCCCTGGCGGCCGTTACGCCGCGGAAGGCGGCGCAGCACACCAGCAGGCTCTGCTCCGGGCCGACTTCATCGGACAGGGCTTGCAGTTGCTCTGCGGACAGGTTCTGGGTGGTGACATAGATGAAATCGCGCTCGCTGGAGTGGCCGTGCTGCCACCAGTGCGTTTCCGAGGGCGCGTAGGAGAAGCCTTCCAGCTTGGCCAGCGCCTCGGCCAGTTGCGTCGCGTTGTAGTCTGGATTGATGATCGGATTGCCCCAGCGGTCGTTCACGATCAGCGTCGGCGCGAGCCGGTAGTAGCGGAAGCCACCGCCGCCTTTCCAGTTCACCGCCTTTGAGATGCCGCCCTGGTCCTCGGCATCGATGACCTTCTTCAGACGGGGGATGATGTGGGTGTGGCAGTGCTCGCCCAACTCCACCATGATCCAGCGGCGGCCCATCTTGTGGGCGACTGCGCCGGTAGTGCCGGAACCGGCGAAGGAGTCGAGAACGAGATCGCCGGGGTTGGTGGCGATTTCTATAACACGTTTGAGAAGGCGCTCAGGTTTTGGGGTTCCGAACGATTCGTCGCCAGGAAACAATGCGCGCATTTCATTTTTCGACGTGCGATTGCTTCCCACCTCGTCCTTGGACCAAAGGGTTCGCGGCACCAAATCGCCAACCTCAGCAAGGTAGCGCTTTATGCTCGGCCGAGCATTGCCAGTCGGCCCCCACCAAATCCGCCCGTCGTTGTCCAGATCCCACAGCTTTTCTTCCGAAATTCGCCAATAGCGGCCCGCTGGCGGGGAGAATTCTCGGCCAGTCGGCCCGGTGATCGTGTACTGGCCCTTAGAGTAAGGCTTGTTTGCATACGGGTCCCCAGGTAGCCAAGGCCCCCGTTTATCGTTGTCCGGGTTTGAGTAGATTGAGTTTGCCTCATCTGTCCGCGCAAGCTTCCGAGGGACCCATTCAGGAGCCTTTGCATAGACCAGCAAATGGTCATGGTCCGTTGAGAACTGCCGTGCAGAGTTCCGGGGAGAATCGGCCTTCTCCCAAATGGCATTGCACACAAAACTCGCCCGCCCAAATACCTCATCGCACAACACCTTGAGGTAATGCGCCTCGTTGTCGTCGATGGTGATCCATAGCGAACCGTCCTCCGCCAACAAGCGCCGAATGATCTCCAGCCGGTCGCGCATCAGTCCTAGCCAGATCGAATGCTCCAGCCCGTCGTCGTAATGCGTGAACGCGCTGCCGGTGTTGTACGGCGGATCGATGAATACGCATTTCACCCGGCCCGCGAACTCCGCCTCCAGCGCCTTCAGCGCCAGCAGGTTGTCCCCGAAGATCAGCCGGTTATCGAAGATGTCGTTGTCGGAGACGCGATGCTTGGCGTGATAAGACTTCTCGGGATCTTCGAGCAGAATGCGCGGCTCCAGCTTGGGCCGCTTCTCCTTCCCGATCCAGGTGAGTTCGAGTTTTTGTTTGCTCATTCTGTATTCCTGTTTTCACACGCGCGCACGCGCCTGGGCACGGGCTTGCAGCGCCGCACGCACTTGGGCGTAAAGCTGAGCGTTGGCTTGCTCCCGATCCGCCAGCACCACGGCGAGGGCATACAGTTCCAATTCGGCTTTCTGCTCGTCTTGCGACCATGCACTGTCTTGACGGGTCACCACGACAAACACACTTTGGCCGTTGGTCAGTGCCTGCTTGAAGCGCCAACGGAAAACCTGCAGTGTGCCGCCCTTGCGGGTATCGTTGGGTAGCGAGCGGCCGTTGGCGCGCTCGCCCATGCCTTCTTCCCGATTGCGCCGGTAGGCTTGGGTGACCTCGTCAAGGCTGCCAGCCGTCACCAGGTGAAACCACAGCTTGGCGCGGCGGTAGTCCAGCCGAGTGGTGCGTACCGCCGGACTGTAGGCGAGCGCAACGGTCACCTCGCGCGTGCGCCGGCCATCGGCCCAGAAGCTGTCCGGTAGGGGCAGTTCGAAGAAGTGGTGCTGGTCGTTGCCGATGCGCTCTTCGGTCAGAAGGGTAACGGTGTGATCGAGCGAGCGGAAAAGCGCCGCTTCGTCCACGCGCCCGTAACCGAGGAGGCGCAATAGCTTTTCTCGGCCCTCAGCGTTGTTATCAGGGTTCAACAAGGCCTCGCTGGCTTGCGGCCAGCGGGCGTGAGCGCCGATCAGTGCGCGCAGCAGGTTGGGCGATGCGTCGGGCACTTCGGCCAGCAGCCGTGCGGCTTGGTGAGCGACCTGCGGCGCGGCGTAGCTGGTGCCGATGTCTTCCTTGAACGCAGGCCCTGAGGCAAAGCCGCCGTTCAGTGAAAGCACTCCTAGGCCGGCGTGGTCTGTGCCGCCTCCGGTGCGCCGTATGGCCAGGTTGCCGGCATGCGCGACCACGTCGGGCTTGATCGCGCCATTGATGGAAGGGCCGCTGCGCGTCAATGGAAACGGCTGGCTTGCCCACGCCAATACGTGGTCCTCAATCGTGTTGGGATGGTGTTGTGCGTTTCGCGTGGCCTCATTCAGGCTCAATCCGCCAACGGTCAGTGCGTTAAGCGATGTGGCCGGGTCCAGCAGGCGGGTGTAGCCTTCCAGCAGGTAGTCGGGGTAGCGTGCACGGGGGTCGGCTGGCAACTGGGATGACAACATATTGCCGGCGGGCACCACGAACAGGATGCCCAGCTCACGTGTCAGCCGATCCAGCGTGTAGGCCAGTCCGCGCACATGACGGCCGTCGTAGACCTTGTTCAGGTCGCCATAGCTCAAGTTGAACACCCGGCAGCCGTATTGCGCATGCAGGTCACGCACGGCTTCCTCGACCGCCTTTTCGACGAACTCGGTTTGGTCTTGTCCATCGTCCTCGAACACCTTGCCGGAGAACAGGCGAAGTTGCGGGACGAACTGCCCCTGCTGTATGCCGCTGTGTACATTGCCATATAGCGCAAGCCCGCCGACGAAGGTGCCGTGCCAGTGCGGAGCGGTGTCATCCGAACTGCGATGCGGTGCAAGGTAGCCCTGCGCGTCGCCGACCGCTGCACCGAGCAGCGAATGTCCGCGCGTCAACCCGGAATCCAGCACGGCAATGGCCGGAGCGTCGTCGGACGGGGGATCAATCTGAGGAAATTGGTTGATGTCGGTGTGAAGCAGTTGTACGGCCACGCCCAGGCGGGGCGGCAGGTCGGCAGTGCGCACATCGCGATGGCGCAAGATCTGCTCGGCCTGCGCACGGTTGCAGCGCACACGGACCATGACGAGCGAGGGTTGCCGGATGTCGTCCAGTCGTTCAATGCCTTGTGCGCCCAACCAATCGAGAAAGGTACGAACCATCTCTTGGCGCTTGTCTTGCCGATCCTGGGGCCAGAGCTCGATATCGAGCACGAAGGTTTGCGTGGCTGGAAATCCTTGCTCGCGCAAGGCGGCACCGGTACGGTCTTGGGGTGTCCAGTGGTCGAAGTCTTCGATGACGTAGAACAGCTCCTTGCGCGTGACGACGCCGTCGCGTGCAAGGGTGGCCAAGCGGCTCTCGAACTCACCCAAGCCCTCATCAGTGGCGAATACCAGCACGATGGATTCGTCTTCCTGGCTAACTTTCATGCAGGCAGGTCGCCAGCACCCCTGATGATGAAAGAAACTACGG
>CAYTAY010000221.1:0-5094 GCA_964435845.1 uncultured Azoarcus sp.
TCGGTGTATCAATTTTCAATCGGCAGCCTGTGTCAATTTACATCCGGCAGTGACAACCCGAAACAGATCAAGCTCGACCCGCCCAATAACCGCCTGTTTTTGCCCAAGCTCGGCTGGCTGCGCTACCGCAACAGCCGGGATGTGCTGGGCGTGGTGAAGAACGTCACCGTGAGCCAGTCTGGTGGCAAGTGGTTCGTGAGCATCCAGACGGAGCGGGAAGTGGCGCAGCCCATCGCGCAAGGCGGCGCAGTTGGCATCGACATGGGCGTGGTCCGCTTCGCTACGCTTTCGGACGGCACGCTCTACGCGCCACTCAACAGTTTCAAGCGGCGCGAAACCTCCCTGCGCAAGGCGCAGCAGGCCATGAGCCGCACTTGTCCGTGCTGCGGCCACGTCAGCGCAGACAAGCGCAAGACGCAGGCACGGTTTGCGTGCGTCGAGTGCGGTTTCGAGGAAAACGCCGATGTCGTCGGCGCGATCAATGTTTTAAGGGCGGGACACGCCCGGTTCGCCTGTGAAGTGAGCGGTGCAGTCATGCCGCCAGCAGCGGGAACCTACCGAAGCGACTCAGGGGCGGCTCCATGCCGCGCCTGAGCGCCGTAGGAATCTCCGGCCTGAAGGCCGGGGAGGATGTCAAGCAGTAGCCTGAGACCCAACCACGCACCCAACTGTCAAGGAATCCTTGTCAGTTGGATCTGAGCATGCCGAGGGCCCGCAGTCAGGCTCCGCCATTAAATAACCGCCTCAAGCCCCTTGCGCTCGATCAGGTTCAACAGTTTGAGCGACGGCCCGCTCGGCTTCTTGTCGCCGACTTCCCACTTCTGAACCGTGGAAAGGCTGGTGTTCAGCACAGCGGCAAAAACCGCCTGGCTGACGTGCGCCTTTTCACGCAGCGCCTTGATCTGCTGTGGCGGAATTTCGTGCACATCGAGATTGCACAGCGCCTCAAACTCGCCCATGCGACGCTTGCTAATCAGACCGGCGCCATGAAGCCCACGTGCTGTCTCGTGCATCTCGTCCAGAATTCGGCTGTTACGCTTTGTCGTCGCCATCACATATCTCCACAATTTCACCAGCAGCCAGCGCAATGGTCAGTTGCCGGTCATCAAAACCAAGCAGCTCCTTTGCCACCTCCTGGAGTACCCTCAGCTCGTCCTTGTCGATGTTGGATCGCTCATTCTTGCTGAAGCCATAGAGGAAGAACCAGCGCCCCGCCATTTTCGTAGCCACGATGGTTCTGGCCCCGCCACGCTTGCCCTGGCCAGGCAGCGCGACGCGCTTCTTCACAACATCGCCCCCCAGCTCAGCATCGACAAGCCCTTGGCTCATCTCCTCAACTGCGGCACAAAGGGCTGCATCGGTTAGCCCGGCCTTTTTCATCGAGCGGGTGAATGTGCGGGTTTTGAAGACTCGTCTCATTGCGAAACTATACCACCAGGTGCGATAGATTTCCAGCAGAGCGAGATTTCTACCGAAGCTGGGAGCGCAGACAGACCCGGCCCCAAGGAGGGCTGCCGCTGAGGCCTGCCTGCCCCGCTTCCCCAACCAGTCGTCAAGGAGTCCTTGACTACTCAAATGGCCACCAGGGAACGGCGGCTGACTGTACTGAAAAGCAGGTGAAATCGGTACAGTAGCGGTACACTCACCCGGTCTGGCCATCTTCGCAAAATTACGCTAACCTACTGTCACGCAAATACTTTTAGCTTTTCTGGCTTACGGTAGATTACCCCTGATTTTGCTGGGCTTGCAGCGTTGCTTGCAAACTCATAATCGCTTGGTCGCAGGTTCAAGTCCTGCTGGGCCCAGCACTCCCACCCCCGGTCCAGGATCGGGGGTTTTCTTTTTCTGGCTCCAGGCATGTCGCCAAACACGGCGAGAACGCCACTGGCCTTATCGGCGAGGCAGCGTCAAACAACGAAAACCCTCAACGCCTGTGCACTCTGTTACGGTGCCACTAGCGCTACACTGTCATACTCGAAGCCGTCACCGCCAAGCGCGCGCCCATGCAGATCGCCATCATCGACGACATGCCGCTCAACCTTCTCCTCATGGAGAAGCTCGTCGCCCATGAGGCTGGCGTTGAACCGCATACTTTCGTAGATGCCCATGAAGGACTCAGATGGTGCCTGGAACACGAGCCCGACCTGATCATCGTCGATTACATGATGCCCGGCCTCGACGGGCTCGAATTCATCAAAAGGGTCCGCGAGCGTCATCCCCGGGAGGAGGTGCCCATCCTGATGGTGACTGCCAACAGCGAACGCACCACCCGTTACGATGCGCTCGCCCGTGGGGCGAATGACTTCCTCACCAAGCCAATCGACAAGCACGAGTTCGAGCCGCGCGTGCGCAACATGCTCAAGCTCAGGCAAGCTCACAAGATCACCCGCGACCGTGCCGCAACACTGGCGGAGGAGGTCAAGAACGCCACCACCGACATTCTCCAGCGCGAGCGTGAAACCGTCGTGCGCCTGGCTCGTGCAGCTGAATTTCGCGACCCGGAGACCGGTGCGCACATCCAGCGCATGGCTCGTTATTCGGCGCTGATCGCCGAACACCTGTCACAACCACAGAGCTTCGTCTCCGACCTGCTGCTCGCCGCACCGATGCATGACGTGGGCAAGCTCGGGATTCCGGATCACATACTGCTCAAGGCTGGTGCGCTCTCTCCCGCTGAGCGTGAAATCATGAAGCGTCACACTACGATCGGCTACGACATCCTCAAGGACTCGGCATCGTGCGTGGTACAGCTTGGCGCCTCGATCGCCCTCACACACCATGAGAAGTTCGACGGCACCGGTTATCCGAACCAATTGAGCGGACGTGACATACCTCTGGAAGGTCGCATCGTTGCAGTTGCGGACGTCTTCGATGCGATCAGCTCGCATCGTCCCTACAAGCAGGCATGGCCAATGGAAAAAGCGATCGAACTACTCGTCGAGGGAAGGGGCCGGCACTTCGACCCTGACTGCGTGGACGCCTTCCTGCAGCATCTCGATGATGTGCTTGCCATCCGGGACGAGTTTGCCGACGACTGAGGCACGCTATGCGGGCGCGCTTCGAGTGTAGTAGATTGGCGTATGCGTTTTTCAACCGACCCTGCTCGAACCCCCATCACCCGCGCCGAGGGCCGTTGCGCTCATACCTGTGCCTTCATCGCGATCACCATCCTGCTGGTGGTGGCCCTGCTGCTCGTCATCTCACTGCTCTATCGGCATGTGGAGGACATGCATCGGATCATCCACGCCCAGGCGGTCGAGATCGCGGCCACTGCAGCAGAGCTCGCACGCTTCGAAGTCGCCGCCAACGACCGCATCGCACTCGCCTTTCGGCTTGAGGCCTTCACCCGCTTCTCGCAGGTCCATGCAATGGTGATCATGGACAGGCGCGAACAACCCCTCGCCGCCGTGCAGCGCAATTCCGCAGGCAACCTCAGCGCCTCTCCCCAGACTACGATCCCGCTCGAGCGCATGGAAGCAGACAACCCGCCGGGCTCGATATTCTCGGAGGCAGAAAACAGTTTCGTGGTTCGTGCTGCGATTGGGGAAATCGCCCCGATCGGCTGGGTCTATCTCGAATACGACAACCGCTGGCTCGAGAAGGCCCGCAGGGTTCTCGCACTCGGCGCCGCCGCCAGCGCCGCGCTGCTGGTGGCCGCACTGGCTTTGCTGTGGCGTCTCAGTCGCGCTCGATGAGTTCGACCTTGTAGCCGTCCGGGTCCTCGAGGAACGCGATCACCGTGGTGCCGTGCTCCATCGGCCCGGCTTCGCGCACCACCTTGCCGCCGCGGCTGCGAAGCGCCTCGCAGGCCTTGGCAGCATCCGGCACCGCCAGGGCAATGTGCCCATAGCCATTGCCAAGCTCATACGACACGGTATCCCAGTTGTGGGTCAATTCGAGCACTGCGCCGTCGGCTTCGTCCTGATAGCCGACGAATGCCAGGGTAAACCGTCCCTCCGGATAGTCCTGGCGCCGCAGCAGGCGCATGCCGAGTACCTTGGTGTAGAAATCGAGCGAGCGATCGAGATCGCCTACGCGAATCATCGTATGGAGCATTCTCATTGCCTTACCTTTTCTGTGAGTTGGCGGAAATTTCAGGCGTCACCGGCGGGCGCTTCGGCACCGGCTTCGGCACCGGCTTCGATGACCGGCAACTCGCGACCCGCATCGCGCAACTCGGCGCGCAGGGCACGCCACTGAGGACACAAGGCCTCCACCACCGACCAGAAACGTGGTGAGTGGTTCATCTCCACCAGATGCGCCACCTCGTGTGCGACCACGTAATCCGACAGCTCCGGCCGCAGGTGAATCAAACGCCAGTGAAGGCGGATACCACTCCGACTGCTGCAACTGCCCCAGCGGGTGCGGGCCGAGGACAAGCGCACTGCCGGCGCCGGCACACCCAGCCGCAGGCAGTATTCCTCCACCCGCCCTGCAAAGCGCGTGATCGCCCTCGTTCTAAGCGCATTCACCAACCGCCTGGGTATGTCGCCTGAAGACGGCAGCTTCAGCAGCTCGGCACCATCCGTATCTCCGGACCACTCCACCCGACGCGCACCTGCAATCAGACGCAGCCGGCAGGGTCTGCCAAGCAGAGGCAGCGTGGCACCGTCGACCGGTGCAAAACGCACTCTACGCGCCACCTGTGCGTGTCGCGCCAGTCGCTCGAGCAACCAGGCCTCATGCTGACGCATGAACCCCTCGATCTCGCGCAAAGGCGCAGCCTGCGGCGCGTTGACCCTCACGCCACGCTCATCGACATGAAGCGCAAAGCTTCGCCGCTGAGAGCGGCGAAGCAGATAGTCGAGTTCCCGCCCCGCAAGCGCAATGCAGCGAGACTCGGGCGCGGACAGACTGCGCCTGATCAATCGAGCGCCCGCCAGGTGTAACCACGGGCTGCCACCTCGCGCCGGATCTCGGCCATCGCTGCCTCGACCCGGGCGCTCGGCCCTTTCATGCCCAGCTCGACCGAACGGCTCAATCCGTCGCCGGCCACCGTCGGCAAGCTGAACAGCGCAGCATCCGGGTACGTGCGGGTGAGCCGCTCCATGAGATCGATCAACCGCCCCTCATAGGCGTCCTCGACCGTGATGG
>CAYTAY010000222.1:0-5035 GCA_964435845.1 uncultured Azoarcus sp.
TGTTGATGCGGCGAACCATGGTCGGCACCGAGTCGTAGGCGTACAGCGACTGGTCCGGGTACATGGTTTCGGAGGTGTTGCCGTCGGCGGCGACCTGCCAGCCGGACAGATACACGGCTTCCAGGCCAGCCTTGGCCTGCTGCATGGCCTGACCGGCGGTGATGGCGCCGAAGGCGTTCACGTAACCCTTCTTGGCGCCGCCGTTGACCTTCTCCCACAGCACCTTGGCGCCACGCTGGGCCAGGGTGTACTCGGGCTGCAGGCTGCCGCGCAGGCGGACCACGTCGGCGGCGGTGTAACCGCGCTTGACGCCCTTCCAGCGGGGGTTTTCAGCCCAGTCTTTTTCGAGGGCGGCGATTTGCTGTTCGCGGGTCAGAGTCATGATGCTTCCTTTAGAGAGCAGAAGGGTTCAACCATCGGGGGCCGGCTCAGGCACCGGGCTCCTATCCGGACTGCGGGCGTCTTCGAGGGAGAAAGGGCCGTGCAGATGGAGTGGAAGTATAGGCGGCATTCTGCGCAGCAGCAATATGTCTTATATAAGACATAAGAAAAAAATTTATACTTTAAATACAGTGCGTTGTGATGTATGTTTCGTGATGTGAAAAGAAGATCGGTACAGTGAAATGGGTTTGCGTCCATCCTGTGTTGCGCTGCAAGCCGATTCACGGTGCCTGTGAGCCGCCTCAGTCAGGAGGCGGCTCACTCAGCGCTCAAAGCAGGGCGTTTGGCGACAGGACGACCCCGTCCTCATCCGCATAGACATGGTGGCCGGGTACGAAGGTGACGCCGCCGAAGGTGACGGGGACGTCGACCTCGCCGACGTCACGTTTTACCGTCTTGCGCGGGTGGGTGCCGAGCGCGAATACGCCGAGATCCATCTGGCCGATCGCGGCCGAGTCACGGATGCAGCCGTACACGATGATGCCTGCCCAGCCGTTCTTCACCGCAAGCTCGGCGAGCTGGTCGCCCACCAAGGCGCAGCGCATCGACGCGCCACCGTCTACAACGAGGACGCGGCCGGCGCCGGGGCTGTCCACTGCCTTGCGTACGAAGGAATTGTCCTCGAACAGCTTGAGGGTGGCGATCTGGCCGCCGAACGACTTTCGTCCGCCGTAGGACGAGAACATCGGTGCGACCACTGAAAGCGCGTCGCCGTGGGTGTCGCAGAGATCGGCTGTCTGGATGTTCATGCTAGCTCCCGGAAGAAGTGTCAGGTGGGCGAGGCAGCGCAGGCTGCATTCCGGGCGGCATCATATACAAAAAAGCGAGGCCGCCCCGTTACCGGAGCGGCCTCGCAGTCCTTGCCGAGGGGGCGGCGGTGTCGATCAGGCCGTTGCCGTCTCGGTCTCTTCGAACACGAGCTTCACCTTGTCGTCGTCATCGAGATCGATGGTGACCTTGCCGCCATTGACCAGGCGTCCGAACAGCAACTCGTCGGCCAGGGCGGAGCGGATCGTGTCCTGGATGAGGCGTGCCATCGGACGCGCACCCATGAGCGGATCAAAACCCTTCTCGGCGAGCCAGGCCTTGAGCTCGTTGCTGAAGTGGGCCTCGACCTTCTTCTCGTGCAACTGCGCCTCGAGCTGCATCAGGAACTTGTCGACCACGCGCAGGATGATGCCGTTGTCGAGCGCCTTGAACGAGATCATGGCGTCGAGCCGGTTACGGAACTCCGGCGTGAACATGCGCTTGATCTCGTTCATCTCGTCACCCGCCTCACGTTTGGCGGAGAAGCCGATCACCGATTTCTGCATGGCTTCGGCACCCGCGTTGGTGGTCATGATGACGATCACGTTGCGGAAATCCGCCTGGCGGCCGTTGTTGTCGGTTAGCGTGCCATGGTCCATGACCTGCAGCAGGATGTTGTAGATGTCCGGGTGGGCTTTCTCGATCTCGTCGAGCAGCAGCACGCAGTGCGGCTTCTTGGTGATCTGCTCGGTGAGCAGGCCGCCTTGGTCGAAGCCGACGTAGCCCGGGGGGGCGCCGATCAGGCGGCTGACTGCGTGGCGCTCCATGTATTCCGACATGTCGAAGCGCACCAGCTCGATGCCCAGGGTATAGGCGAGCTGACGGGCAACCTCGGTCTTGCCGACGCCGGTGGGGCCGGAAAACAGGAAGGAGCCGATGGGCTTCTGAGGGTTGCCCAGGCCGGAACGCGACATCTTGATCGCCTTGGCGAGCGCCTCGATCGCGGCGTTCTGACCGAAGACGACGTTCTTGAGGTCGCGCTCGAGTGTCTTGAGTGCGGTCTTGTCGTCATTGGACACGGTTCGGGGCGGAATGCGGGCGATCTTGGCGACGATCTCCTCGATCTCGTTCTTGCCGATGGTCTTCTTCTGCCGCGACTTGGGCAGGATGCGTTGCGCAGCACCTGCTTCGTCGATGACGTCGATCGCCTTGTCGGGCAGGTGGCGGTCGTTGATGTAGCGTGCAGACAACTCTGCTGCGCTCGACAGCGCCGAGCTCGAGTACTTGATGCCGTGATGCTCCTCGAAGCGGCTCTTGAGTCCCTTCAGGATCTCGACCGTCTCCGCGACCGAGGGCTCGACCACGTCGATCTTCTGGAAGCGCCGCGACAGCGCGTGATCCTTCTCGAAGATCTGGCGGAACTCGTTGTAGGTCGTCGCTCCTATGCACTTCAGCTGCCCCGATGACAGTGCGGGCTTGAGCAGGTTGGACGCGTCCAGCGTGCCGCCCGAAGCTGCGCCGGCGCCGATCAGGGTATGGATCTCGTCGATGAACAGGATTGCATTCGGGTTCTCGACGAGTTGCTTGAGCACCGCCTTCAGGCGCTGCTCGAAGTCGCCGCGATACTTGGTGCCTGCGAGCAAGGCACCCATGTCGAGTGCGAACACCTGGGCGTTCTCGAGGATCTCCGGCACGCGCCCCTCCACAATGCGACGCGCGAGCCCCTCGGCGATCGCGGTCTTGCCCACGCCAGCCTCGCCGACCAGCAGCGGGTTGTTCTTGCGTCGGCGGCACAGCGTCTGGATGACACGCTCCACTTCCTTCTCGCGGCCGATCAGCGGGTCAATCTTGCCGACCAGGGCCTGCTGGTTGAGGTTCTGAGTGTAGCTGTCGAGGGCGCCGCCTGATTGCTTGTCCTCCTGGTCCTGCTCGGGCGACTCGCCCTCGCTGCGGCTCTGAGGTGCTGCACCCTGGGGGGGCGCCTTGGCGATGCCATGCGAGATGAAGTTGACGACATCCAGGCGCGAAACGTTCTGCTTCTGCAGGAAATAGACGGCGTGGGAGTCCTTTTCCCCGAAGATTGCCACCAGTACGTTGGCGCCTGTCACTTCCTTCTTGCCGGAGGACTGGACGTGCAGGATGGCGCGCTGGATCACACGCTGGAAGCCCAGGGTGGGCTGGGTGTCGATCTCGTCGCTGCCCTCGATACGTGGTGTGTGCTCGTTGATGAACTCGGTCAGTTCGCGCCGCAGTTCGTCCAGGTTGGCGGCGCATGCACGCAACACCTGCGCGGCCGAGGGATTGTCCAGCAGTGCGAGCAACAGGTGCTCGACCGTGATGAACTCGTGCCGCTTCTGTCTGGCCTCGACGAAGGCCATGTGCAGGCTCACTTCAAGCTCTTGCGCGATCATTCAGTTTTCCTCCATCACGCATGCCAGCGGATGTTGATGCTGACGAGCAAACGAGGCGACCTGCTCAACCTTGGTCGTCGCGACGTCTCTTGGGAAAACGCCACATACCCCCATGCCCTCTCTGTGGACTTGGAGCATGACTCGCGTGGCACGTTCGCGATCCATGCCGAAATATTTCTGCAGAACGAGCACTACGAAATCCATTGGTGTGTAGTCGTCGTTGAGCAGAAGCACCTTGTATAACGGCGGCGGACGGGTGCGCGTCCGCTGCGCCTCCAGGACTAAATCGTCACGTTTCTGGGTACCCATGAAACTCATTCTAATGAAGTCGGGGCAGAGTGCAACAGCCGTATCCAGGGCGGAATCCTGCGCTTCCCGGGGAACCAAGTGTGTGGTTTCGGCGTCACGCGCGAGTACTCGATAGTGCGCCGCGACACCGGTGCAAGTGCATGCAGCGCCTTGAATCTCTGCTGTTGTCCGGTTTTGAATGGGGGTGAGGTTGCTGCGTTGCGCAATCGAATGGGCCTGCAAGGCCGTTGACGCTCCCAGTTCGAATGCGTAAAAGTTTGCTTGCGCACTGGGCTGAAGCTTGTTCCCGAGCGGCATCAGGGGCTTGTGCAGGTCTTTGTCGGCGTCGCAACAGACCGAGGGTGCTTCGGCGTCGCGGTCTAATCAAGCAACTTTGAGGGATTCAAGCAATATGGCAACTGGTACCGTGAAGTGGTTCAACGATTCCAAGGGCTTTGGGTTCATTACACCCGATGACGGGAGCGAGGACCTGTTCGCACATTTTTCCGCCATCAACATGAGTGGCTTCAAGAGCCTGAAGGAAGGCGAGAAGGTCTCCTTCGAGGTCACGCAGGGTCCGAAGGGCAAGCAGGCGTCCAACATCCAGCGCGCTTGAGTTCCTCATGAGCGGAGGTCCGCCAATGGCGAGGAGAGATCCTCGATCGAGGTGGGGAGTGACAGCGAAAGTGTAGTAACGAAAACGGCCATTGCTGATGCAATGGCCGTTTTCGTTACAGCTGGAGTCGATCTGCCGTGACTTTTCGATCCTGCCGCGGACGGTATGTCCGGCGGCGGATAGCGCCTCGCTGGCTTGCCCGCGAGGCTTGGTCTTACTTCAGCTTCACTTCCTTGTACGGGACGTGCTTGCGCGCGACCGGGTCGTACTTGTTGAACTCGAGCTTGTTCGGGGTGGTGCGCTTGTTCTTGGAAGTCGTGTAGAAGTGACCCGTACCGGCGGTCGATTCCAGCTTGATCTTCTCGCGGATGCCCTTGGCCATGGCGTTCTCCGTTCAGTTCGGTTGCTTACAGCTTCTCGCCGCGGGCGCGAAGCTCGGCAACGACGACGTCGATGCCTTTCTTGTCGATCGTGCGCAGACCGGCGTTGGAAACGCGCAGGCGGATCCAGCGGTTCTCGCCTTCGCTCCAGA
>CAYTAY010000223.1:0-781 GCA_964435845.1 uncultured Azoarcus sp.
ATCGGGAAACAGCGGGCGAATCGGGCGATCGATCAGGCGGCAAGTGAGGGTTTCTTTCTCGCTCGGACGACCCTCGCGCTTGAAGAAACCACCGGGAATCCGGCCTGCGGCGTAGAACTTCTCGACGTAATCGACGGTAAGTGGGAAAAAATCGACGCCCGGCTTGGGTTCGCGCTGCGCGACGACAGTGGCGAGCACAACGGTGTCATCCATGTTGACGATGACCGCGCCGCCGGCCTGACGTGCAACTTCACCGGTTTCGAGCGTAACGGTATGCGCACCGTAGGCAAATGTCTTCTTGATGGCGTTTGGCAAGGTGAATTCCTTTTTTCTTGATGCAGCAGACTACAACTGCAGGTTGGACGGCTCCGGCAGGCCAATACAAAAAGCCGGTGAGCCCGTCTTCGAGCTCTACCGGCTTCTGTTGCTCATGGAGCCTTGGGTTTCGCTTCGTGGGTCGACATGTCTGTCGATACGAGCGGCAACTTACTTGCGCAGACCCAGACGCTCGATGAGGCCGCGATAGCTGTCGGCATTCGTGCGCTTGAGGTAGTCAAGCAGTTTGCGACGCTGGCTGACCATCTTGAGCAGACCACGACGGGAGTGGTGATCCTTTGCGTTTGCCTTGAAGTGGCCAGTCAGGCCATTGATGCGAGCGGTCAGCAACGCGACCTGAACTTCCGGCGAACCGGTGTCGCCTTGGGCGCGCTGGAAATCGGAGACGATTTGCGCTTTCTGTGCGGTTTCGAGAGCCATGTGGTTTATTACTCGTTTGATCTTT
>CAYTAY010000223.1:824-4988 GCA_964435845.1 uncultured Azoarcus sp.
ACTCAATAACTTCTCGCTTTTTTAGGCGTTTTCCGCCGTATTGACCAGGCGCCGTGGCACGAGACCCCGCCCAGCCACATACTCTCCCAGCCCGATGAAGCCGGCCGGACCATAGACCCGTACCTGCCCTTCGCCTTCCACTGCTGCGACTGGCTGGCCGTGGAGCATCGCGCCCGCCTGAGCGGGATTGAGAGTCGACACAGGCAAATGCGCCAGCAGCGCATCGACCGCTTTCAACTGCGCGCTACGTTCAACCTCCGGCATTGCTTCAAGCGACGCCAGCGTGACTGCGTCGGCGAGCTCGAATGGGCCGATTCTCGTGCGGCGCAAGCCGGCAAGATGAGCGCCACAGCCCAGCACGCGACCTATGTCGCTGGCCAGGGTGCGAATGTAGGTACCCTTGCTGCACTCGACCCGCATGACGAAGATGTCCGTGCCAATGTCGAACACCTCAAGGCTGCGAATCGTGACCCGCCGGGCCTGCCGCTCGACCTCGACCCCGGCACGAGCGTACTCGTAAAGCGGCTTGCCATCGCGCTTGAGCGCCGAGTACATCGGCGGGACCTGTTCGATCTCGCCAACGAAATGCGCCGCGGCCGCGACGATATCCTTGGCCGAAACCGACACAGCCCGCCTCTCGAGCACCGCGCCCTCCGCATCTCCGGTGTCGGTCTCGACCCCGAGCCGCACGAACGCTTCGTAGGCCTTGTCAGCGTCCAGCAGCATCTGCGAGAACTTCGTCGCCTCACCGAACGTGAGCACCATCAGCCCGGTGGCCATGGGGTCCAGGGTCCCGGTATGCCCCCCTTTCTTGGCATTGAGCAGTCGGCGCGCCGACTGAAGGGCGCCATTTGAGGACATGCCTTGCGGCTTGTCGAGTAAGAGCACACCGTGGATCGCCTTGCGTGGCGGCCTTGTCTTGCCAGCTGTCATACGCCCTCAGGAATCGGACCCGGTGCGACCCGAACGAGCCTCATCCTCGCGCACGACCTCGTCGATCAGGCTCGAAAGGCGGCTGCCTTGCTCGACCGACGCGTCATAGTGAAAATGCAGCTCGGGCGTGGTGTGAATACGAACCCGCCGACCCAGCTCCCGCCGCAGGAAGCCACTCGCGCGCCGAAGGCCACGCAGAATCTCGTCGAGGCCCTCCTCGCCCTTCATTGAGGTGAAGAACACTTTGGCGTGCGCATAGTCCGGCGAGATCTCGACATCGGTCAGGGTGATCAGGCCGATGCGCGGATCCTTGACCTCGAGTCGCAGGAGCTCCGCGAGCTCCCGCCGGATCTGCTCGGTAACCCTCTGGCTACGCGAAAATTCATTGGCCATCAGAGTGTCCGCGCGATTTCCTGGATTTCGAAAACTTCGAGCTGATCGCCTTCCTGGACATCGTTGAAGTTCTTGATCGACAGACCGCACTCGAAACCCGACTTGACCTCCTTGACGTCATCCTTGAAGCGCTTGAGCGAATCGAGCACGCCGCTGTGGACCACCACGTTGTTGCGTAGCACCCGCACGTGCGAGCCACGCTTGACCTGGCCTTCCTTGACGTAGCAGCCGGCAACCGCACCCACCTTGGGCACGCGGAAGACCTGGCGAACCTCGACCAAGCCGATGATGCTCTCGCGCTGCTCCGGAGACAGCATGCCGGACAGGGCCGCCTTCACCTCGTCGACAGCGTCATAGATGATGTTGTAGTAACGGATGTCCACTCCGTAACTTTCGGCAAGCTTGCGGGCACCGGCCTCGGCGCGCGTGTTGAAGCCGATGATGACCGCCCCGGAAGCCTGGGCCAGATTGACGTCGGATTCGCTGATACCACCCACCGCGCCATGAATCACATTGACACGGACTTCATCTGTGGAAAGCTTGTTGAGCGACTGAACCAAGGCTTCCTGCGAGCCCTGCACATCGGCTTTCACGATAAGTGGCAGAATCTTGGCTTCCGTCTCGCCCATCTGCTCGAAAATATTTTCGAGCTTGGCCGCCTGCTGCTTCGCCAGCTTGACGTCGCGGAACTTGCCCTGGCGGAAGAGTGCGATTTCACGAGCCTTCTTCTCGTCGGCAAGCGCGATAGCTTCGTCGCCAGCAGCCGGGACGTCGGACAGCCCCAGAATTTCAACTGGAATCGACGGACCGGCCTGATCAACCGGCTTGCCGTTTTCGTCGAGCATTGCGCGGATGCGGCCATAGGTCGCACCCACCAGCACCATGTCGCCCTTGCGCAGCACACCGGACTGAACCAGCAGCGCAGCAACCGGTCCGCGGCCCTTGTCGAGACGGGCCTCCACCACCAGGCCCTTGGCCGGGGTGTCGATGGACGCGGTCAGCTCAAGCACCTCGGCTTGCAGGAGCACAGCATCGAGCAGTTCGTCGATACCCTGGCCGGTCTTGGCGGACACCTGAACGAACATCGCGTCGCCACCATACTCTTCGGGGACCACACCCTCGGACACCAGCTCCTGTTTCACACGCTCGGGATTGGCTTCGGGTTTGTCGATCTTATTGACCGCGACCACAACTGGCACACCGGCGGCCTGGGCATGATGAATCGCTTCACGCGTCTGCGGCATCACGCCGTCATCGGCAGCCACCACCAGGATCACGATATCGGTTGCCTTGGCGCCACGCGCACGCATCGCCGTAAAGGCCTCGTGACCCGGAGTATCCAGAAAAGTGATCATCCCGCGCGGTGTTTTGACATGGTAGGCACCGATATGCTGGGTGATGCCACCCGCTTCGCCGACAGCGACCTTGGTGGTACGGATGTAGTCCAGCAGCGAGGTCTTACCGTGGTCGACGTGACCCATCACGGTCACGACCGGCGCGCGCGGCTCAATCGTCGCGTCGCGATGTTCCTCGCTCGAGTCGAGGAAGGCATCCGGATCGTCCAGCTTGGCCGCAAAAGCGCGGTGCCCCATTTCCTCGACTACGATCAGCGCGGTTTCCTGATCCAGCACCTGGTTGATGGTGACCATCGAGCCCATCTTCATCAGGGTCTTGATCACCTCGGCCGCCTTCACCGACATCTTGTGGGCAAGGTCGGCAACCGTGATCGTTTCTGGCACGTGCACGTCGCGGGCAATCTGCTCGACGGGCGCCTGGAAACTCTTCTGGTTGCGCTGGGCGCCGCGACCGCCGCGGCCACCAGCGCGTGCGCCGCGCCAGGATGCCGCAGCACCGCCCACCTCACCGCGCGTCTTGATGCCACGACGCCTGGATTCGTCTTCTGCCGTGGTAGCGCGGGGAGCACGCTTGGCGTCCTTCTTGCCGACACCTTTGTCATCGGCCCTGACCGGTCGATGCAGAGTGCCGCTCGGACCCTTGGCAGCCTCCGGCTGCTTGGCAACGGCCTCGGCCTGCACCTTTGCCTTGGCCTCTTCCTCGAGGCGCCGCGTTTCGGTTGCTGCACGCGCAGCAGCCGCAGCTGCTTCACGCTCCTGACGCATGCGAAGGTCGGCCTCCTGGCGGGCGAGCAAAGCCTGATGACGCTCGGCTTCACGCTCACGCGCGGCAATCTCCTCCTCACTGAGGATCGAAGGACGCACGACACGTTTGCGAACCCTGGGCTGTTCGGCGTCCGCTGAGGTTGCGCCGGCATCTTCGGCCTGGGCAGCCTCAAGTGTTTCAGCCTCATCAGCCGACTCTGCCGCCGTCGCTTGCTGCTCCGACGCCACCATCGGCGGCACCGGTTCGGGCTCAGGCGCCGGTTGTGGCTCGGGCGCCGGCGGCGCAGCTTCGGGCTGCGGCGACGTCACGGCCTCTGTGCTGGCCTGCAGCGGTTCCTGCACTGCGGCGACAGGAGCGGCGTCCTGTCGCTCCTCAGCCTGGGTCTCCGGTGCTGCCGCCGCCTCGGCCAAGAGTTCTTCACGCTTGACGAAAACGCGCTTTTTGCGAACTTCGACCTGTACGGTACGAGCACGCCCCGACGAGTCGGTGGCGCGGATCTCGGAGGTTTGACGACGCGTCAGCGTGATCTTGCCCTTGGGACGGGTCTCGCCGTGCGAACGACGCAGGTAATCGAGGAGCTGTGACTTGTCCTGCTCGGTCAGCAGGTCATTCACGCCACTTTTGTCCACGCCGGCACGCTGCAGTTGCTCGAGCAGTGCCGGAGCCGGCATCTTCAGCTCACCGGCAAATTGTAGAACGCTCATCTGTTCCATTGAT
>CAYTAY010000224.1:0-4974 GCA_964435845.1 uncultured Azoarcus sp.
AGCCGGTGATGGAAGGCAAGGGCGTGCTGTTCAAGAAGTTCGCCGGCATCGACGTGTTCGATCTCGAGATCGACGAGCCTGACGCGGACAAGCTGATCGACATGATCGCGGCACTCGAGCCCACCTTCGGTGGTATCAACCTCGAAGACATCAAGGCGCCGGAGTGCTTCTACATCGAGCAGAAACTGCGCGAGCGGATGAAGATTCCGGTGTTTCACGACGACCAGCACGGCACCGCGATCGTAGTTGGCGCCGCGGTGCTCAACGGTCTGCATCTGCAGGGCAAGGATCTGAAGTCAGTCAAGCTGGTCACCTCGGGTGCCGGTGCAGCGGCGCTTGCCTGCCTGGGGCTGCTGGTGAAGCTCGGCGTGCCTGTGGAAAACATCTGGGTCACCGACATCGAAGGGCTTGTCTATGAGGGCCGCACCGCGCTGATGGATCCGGTCAAGGCGCGTTACGCGAAGAAGACCGACGCGAGAACCCTGGGGGAGATCATCGAGGGCGCGGACGTCTTCCTCGGCTTGTCGGCCGGGGGTGTGCTCAAGCAGGATATGGTGGCCAAGATGGCTGCGAAGCCGCTGGTGCTGGCGCTTGCCAACCCACGCCCGGAGATCCTGCCGGACGAGGTCAAGGCGGTGCGCGACGATGCGATCATCGCCACCGGGCGGTCGGACTACCCGAACCAGGTGAACAACGTGCTGTGCTTCCCCTTCATCTTCCGCGGCGCTCTGGACGTGGGGGCAACCACCATTACAGACGAGATGCAGCTCGCGGCGGTGAAGGCGATCGCGGAGCTTGCCCGAGTGGAGCAGAGCGACATCGTGGCCTCGGCCTACGGTGAAAAGGTCTCCGGTTTCGGCCCGGACTACATCATTCCGCGGCCATTCGACCCCCGCCTGATCGTCAAGATCGCGCCGGCGGTGGCCGAGGCCGCCATGATCTCCGGTGTGGCGAGTCGCCCGATCACGGACTGGGACGCCTACAAGGGCCAGCTCAACAATCTTGTATGGCACTCCGGTCTGATCATGAAGCCGGTGTTCGCGATCGCGCGCAAGAACCCCAAGCGCATCATCTTTGCCGAAGGCGAGTCCGAGAAGGTGTTGCGCGCGGTGCAGACGGTGATCGACGAGGGCCTGGCGCAACCGATTCTGATCGGTCGGCCGGAGGTCATCGAGAACAATATCCGGCGCTTCGGGCTGCGCATGGTGGCCGATCGTGACTTCGAGATGGTCAACCAGGACTCCGACCCGCGTTTCCGTGAGCTGTGGAGCCATTACCACAGCCTGATGGAGCGCCGCGGGGTATCGGCCGAATACGCCAAGACCGAGGTTCGCCGCCGCACTACGCTGATCGGCGCCCTGTTGCTCAAGTTCGGTTATGGCGACGGCCTGATCTGCGGCACCTACGGCATGCACTCGCTGCACCGCGGCTTCATCGAAACCGTGATCGGACGCCGCCAGGGGGTGAACAACCTCTACACGGTGAACGTGCTCAACATCCCGGGGCGCACGCTGTTCCTCGCCGACACCTACGTCAACTACGATCCGACGCCGGAGCAGGTGGTGGAGATGACGGTGCTTGCAGCCGAGGAGATGCAGCGCTTCGGCATCGAGCCCAGGATTGCGCTGTTGTCGCATTCGTCATTCGGCACCGCCGAATCGCCGACTGCCGACAAGATGCGCAAGGCGCTGCAGGTCCTGCATGCTCGCCATCCTGAACTCGAGGTGGAGGGCGAGATGCACGGCGACGCTGCGCTTGACGCCGAGTTGCGCACCAGCATCTTTCCGAGCGCACGCATGCGTGACGAGGCGAATCTGCTGATCTTCCCGACGCTGGATTCGGCCAACATCGCGTTCAACCTGCTCAAGACCGCAGCGGGCGAGGGCATGACCATCGGGCCGATTCTGCTCGGTGCAGCCAAGCCGGTGCACATCCTGACGCCCTCGACCACGGTGCGGCGGGTGATCAACATGACCGCGCTGGCCAGTGTCGAGGCGGCACAGGCGGAAGAGGCGCAGGGCTGAGGCCGTCGGGGTTGTCGCGGCGCCTGTCGATTCGCGTCCTGCGACGTTCCAACAGGTAACGGAGGCGATCGAGGCGCGCTTGGGGGGGGAGCATTGGCCAGCAGGGCGCTTTCCCGTTTGCACCGGAGCGTGACCATGGCATGATCCGGTGCATCACGCCTGAGGGGACGGTTGTGCGGATGGCTGGTGACAAGGCAGCGCTCGTTCTGACTGGAGGTGGCGCGCGTGCCGCCTACCAGGTCGGGGTGCTCGGGGCGATCCGCAAGATTCGCGGTAACCGCGCCGGCAATCCCTTTCCAATTCTGTGTGGCACCTCTGCGGGCGGCATCAACGCGGTTGCCTTGGCGGTCTATTCAGCGGACTTCAACGCCGCGGTGCGCAAGCTGGCATGGATCTGGCGCAACTTCCGGGTCGAGCGCGTCTATCGGGCTGATACAGCCGCCCTGTTGGCCACCGGCGTGCGGTGGGGCTCAGCGCTCACCACTGGCTGGCTGGTGCGCCAGACGCCACGGTCGCTGCTCGACAACACCCCCCTGCGTGGACTTCTCGACAGGGTGATGGATTATTCCCGAATCGGGATCGCCATCGGCGATGGCCATCTGCGCGCGGTCAGCGTTTCCGCTTCCGGCTACTCCTCGGGGCAGAATCTGGCCTTTTACCAGGGCGCGAGCAGCCTGCGGCCCTGGCGTCGGGCGCAGCGGATCGGCGTGCCGACCATGCTCAACACGCGCCATTTGCTGGCGACCAGTGCGATTCCCTTCGTCTTTCCAGCGGTGAGAATCAATCGCGAGTACTTCGGTGATGGTTCGATGCGACAGCTCTCGCCGGTCAGCCCTGCGGTGCATCTAGGTGCCGACCGTATCCTGGTGATTGGATCCGGCCGTCTGGCCGAGGAGGGCCGGCAGCGTAGCGAGGAGGGCTATCCGACACCCGCGCAGATTGCAGGCCATGCGCTCTCATCCATCTTCCTCGACAGTCTGGCGGTCGATATCGAGCGCATGGAACGGATCAATCAGACTCTTTCCGCCTTTTCGTCCGAACAACGTGCGGCCATCGGCATCCAGTTGCGACCGATCGAGACGCTGGTGATCTCGCCCTCGCACCGGCTCGACACGATCGCGGGTCACCATCGCGAGAGCTTGCCGCGCGCCTTGCGCGTCGTGCTGCGCGGTGTCGGCGCGATGCGCACAGAGGGCTCCGCCCTCCTGTCCTATTTGTTATTCGAGCCGGGATACACCCGTGCGTTGATGGATCTCGGCTATCGCGACGCGATGGGTCGGCGCGACGAGATTGCCGCATTTCTCAGGCTCTGAGATGATTGGACCCCGGCAGGCCCTGGGCGAGCCATCCGATTCGTGACAAAAATCCCGGCAAAATCAAGACTTCGCTTCAAGAAAGCTTGATATCTTTTTCGTTTAGTTGAAAATTGGCGTACATTAAGTTGACACTTTTCACGGTTTGCACGGTGGAGTAGATGATGAAGCGCCGCTCGATTTTCACCGCATTGCTCGGCATTGCCATTGCACATGCCGGTTTCAGTGTCGCCCATGCCAATCCCTCCAGCAGGGTGCAGGCATCGGCGCCGGTCCAGGTGCAGTTCGATCGCCACGGCAATCCTGTGCTTGGCTCGGCCGCCTTTGTGGTCGCCAATCAGCGCACCGGCGAGATTCTGTCCGAGCAGGCGTCCGATCGTGTGATGCCGATTGCCTCGATCACCAAGATCATGACCGCCATGGTGATCCTTGACGCCGGACAGAGCCTGACCGAAGTCCTGACCGTAACCGCCGACGACGTCGACCGCCTCAAGGGCACTGGTTCGCGTTTGCCGGTGGGTGCTCGCCTGACCCGCGAGGAGATGCTGCACATTGCGCTGATGTCCTCGGAAAATCGTGCCGCCTCGGCGCTGGCTCGGCATTACCCCGGCGGTCAGCGGGCCTTCATCGAGGCGATGAACGTCAAGGCGCGCATGCTCGGCATGTGGAATACGCGCTTTGCCGACAGCACCGGGCTTGATCCGCGCAATGTCGCGAGTGCCCAGGATCTCGTCAAGCTGGTGCAGGCGGCCTCGACCTACCCCTTGATCCGTGAGTTCTCGACCGCCGATCATCGCTTCGTGCGCGTCGGCAGCGGTCAGTTGCGCTACGGCAACTCCAACGGTCTGGTGCGCGAGCCCGACTGGAGCGTGTCGCTGTCCAAAACCGGGTTCATCCGCGAAGCGGGGCGTTGCCTGGTGATGCAGACCTGGGTACGGGGAGAGCCGGTGATCATGGTGCTGCTGAATTCGGAAGGCCGCTACACCCGCACCGCGGACGCCAAGCGGGTCAAGCATTGGCTCGAAACCACGGGCGCCTATCGTGTGGCGGCCGCACCGGCCCGACGGGGCGGGAGCTGAGGCGCAGATCCGCGGCTAAAGGCGCCTGCATATTGGCGCCAAAAGTTTCAAGGCCCTCTGCCCTTTTGCAGGGGCAAGCGCTTCCATCACATGTGGGAGCCGCGTGAGCGGCGAATGGCTGCCGGAGAGCTAAGGGCTCAACGTCCCTCGCGCCGCACGTAGCCCAGGGTGCGCGAGATTTCCGCTGCGGTGCTGCGCACCAGTGGCGCCCAGTCCGGGTTGAAGCGCTCCGAGGGCGTAGAGAGCGACAGCCCGGCCACCAGTTCACCGCTGTCGTCCCGAATGCCGGCGGCGATGCAGCGCACCCCGGTTTCGACTTCGTCGAGATCGAAGGCGACCTCGTGGCGTCGCACCTTGTCCAGCTCCTTTTCAAGTGCGCCCAAGTCGGTGATCGAGGTCGGGGTCGAACCCGGCAGGCCGGTCCGGCGGGCATAGTCGCGCACTTTGTCGATGCCGTCGTCGCACAGGAAAAGCTTGCCCGAGGCGGTGGTGTGCAGCGGCGCGCGGGCGCCGACGATGTGCACCACCCGCACCGCCGAGCGCCCGCTCGAGGTGCGA
>CAYTAY010000225.1:0-4972 GCA_964435845.1 uncultured Azoarcus sp.
AGGCCGCCCGGCGCTCATGGCGCATCGGCCAGAAGCAGCCGGTGCGCGTGATCTATCTCGGCTACGCCAACTCCTCGCAGATGACCTGCCTGGGGCTGATGGCCAGGAAGATCATGGTGTCGCAATCCACCTCGGGAGACGTGCCTGAATCCGGGCTCGATGTCCTCAACCAGGACGGTGACTCCGTCGAAGTCGCACTCGCCAGGCAACTGGTTGCGGCTTGATTCTTTGACACATGCCGGCGGCCCAGTGGGTCGCCGTATTTTTCTCCCGTGCCAGTTCAGACGCGCCCCATCGGAAAGATGAAGCCATGGCCGATCGTCCCCATGTGTTCCGGGGGCGGTACCAAGCCCAAGCACGGGATTTTGCTCGAGCGTGAAGTTACTGTTTTGATGGATATAATCGCCGGATGACGAAATCAGAACTCATCGACCGTCTCGCACAGCGCTTCCCCCAGCTTGTCGCACGGGATGCGGAAGAGGCGGTGAAGGTGATCTTCGGCGCCATGACCGATGCGCTCACCCATGGCGGCCGAATCGAGATTCGCGGCTTCGGCAGCTTTTCGCTGAACTACCGGCCGCCACGCGTGGGCCGCAACCCGAAGTCCGGCGAGACGGTGCATGTCCCCGGGAAATACGTGCCGCATTTCAAGTCGGGCAAGGAGTTGCGGGATCGAGTGGATGTTGCCCCCGTGCCGGCAGCCGTCCGCAAGAAAGCCGCCTGAACGGGACTGCCGGCATCGGTAGCGCAACAGGCCGACGACGCCGTACATTGCGACTGCCCGAGTGGGCGGAGCAAGAAAGCTCAGGTATCCCCAGCACCCACCGAGGGTACACGTACTCGAATGTGTGCCTTTCGTTTCTCCACAGATTCTGTGGATAACCCTCTCGATAACTCGGTCACCACCCGGCGTTCAGGCATCTGGACGCTGTGACGCTTTTTTGACCATCGGGCTGCCCGCTCCTCCAAGAATCGGCAAGGCGGCGATTCCCTTTGTTTGCTGATGCGTCATCCCAGGATGGCGATGGTATCGGCTCCACATCGCAGAGAGCCGATCCATGCCATCAGCCCGCCCGTATTGCCGGACAGCCTGCGGTTGCCTAGCGCTGACCGCCTTCCTGGTGGCCGGCTGCGCGACGACCGCGCCGTCCTCCCCGCCAGCCGCGTCATCCCGGGCAGTCGAACCTGCAATCTCACCGCCGCAATACATCCCAGTGGTCCGCTACGGCCGCTATACCCTGGTCGAACTCAAGCCGACCGAGGCCCAGCGGGATTTGCTGCTGCAGGTGATCGACGTGACCCTGCCCGACACCCTGTACGCGACGGTGGGCGACGCGCTGCGCCATGTGCTACGGCGCTCCGGCTACCGGCTCTGCAGCGGCCCCGAAACCGATGCCCTGGATGCCCTCCCGCTGCCGGCGGCGCACTACCGGCTCGGGCCGATGGTGTTGCGCGATGCCCTGCTGACCCTCACCGGTCCGGCCTGGAACCTGCACGCCGACGGGGCTACGCGCGTGGTGTGTTTCTCGCCGGCCGCAATTCCTGCCGAGCCGGTCATGCCGCTGCCTTCTCCCGTCGGAGATGCCCACACCCCGGCCGAGACATTCCCGCTTGCTGAGGAGGTGCAGCCATGATGACGATGCCGTACACCGAACGGTCGCGTCGCACCACCCTGCTGCACGTGGCCGCGGCCACCTGGCTGCTGCTCATCAGCGCCGCAGTCGTGATCGACCACGTCGTCCTGTCGACAGTGGCCGAAGAGGCCGAAGACCGCGTGCCTGGCATGCAGGTCGCCGTATTGGAAGCGCGACTGGCCGAACTCGCCCGGGAGCTCGAGCAGCACCGCAAAGGGCCGGCTGCACTGCCCTTGGTACGCTACGAATCCGAGCGCCCGGTGCTGGATCAACGGCTAGCAGCGCTCGAACAGGCACTCGGCGATTGGCCAACCACCGATCTACAGTCCTTGCGGACCCGCATCGAACGGCTGGAAGTACGCCTCGCCACCGTCCGGTCGGCACCGATGGCCGCTTCCCGTCCCCCCGTACTCGCGCCGGCAAAGCCCCGGCCCATTGAGCCCGCGTTCCGGGTGATCGGCGTCGAATTGCGTGCGGGCGAACGCTTCCTGTCGATCCTGCCTATTGATGCGGCTGCGCTGGCCCAGGCCCGTCTGCTGCGAGCTGGTGAAACCGAGGCCGGCTGGCGGCTCGAAGTGATCGAGGACGGCGTCGCCGTCTTCCGACACGGCGACGAGGTCCGCCGCCTGACAGTCCCCGAGCGATAGGAGGGGCAAGTGAAGCAGTACAGGACCGTCACCCTCTTGACCGTCGCGCTTCTTACCGGCTCGATCCCGGTTGCGGTTGCCCAGCACACCGCCACGTCGGCCACCGTCCCCGGCCGCGAGCGGCCGGTGGTGACCGTCCGTAGTGACGAGCTGTTGGCCCGCGACTGGGGGCTGAGTGCCGAAGACTGGGCGCGCTACCGGGAGCTGATGCAGGGACCGCTCGGCGTCTATTCGCCCAACCTCGACCCGCTCACGGCCCTGGGGATCGAGGCGCGCAGCGGCGAGGAGCGCAACCGCTACGCCGAGCTGCAGGTGCAGGCCGAGTCGCGGCGCGTGAACAAGACGCTGGCCTACCAGCGGGCCTACGACGCGGCCTGGAAGCGACTCTATCCGGGCCAGTTGCGCGTCAACCTGCCGGGCGCACAGGTGCCCAGCGCCGGGAACAAGGGCTCCGGCCGCCTGGCCGTCTTCGTCAAGGCCGACTGCGCACCGTGCGACCAGCGCGTGCGCCAGTTGCAGGCGGCGGGCACGGCCTTCGATGTCTACATGGTCGGCAGCCGCCAGGACGATGCGCGCATCCGGCAGTGGGCGACCCTGGCCGGCATCGACCCGGCCCGGGTGCGTGCACGCACGATCACGCTCAACCACGATGCCGGGCGCTGGCTGTCCCTCGGCATGCCCGGCGAGCTGCCGGCCGTGGTACGCGAGGTGAACGGCCAATGGCAGCGGCAGTAAGTCGGCCATCCGCGTTGTGCGCCGCGCTCCTGCTGGGCGCCTGCGTCTGGGCATCGGCTGCTTCCGCGCAGGAAGTACCACCGCCGGCCTACCAGCTCGCCGCGCAGCAGGCGGGGGTCCCGTCGCCGGTGCTGTACGCAGTGGCCTTGCAGGAGAGCGGCACCCGACTGCGCGGCCGCTTGATCCCCTGGCCCTGGACACTCAACGTCGCCGGCAGGCCCGAGCGCTACGCCACGCGGGCCCAGACCTGCGCTGGCCTGCGCAGGGCGCTCGCCTACACCCCGGCCAGCCGGATCGACGCCGGCCTTGGGCAGGTGAATCTCGGCTACCAAGCTCACCGCTACAGCCATCCCTGCGAGCTGCTCGACCCATACCGGAATCTCGCGATCGCCGCTGAAATCCTCAAGGAGCAGTACGTCGAGGGCGAGGACTGGCTGGCCGCTATCGGGCGCTACCACCGTCCTGCCGGCGGCGCACCGGCCGCCCGCTACCGCCGCAGCGTCCGCCAGCACCTCGTCCGCGTGCTGGGGCCGGGCACGACTCTTTCCACCACCAAAGCGACCACGCCATGAACCGAATGCTCGTCACCACCGCCCTGGGGCTGTTCGCTGCTGCCACGGCCACGGCGCAATCGACTACCGAACCGCTGATCGTCGTCGAGGACCGCGGAGGCGCTTCTGCGCTGCCGTACTACCAGGCATTGAATCCACAGGACGCGGGCCCGGACGAACCGTCCGCGCCGCTGCCGGCACCCCGCATCGGCAGCCCGGACGAAGCCGAGGCGGCCATGCTGCCGGTGCGCTCGGCGGGGCTGTCGCCGGGAGACGAGCCGCGCCGCGTCATCCGTGCGCCGGGCCTGACGCCGCTGTTCCTGGTCGGCGACGACGACCGCTCCCGCACATGGCTGAGGCAGCGGCGCGCGGCGCTGCGGGAACTGCGGGCGGTGGGACTGGTGGTCAACGTGGCTTCACCTGAGGCGCTCGGCGCGCTGCGTCGCCTCGCTCCGGGGCTGACGCTGTCGCCAGCCCCGGGTGACGACTTGGCCCAGCGGCTGGGCATCCGTCACTACCCGGTGCTGATCACCGCCACCGGCATCGAACCCTGAAGTGAATTAAGGTGAAGCACACGCGATGGCCCAGTCCCAGACCGTCGAGGTGTTGCTGCGGCCAGCGGTGGAGCTATATACCGTCGCGGTCTGTGCCGGCGCCGCGCTACTGTGCTTGGTGGCGCCATGGTCGCTCGCGCTGAGCCCCTTGCTGGGCCTGGGTAGCGCGCTGGCGTTCCTCACCTTCGGCGTCATCCGCCTGCGCGATGCCTGGGCCATCCTGCGCTACCGGCGCAACATCCGCCGGCTGCCGCGCTACGTGATGACCAGCCGCGACGTGCCGGTCAGCCAGCAGCGGCTGTTCATCGGCCGGGGCTTTCGGTGGGATCAGCGCCATACGCACCGGCTCATGCAGACCTACCGGCCGGAGTTCCGCCGCTATGTGGAGCCGACGGCAATCTATCAACTGGCACGGCGGATCGAGGAACGGCTGGAGTTCGCCCCGTTCCCAATCTCGAAGCTGGCGAAGACCTTGGCCTGGGACAGCCCACTCAATCCGGCGCGACCCCTGCCGTCGGTTGGCGGGCTGCCACGCCTGCACGGCATCGAGCCCCACGAGGTCGACGTCACCTTGCCGCTGGGCGAACGGGTCGGCCATTCATTGGTGCTGGGCACCACGCGCGTGGGCAAGACCCGCTTGGCCGAGCTGTTCATCACCCAGGACATCCGCCGCAAGGTGGGCGGCCAGCACGAGGTCGTGATCGTCTTCGACCCCAAGGGCGACGCCGATCTGCTGAAACGCATGTACGTGGAGGCCAGGCGTGCCGGGCGCGAAGGCGAGTTCTACGTCTTCCACCTGGGCTGGCCGGACATCTCGGCGCGCTACAACGCCGTGGGCCGGTTCGGGCGGA
>CAYTAY010000226.1:0-4960 GCA_964435845.1 uncultured Azoarcus sp.
GCCTTCGTCAAGTACGGCACGGTGTTCGAGGAGTCGATGGAAGACCGCATCCGGATCACCGTCGTCGCCACCGGCCTCGGCACGCCTCAGGCCGCCCGCCAGCCGGTGATGCAAGTCGTCGCGGGCACCGGCACCTATGGTCCCTCGATGGGCGCTCAGGCGGCGAACCTCGATATCCCGGCCGTCATCCGCAGTGGCCGTCGCACCACGGTCGAGGCGATGAGCGCCAATGGCATGGGGACCTACGACATCCCGGCATTCCTGCGCAAGCAGGCAGACTGAGCCGCGCCGATTTGCCGCGAAGTGCGCCCGGCACGGACCCCGCCTCCGGTCCGTATCGGGCGCACTTCGCATTTCGGTTCGGGGCGATAGCATGACGCTAAGCGCTTGATTGCCCGATCCGGCAAAGCCGGCATGCTAAAATTCGCCCCATGAAGAGAGACTCGATGATCAAGCAACGTACCATCAAGTCGCCGGTGACGGCCACTGGTGTCGGCCTGCACGGCGGGCGACGGGTCCGCATGACGCTTCGTCCGGCAGCGCCCGACACCGGCATCGTCTTCCATCGGGTCGATCTCGACCCAGTGGTCTCCTTGCCTGCCGATCCTTACTCGGTATGCGACACCCGGATGTGCTCCGGCCTGCAGGCTGCTTCCGGCGCCAAGGTGGGCACCGTGGAGCACCTGATGTCGGCACTGGCGGGACTGGCAATCGACAATCTGCATGTCGATGTCGACGCCCCCGAGATACCCATCTTCGACGGTAGCTCCGGCCCGTTTGTCTTCCTGTTGCGATCGGCAGGGGTCGAGGAGCAGGCGGCACTCAAGCGTTTCCTCCGGGTTGTCAAACCGGTCGAAGTGCGGGAGGACGACAAATGGGTGCGACTCGAACCTCACGACGGCTTTCGCCTCAGCTTCTCCATCGTGTTCAACCACCCGGCGATCGATGGCACCGCCAACACGGTGACGGTCGACTTCGCAAGCGAGTCCTACGAGCGCGACATCTCCCGGGCGCGTACCTTCGGCTTCATGCAGGATGTCGAGTTCATGCAGGCCAATGGGCTGGCGCTGGGCGGTAGCCTGGGCAACGCCATTGTGATGGATGAATACCGGGTGCTCAATGCCGACGGACTCCGCTATGGCGACGAGTTCGTCAAGCACAAGGTTCTCGACGCAATCGGCGACCTCTATCTGTGCGGTCGTCCGATTCTTGCGGCCTACACCGCCCACAAGGCAGGACATGCGATGAACAACATGGTGCTGCGCGCGCTGCTCGAAGACGAAAGCGCCTGGGAACTGCAAAGCTTCTCCGAAGCGGCCGGTGCCCCGGTTTCGGTCCAACGACAACTCGCCCCTGCGGCCTGATCAAAGATGATCATCGTCCGTATCTTCGCCTTGCTCGCGCTGCTGGGAATTGGCGGTTCCCTGATCGCCTGGATGCTCACCGGCGACCCGAAATACCGTCGCTGGGCCTGGGTTCTGCTTCAGGCTGGCGTCGCCATCCTGCTGATCCTGTTCCTGCTTTTCGCCATCGAGAGAGTGCTTTAGCGTGGCAGTCGCCGCGGCGACTCGCTAACCCGGGCTTGGGGGTGAGGGAAACGGTCATGGCGGCTTTCAAGATCTAGGGTGGACTGATTCACGAGTTGTCAGCATCGTTCGCATCACTGGTGCGGGCTCGGGCGATCAGGCGGTTGAGCGCCTGCCGAAGTTCCGAGTCCTCGGGTAGGCTGTGCTCCAGTTCCGCCAGGCTATCGCGGCCCGCGCGGCCAATGCTGCGCGGTTCGCGCTGAGGTGGCGGCGCAGTCTCGACGGTCGGTCGCACCCGAACCTCGATACGGGTCACCAGTGCGCCTTGCTCGCCCAGTTGCCTCTGCAGCGTGGGGAGCAATTGACGCATGCGCGCCGCGATACTGCCATTTCGCGCCAACAGGACCAGGGTCCCTTGCTTGAGATTGGCCACCGGGCACGCCTCGGCGAGCTTGGCTGGCAGCAGCCGCTCCAGTAGTGCCTGCAACCCATGCAGACGACGACTGTGCTCCCGCAGGCGGCCCAGTGCGTCGCCACTTCCGAGATAGTCGTGCAGGGGGTGAGTCATCGAGCGTTCCATCCGGCGCGGAGTTCCGAACTGCGATGATACCTTGCCAGTGCTGTCGCACCTCGATTTGCCAATGTGGATCATGGGACGATTGGTTCGGCGTGCTAAAATCGCGCATTTGCCGCATCGAAGCCCAACATATCCATGATCTCCGGCCTGCTCAAGAAAATCTTCGGTAGTCGCAACGACCGCCTGATCCGCCAATACTCCCAAAAGGTTCGCATCATCAATGGTCTGGAACCGACCGTGGCTGCGCTTTCCGACGAGGATTTGCGGGCCAAGACGGCCGAGTTCAAGGAGCGTTTCGCCAACGGCGAGAGTCTGGACAAGTTGCTGCCCGAGGCCTTCGCAGTCGTGCGTGAAGCCGGCAAGCGGGTGCACAACATGCGGCACTTCGATGTGCAGCTCATCGGCGGCATGGTACTGCACGACGGCAAGGTCTCGGAGATGCGCACCGGCGAGGGCAAGACCCTGGTCGCAACGCTTCCGGCCTATCTGAACGCTCTTGCCGGCAAAGGCGTTCATATCATCACGGTCAACGACTACCTCGCCAGCCGAGACGCGGAGTGGATGGGGCGAATCTTCGGTTTCCTCGGCATGGCCACCGGCTGCAACCTGTCTCGGATGTCGCACGCCGAAAAGCAGGCTGCCTACGCCTCCGATATCACCTACGGCACCAACAACGAATTCGGCTTCGACTACCTGCGCGACAACATGGTGTATTCGCTGGCCGATCGGGTGCAGCGTGAACTGAATTTCGCGATTGTCGACGAGGTTGACTCGATCCTGATCGACGAAGCCCGTACCCCGCTGATCATCTCCGGGCAGGCCGAAGACCACACCGAGCTGTACCTCAAGCTCAACCAGGTCGCGCCTACGCTCAAGAAGCAGGAGGGTGAAGGCAACGACGTCACCGTGCCGGGCGACTACACGGTCGATCTCAAGGCTCGCCAGGTTCTGCTCACCGAGCAGGGGCACGAGAGCGCCGAGCAGATTCTGACCCGCATGGGCTTGCTGGCGGAGGGTGCGAGCCTCTACGATCCCGGCAATATCCTGCTGGTGCACCATCTCTACGCCGCGTTGCGCGCGCACGCCCTGTATCACAAGGATCAGCACTACGTCGTGCAAAACGGCGAGGTCGTCATCGTCGACGAGTTCACCGGCCGCCTGATGGCGGGTCGCCGCTGGTCCGATGGCCTGCACCAGGCCGTGGAGGCCAAGGAAGGTGTGCGCATTCAGGCCGAGAACCAGACGCTTGCGTCGATCACCTTCCAGAACTACTTCCGGATGTACGACAAGCTGGCGGGGATGACCGGCACTGCCGACACTGAAGCATTCGAATTCCACTCAATCTACGGCCTCGAGACCGTCATTGTCCCGACCAACCGCGAGATGATCCGCAAGGACGAGAACGACAAGGTCTATCGCACTGCCAAGGAAAAGTGGGACGCGGTCATCGAGGACATCCGTTCATGCGTCGCTCGCGGCCAGCCGGTCCTGGTGGGTACGACCTCGATCGAGGTGAACGAATTTCTCTCCGGTGTGCTGAAAAAGGCCAAGATCGAGCATCAGTTGCTCAATGCCAAGCAGCACGAGAGCGAGGCGCAGATCGTCGCGCAGGCTGGACGTCCCGGTGTGGTCACCATTGCCACCAACATGGCCGGACGCGGTACCGACATCGTGCTCGGCGGCAGCATCGAGCGCGAGGTCGATGCCGTGCAGGCGGATGAGAGCATTCCGGCCGAGGAGAAAGCCCCGCGCATCGAGAAAATGCGTGCGGAGTGGGCCAAGGTCCATGAGCAGGTGCTCGCTGCCGGCGGCCTCCACATCATCGGTACCGAGCGTCACGAGTCCCGGCGCATCGACAACCAGTTGCGGGGTCGTGCCGGCCGTCAGGGCGACCCGGGCTCCAGCCGTTTCTACCTGTCTCTCGAAGATCCGCTGATGAAGATCTTCGCGGGCGACAGGCTCAACGCCATCATGGTGCGCCTCAACATGCCCGAGGGCGAAGCGATCGAGCACCGCATGGTGACCCGTTCGCTCGAGTCCGCACAGCGTAAGGTGGAACAGCGTAACTTCGACATCCGTAAGCAGTTGCTCGAGTTCGACGATGTCGCCAACGATCAGCGCAAGGTGGTGTATCAGCAACGCAACGAATTGCTTGCCACGGAAAACATCAGCGAGACCATCAAGGCGATGCGCCAGGGGGTTTTGTACGATACCTTCCGCACATACGTGCCCGAAGAGAGTGTCGAGGAACAATGGGAAATCCCACAACTCGAGCAGGCCCTCGCGGCGGAATACCAGCTCAAGCTTCCGCTCGGCGAGTGGATCACCGCCGAGCCGAATCTGGATGACGACGCGATTCTGGCGCGCATCGTCGACACGGCAGAGGAAGCCTACGCAGCCAAGGTCGCCAAGGTCGATCTGACCGCATGGCAGCAGTTCGAGCGCAACGTGATGCTGCAAAGCCTGGACAATCACTGGCGCGAGCATCTGGCTGCCCTCGACCATCTGCGGCAGGGTATTCACTTGCGTGGCTACGCCCAGAAAAACCCCAAGCAGGAATACAAGCGCGAGGCGTTCGAACTGTTCGAGGCCCTGCTGGAGACGGTACGCAAGGATGTCACCAAGCTCCTGATGACCGTGCAGATCCGCACCGAATCGCAACTCGAGAGCGCCGAGAAGCCGCAGGAGCCGGAAAACGTCGCCTATCATCACTCGAGCTACGATGAGGCCTTGGGCGGTGCGGGCCAGGGCGCAGGCAAACAGCCGCAGACCAATGCAGTTCCCAAGGTGGGTCGCAACGAACCCTGCCCCTGCGGCTCGGGCAAGAAGTACAAGCACTGCCACGGCAAACTCAACT
>CAYTAY010000227.1:0-4891 GCA_964435845.1 uncultured Azoarcus sp.
ACAAAGCGGCGGGGCAGCCTTCGTGCTGATCTACCTGCTGTGCATCGCCTTGATCGGCCTGCCGATTCTGGTGGCCGAATGGATGATCGGACGTCGCGGGCAGAAAAACCCGATCAACGCCATGAGCGAGCTCGCCAGGAGTAACAAGCGGAGCCAGGGCTGGATCGTGGTCGGCATAAGCGGCGTGCTGGGCGCGTTTCTGATCCTGTCCTTTTACAGTGTGATCGGTGGCTGGGCCTTTGCCTACGTCGGTGATGCGATCCGTGGCGGCTTCCGCGGCCTGGACGCCGACGGCGCCGGGGCGTTGTTCACAGGCATGCTCGGCAATCCCGGCATGTTGCTGCTGTGGCACACGGCCTTCATGGCGGCGACGGTCTGGATCGTGGCCATGGGTGTGACCGGTGGTCTCGAGCGGGCCGCGAAGCTGCTCATGCCCGCTCTTGGCTTGTTGCTGATGATCCTCGTGACCTATGGCATGACGACCGGAGGCTTCGGCGCAGCACTCGTCTACCTGTTCAATCCGGACTGGAGCCTGGTCACCGGTGAAGTCGTCCTGGCTGCGCTGGGGCACGCTTTCTTTACCCTGTCGCTGGGCATGGGCATCATGATGGCCTACGGCTCCTACCTCGACCGCAAGGTCGACCTGCTACGGACCGCGCGCACCGTGGTGATCATGGATACCGTGATCGCCATCGCGGCGGGCCTGGCGATCTTCCCGATCGTGTTCGCCAACAATCTCGATCCCGCCGCAGGCCCCGGCCTGATCTTCGTTACCCTCCCACTGGCCTTCGGCGGTATCAGTGGGGGTACGCTGCTCGGCTTGATGTTCTTCCTGCTGCTGAGCTTCGCCGCGCTGACTTCGGCGATCTCACTGCTCGAGCCGATCGTCGAGTTGGTCGAGGAGCGCACACCGTTCAATCGCATGGCGGCGACCCTGATCGCCGGTCTGGCAACGTGGGCGCTGGGCATTGCCGCACTACTGTCGTTCAACGCGTGGAGCGAGGTGCTGGTGTTCGGCCTCACGGTGTTCGACCTGCTCGATCAACTCACGAGCAAGTTCCTGTTGCCGCTGACCGGGCTAGGTGTGATCCTGTTCGCGGCATGGTGCCTGGACAAAGAGAGCGTGCGTGAAGAACTCGGTCTTGGGGCTGGTGCCTTTTCGGTGTGGCAAGTCGTCACACGTTTCATCGCGCCGGCTGGCGTGCTGATCGTGTTCATCAGCAGCCTCTGAGCAACCCAACCCCGCGCACGGACCAAGTGTTCCTGAAGAAACGATTATGCGCTACAAGGTGAGCGGCGACGCTGAGATGACCGACACGTCATTGGTGCGAGTTCGCGGCGTTAGCCGACGCCGTAGTGCGAGCCCGTCTCTGAGCATGGTCCGGGAATCGTCGGTGATATTGGTGAGCGGCGCGAGCCGCATCCCGTTTGAGAGATCGAGTCGATTTCGACGCTTCCCATGGCGCCGCCGTTCACCAACGATGATGGAGCAGGCTATGGCGATGCGCAAGCGAGAAGAGCAGGTATTGCCGAACGTGGCGGGAGTGGATGTGAGGGCGTCGAGTCACTGGGTGGCGGTGCCGGCGCACAGTACGGCTGCGCCGGTGCGTGAATTCGGCGCGATAACCGACGACCTGACTGCGATGGCCGACCGGCTGCTGGCGTGGACATCGGCAGGACCCCGCGCGCCGGCAGCAAGGCGCGCGCTGCGTTCGACGTTCGTCAGCAACTGGCCAATTGGGCAGGCGCCGACCTGACCCGCATCAACGGGTTGGGGCTCGATACAGTCATGAAGATCTTGGGCGAGATCGGCAGCGACCTCGCCCACTTCGTCAACGTCAAGCACTGCTGCTCTTGGCTGGGATTGTGTCCGGCGACCAAGATCAGCGTCGGCAAGATGATGTGTCGGTGTCGCAGGGCGTCGAGGACGCTGCTGGCCAGCACGATGCCCGTGTCGGTCTGCAAGGCCAACTCGGTCGTGGCATGGACCGCCTGCCGATAGTGCGCCAGGCCGAACGGCTCCATGCTCAGGTATCTGCCAACGCCAACAGACTGTCGCGCTCGCCGGCGGAGAGGATCGAACGGCGGGCATGCGGTTTCGTTCTTCTTGAAATACTATTTTTGATTACATACACTCTCAACGAGTTTCGATAATGGCGGATGCCCATGCGACCGTCTGTTGTGCTTGACATGAAGCGAAGCGAAGTGCGTGAAGCGGTAGGCCGTTTCCGCACCGCGAACCCGCGCGTCTTCGGTTCGGTGCTGCATGGCACCGACCGCGATGGCAGCGACCTCGATCTACTGGTTGATGCGCTGCCTGGTGCCACGTTGTTGGACTTGGGCGATCTGGAAGACGAACTGAAATCGCTGCTCGGCGTTGACGTCGATTTGCTGACACCCGGCGACCTGCCGCCGAAGTTCCGGGCCAAGGTGCTCGCGGAGGCGCAACCAGTATGAGCGAGAACCACCGCTACCCGACTGCCTTGATCACATCCAGCAGGCTGCAACCGATGCGTGCAGCTTCGTGGAAGGGCTGGCCAAGGACGACTTCCTGGCCGACAAGCGCACCCAGCAGGCCGTCATCATGAGCCTCATCATCATCGGCGAGGCCGCCACGAAAGTGATGGATGGCTATGCCGACTTCATCCAGACGCACGCCGATGTGCCGTGGCGCAGCATGCGCAACATGCGCAATCGCATGGCCCACGGCTATTTCGATATCAACCTCGATGTGGTGTGGGAGACGGTACAGGAATGGCTGCCGGCGTTGCTCAAGCAACTGCCCGCCGTGCGTCTGGATGCCGACGACGAAGACTGCAACGACTATGGGATGGAACCATGACTGACGACAACAAGCCGCCGATGTTCGGCCCCTCAGGCGTGTTCGATCCGGCTACTCATGAGCCACGCCCGGCAGTTGGCAGAGTCGATTCCGCAAGACAAGCAAGCCGTCTTGGCGGTGGCGCACGAGCGGTACATGTACTTCACCGGCGTCTATACGGATACGCACCCTGAATTCAGCGCCGAACGGATCAACGAAGACCGCGCGCGATTCACTTACCTTCTGAAGTTTACGGACGATGGCCGCCCGTCGCTGAGCAACGAGCGTTGCGCCGAGTTCGTGGCGGCGGTCACCGGCCTGCCGCGTGAGTGGTGCCTCGCGTGGGACGAGGTGGAGTTCATCGACGCCCACGGCGAAGACATCTACGCCAAGCAGGATCGCAAGAATCAGATTGTGGAGATGGATTAAGGCCATGACGATAGTAATTGCCGCCCTCTCTTTCCTTGCGGGTGTTGGCGTGATGGGTGCACTCGCCTATCGGGTATTCACCAGAATGGACATGGCCCGTCAGTCCGATCCGTTGGAGCAGCCACCAAATGCACATGTTCGCCGCCTGCGGGACGCAGTAAGGGACCAGTTGCATGGCTGGCGGTGCTTCGACTGCCGCCTGGATGGACAGTCGCCGGAAAATGTCCGCGAGGCGCTGCACTTCCTCCGCAACTGGTCAAACGGTAGCGCCGTGTGGATCGTCAAGGATGGGATGCTTACCCTCCAGAATGGTGGTTCAGTCCCTGTCCGGGTACTCGCGCAGCACCTGGAGCAAACCTTGTTGGCGTCCTACAAGGCATTGGACGAGGCGGCAGCGCTCGTTCTGGACTATGCCGATCTGCTCCCCCTTGGCATCTTGGATGAGAAGGGCCAAGTGCTGTACTCCCGTAAGTTCGCGTTCGAATCTGAAATCCTTGAACTCGCTCGACTGCTCAACCTCGACCCCGACCAAAACGACGTGGCTCGGTTCGGCGGCGCTGAATTGTGGCGCCGACAGTCTGCACGGCTATTCCCAGCCAAGATGTTGCCATGTTGATCGGCTATGCACGTGTCTCGACGCAAGATCAGAACCTTGAGCTGCAACGTGAAGCCTTGGCCAAAGCTGGATGCACGAAAGTCTTCGAGGACAAGGTGAGTGGCACGCGGGCTGATCGCCCCGGTCTGGGCAAGGCGCTGGAAATGCTGCGCGAAGGCGACACCCTGGTGGTCTGGAAGCTCGACCGCCTCGGCCGCAGCGTCAAGCAACTGGTCGATCTGGTCGGCGAGCTGCACAGGCAAGGCGTCCAGTTCAAGAGCCTGACCGACGCCATCGACACCGGCACGCCATCTGGCCGGTTCTTCTTCCACGTCATGGCCAGCCTCGCCGAAATGGAGCGCGAGCTGATTGTCGAGCGCACCCGCGCCGGGTTGGAAGTCGCCAAGCAACTCGGGCGCAAGGGCGGCCGCAAACCGAAGATGACCGACAGCAAGATCGAGTCGGCCAAGAAGCTGCTGGCCAGCGGCGTGCCGCCCAAGGACGTGGCCAAGAGCCTCGGCGTGTCCATTCCAACGCTCTATCGCTGGGTGCCAGCCTCAGCGCAGGCTTAGCAAACGATTTTTTCCGTTTTCTGAGACGACCCCAGGTTGCGCATGAGCGCCGCTCCCGGACGAACCGGGAGCGGCTCAGAACACCTCAGATCGGCAGGGCAGTGTCGTTTTTGATCTCGCGCAACGCCACCGATGAGTGGGTGACGTCCACCTCCGGGATCTTCAGCAAAAAGTTGTGCATGAAGGCCGAAAAGGCCTCGAGGCTAGGCAGATACAGCTTGAGCAGGCAGTCGGTCTCGCCGAGCAGCTCGTAACACTCGATCACCTCGTCACAGCCCTTGACCACCGTCTCGAAGCGGTCGAGTACCTCGGCGCTGTGCTTCTTCAGCTTCACCCTTACCCACACGCAGGTCGTCAGCCCCAGCTTCTGCCGGTCGAGCAGGGCGACGTAGCCCTTGATCAAGCCGGACTCCTCGAGTTCCTTCACGCGCCGCCAGCACGGCGACGGCGACAACCCCACCTTGTCGGCCATCT
>CAYTAY010000228.1:0-4881 GCA_964435845.1 uncultured Azoarcus sp.
CCCACTCCCAGCAGAAATTCTCCATGAACTGGCTCGGTAGCTCGACCGCGTCCCATTCGACGCCGTGGATACCCGACAGCGCCAGCTCGTCGACCTGGGTCAGCAGGTGGTGCAGCCCGTGGCCGCATTCGTGGAACAGGGTCTGGACGTCGTCATGGGTAAAGGTGGCCGGCTTGTTGCCCGAGGGGCCGGAGAAATTGCACACCAGATAGGCGATTGGTGTCTGCACCCCGCGGGCGGTGAGCTGCCGGCTGCGTGCCGAGTCCATCCACGCGCCGCCGCGTTTGGTCTCGCGCGCGTGCAGATCGATGTAGAAGTGACCGACCAGGTCGCCGTTGCGTTCGATGCGGAAGAAGCGGGCGCCCGGATCCCAGCGCGGCGCATCCTCGGGCAGGATATCGACGCCGTAGAGTTTTCGGATCACGCCGAACAGGCCGTCCATGACCTTGGGTTCCGGGAAGTACTGTTTGACCTCTTGCTCGGAAAACGCATAACGTGCCTGGCGCAGCTTCTCCGAGGCGTAAGCCACGTCCCAGGGCTCGAGTGCCGCCAGGCCAAGGGACTCACGGGCGAAGCCCTGCAATTCGTCGAGATCGCGTTCGGCAAAGGGTTTGGCGCGAGCCGCGAGGTCACGCAGAAAGGCGAGTACCTCCTGAGGTGACTCGGCCATTTTTGCCACCAGCGAGACTTCGGCGAAATGCGCGTATCCGAGCATCTTTGCCTCTTCCTCGCGCAACGCGAGGATGCGACCGATAAGTGGCCCGTTGTCCAGTGCCTCCGGGCCGAATTCCGAAGCCCGGGTAGCGTAGGCGCGATACATGCGCGCCCGCAGCTCGCGGTTTTCAGCGTACTGCATCACCGGCAGGTAGCTCGGCATCTGCAGGGTGAACTTCCAGCCATCGCGCCCGGTCTTCCTGGCTGCAGTGCGCGCCGCCTCGCACACGTCATCGGGGATGCCCGCCAGCAGTGATTCGTCCTCGATCCACTCGGCATGGGCGTTGGTGGCATCGAGCAGGTTCTCGGAAAACTTCGCCGCGAGCGAGGAGAACTCTTCCTGGATGGCCTTGAAACGGGGCTTGAGTTCGTCGGGCAGCTCTGCGCCGGCAAGCCGGAAGTCGCGCAGCTCATGCTCGAGAATGCGCTGGCGCACCGGGTTGAGCGAGGCGAACTCGGGACCGTCGTGCAAGGCCTTGTATTTTTCGTAGAGGGCGAGGTTTTGCCCAACCTCGGCATAGAAGCTCGAGATCGCCGGCAGCATCGCGTTGTAGGCATCGCGCCATTCGGGCACGTCCATGACGCTGTGCATGTGGCCCACGATGCCCCACGCCCGCCCGAGGCGTTCGCCCGCCTCGGTCATCGGCACTGCAAAGTCGTCCCAGGTCGGTGGCGCCGGATCGGCCAGCAGCGTTTCGATGAGCTTACGGTTCTCGTCGATGAGTTGGCCGATCGCGGGTCCGACATGTTCCGGCTTTATGTTGTCGAAGTCGGGGAGGGCGTCGAAGGTCAGAAGCGGATTGGTCATGCGGTTGTTTCTCCGGGCTCAGGGGCAACAGTGCGGGCCGCGAGGGGCCGGCAATCGATTGAACAGTATTTTATTCTCGGCGGCGATGAGTACGGACTATCATCGCCACCGTCGGGGGCTATCTGTTTGCAGCGGCCCCAAGCCGGCTCACTCGACCAGGTCCCGATAGGCATGCCAGCTCGCGTGACCGAGCAGGGGTAGCAACAACACCAGTCCAAGCATCATCGTCGCGAAGCCGATGCCGATGAGGGCGACGATCAGCGCTGCCCACAGGATCATGGCCCGGGGGTTGAGGCTGACCGCGCGCAGGCTGGTCATCATCGCGGTGACCATGTCGGTATCCCGGTCCATGAGCATCGGCACCGCGATCACCGTCGCACAAAACACCAAAGTGGCAAACAGAAAGCCCGCAACCATGTACACCGCGGTGAAGCCGAGATGTTCGCCCGAGAACAGCACGGTGCGCATGAAACCGCCCAGCTCGGTGAGCTCGCCGGTGAAGAGCAGCGCGAACAGCACTGCCGAGACACGCTCCCAGCCCAGCATCACGATCGCCAGGAAAACGCCGATCGACAGCAGCGAATCATAGCTGCCAGCGATGCCACGCAGGGAGTCGCGCAGCCCGGCCGGTTGGCCGGCAGCGCCGCGACGGGAAATCTCGTAAAGGCCGGCGGCGAGAACCGGCCCGACAAGGAAGAAGCCTGAGATGGACGCAGTGACCAGGTAAGGCCTCGGTGCGGCAAAGGCGAGAATGAGGTAACCGACCGCTGCGAAGAACACGCCGTAGGCGATGCTGGCGAAACCGTGCTCACGCAGGTCGTTCCAGCCCATTTGCAGCCAGTGGAACGGTCTGGCGTTATCTACCTCGCGCACTCGCGGAAGATTGAAATGGCGGTCGAGGGTGTGCATCGAACGATCCATGATGGCCTCCTTTGCAACATTGCGGCCAAGCTGCGCCGATCGGAAATGACCTGTCCGTGCTGGCGGGCCGAGAGCCACTGACTTGTGAGCACTTTGAGTGGGCCATCCGCGGATGGTTCTCATCTGCATGAATAGATCACTTCCCTTCCGCCTGCCAGACATTGCGGCAACCGGTTTCGCGCACGAACAGGCTAGCGACTGTGCCGAGTACCGCAAGCGCCGCGATCAGGCTGATGCCGAGCAGAAAGGTCTGCTCGCTGTACTGGCGCACGCCATCGACCACGGTGCCATCCCAACCGAGGTCCATCACCATTCCCACTGCTGGCTGGATCAGCGCCCCAGCGAGGAAGCCGCCCATGTTGGTCACGCTGGTGCTCATGCCGGACAAGTGGGCTGGATTTACCTCCTTGGCGCAGGCCCAGGTCAGCACGAAGCCGGCTGTCGCGATCCCCATGAGTGCGAACAAGGCGTGGCTGAGTGCCGGGGTCATGCTAACTGCTGACAACAACAGGCCCCAGAATCCGCACACCACCACGCCGCTGCCGAACAGCACGGGTTTGCGCCGGCCGATGCGGTCCGACAGCGAGCCTGCCGCCAGGCAGCCGATCGCGAAACCAGCAAAATAAAGCGACAAGTGAGCTGCGGCGGTGACCGAACTCATGCCATGAATGGTCGTCAGATACGGGGTCAGCCAAAGGCCTCCGAAGGTGAAGAAGCTGCCGCTGAGACCGAAGTTGACCACGACCGGTGGCCAGGTTGCGCGATTGCGCAGCACCCCGAGCAGCTCGCTCATGACAGCGGTGCGGTCGAAGCCGCGTGTCCCGGTGCGCGTGCGCTTCTCGTCGCGGATCAGCAGCCAGCTTGCCGCTGCGATGAGCAGCGACACCACCGCAACCGCGACGAAGACCGTGCGCCAGGAAACTGCCGATGCCGCGGCCGCGAGCGGCGTGCCGGCGAGTACCGAACCGGCATTGCCGATGAGCATCGACAAACCGACCAGGGTGGCGAAGCGGCGTTCGTCAAACCATAGCGTGATGAGCTTGAGCATCGCGATGAACACCACCGATACGCCAAGACCGATCAGGGTGCGACCGATCATCGCAATGCTCAGGTCGGGAGCGAGACCGAAGAGCAGGCTGCCTGCTGCCGCGATCAGGCTGCCACCGACCAGGATACGTCTTGGCCCCAAGGTGTCGACGAGCACGCCGGTGGGCACCTGCATGATGGTGTAGACGTAAAAATAGGTCGCCGCGAGGACCCCGAGCGAGGCTGCGCTGGTCTGGAAGGTCGCCGCAAGATCGCCCGCGATGCCTGCGGGCGCGAATCGATGGAAAAACGACAGGACGTATGCCGCGATCACGACTGCGAGTGCGATCATGCGGCTGTCCGAGGCCTTGCTCATGCTGTTCTCCTCCCGGGGGCGCTCGTTGTCGCCGCCTCGTGTGTCTTGTGTGTCTTGTGTGTGCCTCGTGCTTGGGAGACCGGCGCCGACCGTCTTGCGGTCAGCGGTGCTCCAGGACTGATGCTATTCGAGCGAGAGTCCGGTCAACCTTTCGCAGGCCTCCCGATATTTGCTTGCGGTGTGCTCGATGACTTCAGCCGGCAGTTTCGGGCCAGGGGCCTTCTTGTTCCAGTCCAGGGTTTCGAGATAATCGCGGACGTACTGTTTGTCGAAGCTCGGCGGGCTGATGCCCTCGCGGTAGCTGTCCGCCGGCCAGAAGCGTGAAGAGTCGGGCGTGAGCGCCTCGTCGATGAGGTGCAGGGTGCCCTCGTCGTCGACCCCGAACTCGAACTTGGTGTCGGCGATGATGATGCCGCGCCCACGCGCATAGTCGGCCGCTTCGGTATAAAGCCTGATGGCGACGTCGCGGGCTTGCGAGGCCAGGGCCGCGCCATCGGTGCCAGTGCCGGCCAGCGCGTCGTCGAGCACAGCCGCGCAGCGCGCCTGTGCCTGCTCGAAGGAGATGTTCTCGTCGTGATCACCCGCCTCGGCCTTGCTCGCAGGGGTGAAGATCGGCGCCAGCAGGCGTGCCGCCTGCGTGAGGCCAGCGGGCAGGGCGATGCCGCAGATGGCGCCGGTTTCCTGGTAGTCCTTCCAGCCCGAGCCGATCACGTAGCCACGTACCACCGCCTCGATCGGCAGCGGCTTGAGACGCTTGACCACCAGGGCCCGGGCGCGAACCTGTTCGCGCTCGCCGGGGGCGACCACGGACTCGGGGTCGATGCCGGTGAGCTGGTTGGGCACTAAATGGCCGAGGCGGGCGAACCAGAAGTTGGCCAGCGCGGTCAGCACCCGGCCCTTGTCGGGAATCGGATCCGGCAGGATGACGTCGAAGGCGGACAGTCGGTCGCTTGTGACGATCAGGAGCTTTTCGTCATCGACTGCGTAGATGTCGCGCACTTTTCCGCGACCGAGCAGTTGCAGGCTGGTGATCGAT
>CAYTAY010000229.1:0-4873 GCA_964435845.1 uncultured Azoarcus sp.
CGGTGCCGTTGGAGAAGATGAGGCGCAGGCGGCGGTCCACTTCCCCGGCGGTGGTCTTCAACGGCTCGCCGACCTCGGCGACGTAGAGAGTAAGGCCATCGAGAACGAAAAAGTCCCCGACTTCAATCGCACGGCGGCCCGCTTCGATGGGCTGGGACTGGCGCATACCGGTTTTGACTTCCGTTTGCACGCGCTCGAACGAGGGCCGGAAGGTCTCGAAGTCCTCGCAGGGCTTGCGATCCGCGATCTCCTCGGCGGCGCGCTTTTCGGCGCTGGTACGGACATGGCGCAAGACCGTGATGTCGTCCGCGCCGGCAACATCCGCCAGTTCGGCAGCCAGGTCGTCGATGTCGACAGTTTCGTCCGCCGAAGCGGCAACGGTCGGTGCCCCAGCAAGCAAGCCCTGATGGTCTAGCGGCTCAAGCAAGGCGCGGCAATCCGGGAGCGCGCGTAGACGGTCGAGCCGCACGGCATATAGGCGCTCGAATATGTCGCGGTCTTCGCCATGCTGCGGCGCACGCCCGTGCTGCTCTGTGAAGCGTTGGATTTCCTCGAAGCCAGCAATGACACGCTCCTCGCTGGCTGGGCGGCCATTTTTCTTCTCAGCCGGAGCGAACTCGGCAAGCTCCGCAGCGAGTTCGTCAAGATCAGAGTTACTCATAGCGTCCCTCCGCCTTGAAGCGCATGAAGGCGACGGCGCCTTCGGCCATGCGTCGCTCCCAGGCATCCTGAGAATCGAGCGCCGGAATACGGCCGCGCTCCTTCTTGAACTGGACGGCGCGAACGGCCATCTCCTTCGCCTCGTCCGGCGTCAGGCTTGTGCGTTTTGCCGAGATGGCCGCCGCGACCTGCTTCAAGCTGTCCTCGCTCATGGTCTTGGCAAGGATGGCGTAGGCTTCCCCGAAGGGGTTGATGCGGTCGATCAGGTCGATGTCCAACTCGCGCACGTCCATCGCGAAGCGGCGCACGCCGTCGATCAGGGCGGTGTTGGGCGACCCATCGCTCTCGCCTTCGGTGATGAGCCGCTTGGCCTGCTGCGTGAGGTTGAGGGCGGCGATGGCGTGCTGGCGCACGGCCTCCTGATCTTCGGCGTCGAGCTCGGGATACTTGTCCTTGATGATCTTGCCCATGCGAACCTGCGTCAGCTCCTCGGGCACCAGCTCCTCATCGAACAGGCCGCGCTCGATGGTGGGCTTGTCCTGCACGAAGGCCGCGATGACTTCGTTCAGGTCTTCCTGACAAATTCGCGCCGCCTCCTTGCTCTTGGGCTCGGCGATGCCCTTGATCTCGATTTGGTACGCCCCTGTCTGCTCATTGACACCGACATTGCAGCGGTCAGAGTCATAGCCAGCCTCGCCGTAGTTAAAACCCGGCGTCGGGCCACTGTCGGGGTTCTTGGGCTTGAACTCGAAGCGCGGAGCAAGAACCTGCTCCATCAGCAGGCTGGCCGCGATGGCCTTCAACGTATCGTTGACGGCCTCGGTGACAGCTTCCTCGGCCGCATCCGGCTCGGCGATCAGGTTGGTGAACCTTGCGCGGGTCTTGCCGGGCGCGTCGCGGGTAGCTCGACCGATGATCTGCACGATCTCGGTCAGGCTGGCGCGGTAGCCCACGGTCAGCGCATGTTCGCACCAAATCCAATCGAAGCCTTCCTTCGCCATGCCCAGCGCAATGATGATGTCCACATGGTCCCGGTTGTTCTTCTGTGCCGGGTCTTTGAGCGCGGCGGACACGCGGTCGCGCTTGGCGGCGTCGTCATCGACGAGATCAGCGATCCGCAGCACCCGGCCATCGGGACGCTTGACACGCTGGAAGCCGGTCGCAAGGTCGATGCCTTGCCATTCACCCAGCGTCTCGATGATGTGCTCCACTTCCCGCATCTTGTCCTTCGTGCTCTCGCGCGAATTGACGTTCGGGATGTGAATGATGGTCTTCTCGGCCGGGTCGAGGACGTTGAGGATGTCATCGACGTAAGGCCCGCTGTAGAAAAAGTAGCCGATGTCGAGTTGCTTGAGGTACTCGTAGCCGTTGAGCTGCTCGTAGTAGGTGTAGGTGACGGTATCGAACTTCGACTCATCCTGCGGCGCGAGCACGGCCTCGGCGTCGCCACGGAAGTAGGAGCCGGTCATGGCAACGATGTGAGTCTTGCCCCGTGCGAAGAACTGCCCCAGGTGCAAGCCGAGCTTGTTGTCCGGGTTCGCCGAAACGTGGTGGAACTCATCGACCGCGATCAGTCGGTCATCGAACGCTTCCACGCCGTAAGCATCGACCGCGAAGCGGAAGGTCGCGTGGGTGCAGACCAACACCTTGTCGTCGCCTTCAAGGAATGCGCCCAGCGACTTGACCTTGCCGCCGTTGTCGTTGCCCGGCGCGTTACACAGGTTCCACTTGGGTTCGACGTGCCAGTCGGACCAGAAGCCGTACTTCGACAGCGGCTCGTCGTTGAAGCTGGCACCGATGGACTTTTCCGGCACAACGATGATGGCCTGCTTCAAGCCTTGGTTCTTGAGCTTGTCGAGTGCCACGAACATCAGCGCACGGCTCTTGCCCGACGCGGGTGGCGACTTGATGAGCAGGTATTGCTCACCCCGCTTCTCGTAGGCCCGCTCCTGCATGGGCCGCATCCCAAGCGCATTGGCCTTGGTCGACGCACCGTTGCGGGCGTAGGTGACGGAAACGGACGGTACGGACTTAATCTTGTCGCTCATGCGTTGGCTCCCGCTTTGCGCTTCTTGCCCTTGGCCGGTGCAGCCGAAGCGGTCATCTTGGTATAGAGGTCAAACAGCTTTTCCAGCCGCTCGGTGTCGTTCTTGAAGCGCCGACCGATGTAGATGCGCTCCAGCACTTCGTCGTTGCGATCATGGGCGGCGCGCAGGTCCGCGGGCATGTTCTCGGGGTCGTACAGGTCCGCGATGGTCGCGGGGAAGTGATGCTCCCGCGCCAGCAAAATGTCCTCAGCGCAGCGCGTGAGGTCGGCCTTGTTCTTATCCGTCAGTGCCGGAACGGGAAAGGTGTTCCAGCCGACAGTGTTGGAGTAGGAAAAGTCGGTTCGCATGCGAACGCACACGGTCCCAATCCAAACCCAATGCAACTTCGACACAATTAGCGCCATATTCCACAGCGGGGCGTCATATAGTGCAAAACACTTGTTTGACGCTATGACGTCAGCCGTCAAGTAGTCGCAGGGCAAGTAGGGTCGGTTCTCCGAGCTAACACCAGGAACAAGTATTTGATTCCGTCGCGCCACGCCCGCGATTTGGACGAAACGGTGTGGCTGCTTGGCGAACTGACGTGTAGATTCGGCATCTGACTGCTTGCGATTCTCCGCCACCAACCGCAAGCGCTCAGCAATGAAGACGCTTCTCTTGGCATACTCCACGTCCTTGTCCGCAATCCACAAGCAGTACCGTAGCTTGCCGTTTATTAGCTCGGTCGAACCGACAAATCGCTTGACGAAGGGGCGCGCATCAACGTCCTCGGCAATGACCTTCTCTGCCAATTCGGCATCAAGAAAAAGGTGTCCGCCATCGCGTGGCATGTTGCCGAACAGCATCGTGGACTGCTCGCCAATCGGATCATTTGCCTTCTGAACATATGCGAGGCTATCCGGCACAAGGTACGGACCGATAGCAGAGCATTGCTTGACTAACTCCTCCTGGTAGAGCCTTTTGGGTAGCGTCGATTTTTCACCCAGACCGACGATCACCACCGTCACGCCAGCGTTGTGACTGGCAAGGTTCGCCCACTTGAACGAGGTGTGTGCAAAGCGGATTTCGTAGCCACGCTGGAAGGCTACCGGCCAAACGTCAATGGCCTGCTGGCCCTGGCATATGCTGTTGGTTGCCACGAAGGCGGCAACTGCATTTGGAACGCTGTCAGCGTAGTCGAAGAAGCGCGCAAACCATCCTGTCACGAAGTCGGTCGTCTTCGCCAGCTTGGGGTGCTTGACCCAAGCGTTCGCCAAATCGGCCTTTTGTTCGTCGCTCTGCCATTTGCTGCCCTTGTACGGCGGATTTCCGCAGATGTACGTCTCGCCGCCTTCGTTCTGAAAGTCGATCTCGGCTTGATCGAGTGGAGTTTCAAAGAGGTCGTCCGCCTGCAGCTTCACGCCAGTACCGGTCGCAGGGCACACGCTCAACCAGTCGATTCGCAGTGCGTTGTGACACGTGATCCAATTCTCGTTGCGCAGAGGCAGAAACTCAGCCAGCGCCAGCTTCTGTCCCCGGTACAGCACATCGCACTGGTACTCGGCGATGACCAGTGCGAGACGGGCGATTTCGGCCGGAAAGTCGCGTAGCTCGATCCCGCGAAAGTTGGTGACCGGGATTTCTGATGCGCGATCCGGTTCGCCGCGCCGCCGGTTGATCTCGGCCTCTATGGCGCGTAATTCCTTATAGGCGATGACCAGAAAGTTGCCCGAACCGCAGGCCGGGTCGAAGACCCTGATCTTGGCGATGCGCTTGCGCAGGTTGAGCAACATGCGGACGTTGTCGTCCGCTTCCTCCAACTTCTCCCGCAGGTCGTCGAGGAACAGCGGATTCAGCACCTTTAGGATGTTGGGGACACTGGTGTAGTGCATCCCCAGCTCGCCACGCTCCTCGTCCTCGGCGACGGCCTGGATCATCGAACCGAAGATGTCAGGGTTGATCTTGGTCCAATCCAACCCGCCGACGTGCAACAGGTAGGACCGGGCGATCTTGCTGAATCGGGGCACTTCGTCGCCACCAGAGAACAACTGACCGTTGACGTAGGGGAAGTCTTCGGCCCATCGGGGAATCTTGGCGGCGGCCCGATCCTCGCGCTTGGTGTTCATGGTGCGGAACAGCGTGGCGATGACCTCGTGCGTGTTGGACGAGTCCTTGGCGCTCATCTG
>CAYTAY010000230.1:0-4836 GCA_964435845.1 uncultured Azoarcus sp.
ATGTGGGGGCCGGGCGGCGGCATGGGCTGCTGCATGGGCGGCCCGGGGATGGGGTCCGGAATGATGAGGGGCGGACCGATGATGGGATGGGGACATATGGGGGACTACTACTCAAAACTCACCCCGGAACAACAGCAGCAGCGCCAGTACATGATTGATCAATACATGCCGATGCAGCAGATGATGATGGATCACATGATGCGGCACCAGCAGTACATGCAGAGGAGGTGAGCGGTGTTTTCTGCCGGCAAACAGCCCTCGAAGCGCCATGTCGAGCACATCGGGGCGCTCGCTTGGCGCGCGAGTGGCGCGTAGTTTCGACGCATCGCTTCAAGCGACTGTGTTGAGTGAGAGCAGACCCATGCAGCGCAGCAGCTTTAACGTGCCGAGGATGGATTGTCCATCGGAAGAAAACCTCGTTCGCATGGCGCTCCAGGACATGCCGGAGTTGTCATTGTCGTTCGATCTGAAGCAACGTCAGGTCACGGTGCTGCATCGGGCTTCGGCGGACGAAGTCCTGGCGCGCCTGACGCGGCTCGGCCTCGGGGCAGCCCTGCAGAGCAGCGAGGCCGTGCCCGATGACGCCGTGCCGTTGCCCGACGCCGGCGACGTCGCTGAATTGAAAGTGCTGCGGATGTTGCTCGGCATCAATGCTGCCATGTTCGTGATCGAGGTCGTGTTGGGCCTGTTGGCGCAGTCGGCCGGTCTGCTGGCTGACTCACTCGACATGTTCGCCGACGCGGCCGTCTACAGCCTGGCGCTCTATGCCGTGGGGCGTGCGGCTCACCTGAAGGTGAAGGCGGCCCACATCGCAGGGTGGCTGCAGCTGGTGCTTGCGCTGGGGGCTCTGTTCGAGGTCGGACGCAGGTTCGTCTTCGGCAGCGAGCCCGTCTCGGCTTTGATGATGGGAGTCGGAGTTGTTGCGCTTGTCGCAAACGTCACGTGCCTTGTGCTCATTTCGCGGCATCGTGATCGCGGCGCGCACATGACTGCAAGCTACATCTTCTCCGCCAACGACGTGCTGGCCAACCTCGGAGTGATCGTCGCGGGTGCCTTGGTCGCATGGACCGGCTCCGCCGTTCCCGACCTTGTCATCGGCGGGATCATCGGCGCAGTTGTGCTCAACGGCGCACGCAGGATTTTGGCTCTCCGATAGCGAGGGCATCGCCGCGCAATCCCGCCAAACGCGTTTCTGCGCACCATCGCACTCCTGCGGCTGCGCACAGTTCAGCAACGACAGATAACACCGTTGATCGTGGCGTTGGGGCCAAGAACCGGCCGGGTCGATTCGTGCGCCATACCGATTGGTGTCAGCCTCAGCGCACGCTTAGCGTGCGATTTTCTCCGTTTCGTGAGCGGATTCTTAGATCTTCTCCGAAGAGATGTCCATCAGGATGCTCACGAAGCCAAGCACTCAGATGCCCATGGGACTCCCGCCAGCCGCCTTGTGCTTAGGCTTCATGTGCGTTCTGGGCGAGATACGTTTCATTGGCGCAAAGGCTTCCCAGTTGATTTAGAAACCCAAGCCTGCCCCTGCCCCCAAAAGAGTGGCGACGCCGAGGAAGGCGAAGATGGCGGCGGCAATACGGTGCACAAGCTTGACCGGCATCTTGTCGGCGATTTTGTCACCCATGATGACGGCTGGCACATTCGCCACCATCATGCCCAGGGTTGTACCGGCAACGACCGCAATCAGATTCTGATACTGAGCTGCCAGCGCTACAGTGGCGATCTGCGTCTTGTCACCCATTTCGGCGAGGAAGAATGCAATCAGCGTAGTGGTGAAGACGCCAAGACGAACCAGCTTCGCTTCATCTTCGTCGAATTTGTCCGGTAGCAGAGTCCAGCGTAAGCCTCCGGCGAACCCATCTACCATCGAGCGCTTAGTGCGCTGAAGATCGCGTCCACTCAATTCGATGGTGGACACTATGGACGTCATGATCCCGCGCCGCCGGCGCAAGCACAGCGAAGCGTTCAAGCAATCGGTGATTGGCGCGTGCTGCGAACCAGGCCAGTCGGTCGCTGGCGTGGCGCTCACCCACGGGTTGAACGCGAACCTGGTGCGCCGCTGGTTGCGCGAGCGCGACATCGAACCGGCGAGTCGTCGGCACGCCCAGACCGTTGCGGTCAGTGAAGGGGCGATGGCAGGCTTCGTCCCGGTCGCGCTCGCACCGACGCCCGCGCAGGTGATTCGCATCGAAGTCGCGCGCGGTGCGGCACGGGTCAAACTCGAGTGGCCAACTGACGCGGCCGGTGCGTGCGGCGCTTGGCTGCGTGAGTGGCTCGCATGATACGCATTGATGCGCTGTGGCTGTCATCGGCCCCGTTGGACATGCGCGCGGGTATGGACACGCTGCTCGCACAGGTGGTGCGCGTGTTCGGCCAGGCTCAGCCCCACCACGCTTACCTCTTCAGTAACCGGCGCGGCACCCGGATGAAGGTGCTGGTTCATGACGGCTTTGGCGTGTGGCTCGCCTGCCGAAGGCTGAACCAGGGGCGGTTTCACTGGCGCGACGGCGAGGGCGCAGTCGCGCTCTCGCGCGCACAGTTCGACGCACTGGTGCTCGGGCTGCCTTGGCGGCAGCTCGGTGACGGTGGGGTGATCCGGACAATTTGAAGCGGCGCTATCGGCGAATCCCCTGATGGTTTGACGGGGTACGCATCGGGCATCATTGATGTATGCCACTGCCCGCCGAACTCGACCACCTGGATGCCGACACCTTGCGCAGCCTGCTCATCGAGCAGGAGCGCGAACTGCTCTGGCGGCAGACCAAGATCGATCGGCTCACCCATGAGCTCGCGCTCTACAAGCGGCAGCGCTTCGGCGTGAAGGCCGAGCATCTTTCCAGCGAGCAGGCACGTCTGTTCGAGGAGAGCACCGAGGCCGATCTGGCCGCGATGAGCGAAGAGCTCGAGCAACTCCAACCGGACACCGACAAGGCTGCGCCACCCAAAGGCCAGGCCCGGCGCAAGCCGCTGCCGCCCGAGTTGGCACGCACCGAGATTCATCACGAACCCGATTCGACCACCTGTGCCTGCGGCTGTGAGATGCGCCGCATCGGCGAGGATGTGGCCGAGAAGCTCGACTACACCCCAGGGGTCTTTACCGTCGAGCGCCACGTCCGCGGCAAGTGGGCCTGCAGCGCCTGCGAAACCCTCGTTCAGGCACCGGTGCCGGCACACATCATCGACAAGGGCATCCCTACCGCCGGGTTGCTCGCTCAGGTGCTGGTGGCCAAGTACCAGGATCATCTACCGCTGTACCGTCAGGAAGGCATCTTCGGTCGGGCAGGCGTAGCGATCCCGCAATCGACACTGGCCCAATGGGTGGGCCAAAGCGGCGTGCATCTGCAACCGCTGGTCGATGCGCTCAAACGCGAGTTGCTCGCTCATCCGGTGCTGCATGCGGACGAGACCCCGGTGGCGATGCTCGACCCGGGGGCGGGCAAGACGCACCGTGCGTACCTGTGGTCCTACAGCGTCGGTGCCTTCGACCCGATCAAGGCCGTCATCTATGACTTTGCCGACAGCCGCGCCGGCCGTCACGCCCAGGCGTTTCTGGGCGCGTGGCGTGGCACGCTGATTTGTGACGACTACTCGGGTTACAAAGCGCTCATCGCCCAAGGCGTGAAGGAAGCTGGCTGCATGGCGCACGCGCGGCGCAAGTTCTTCGATCTCACCGCCAACGGACAGAGCCAGATTGCGAGCGAAGCACTCGAAGCCATCGGCAAGCTCTACACGATCGAGCGCGAGGCGGCCGAACTCGACACTCAGGCCCGCCAGCGATTACGACAGGATCAGGCCCGGCCGATTCTCGACCAGCTGCACGCCTGGTTGCTCGCACGCCGTACCCAGGTGCCCAACGGCTCGGCCATCGCCCGGGCGATCGACTACAGCCTCAAGCGCTGGGCCGCACTCACGCACTACCTTGACGATGGGCGCGTACCGATCGACAACAACTGGATCGAGAACCAGATCCGGCCGATCGCGCTCGGGCGCAAGAACTGGCTATTTGCCGGCAGCCTGCGAGCGGGTCAGCGGGCGGCGGCCATCATGAGCCTGATCCAGTCCGCACGCCTCAATGGCCACGAGCCCTTCACCTACCTCAAGGATGTGCTCACACGCCTGCCAACCCACCCCTACAGCCGAATCGGCGAGCTGCTGCCGCATCACTGGCAGCCAAGCTCTTGCGCCTGAGCGAACCGTCAACAAGGGTTCGCCGGGGGCTTACAGTCCAGCCGGCCATTGCGATAAATGAAATGCCGAGCACCCAGCGAAGCGTCTCCGGTCCCATGAGCGTTGTAATCCATGTCCCCACTGCGCCTGCGAAGCCGTGATTGGCCAGAGTGGCGACAAAGATGCCGAAAACAATCGGCACCGGCTTACGGAATTTAGCTGCGAGAATGAACGCGAGGAGCTGGGTTTTGTCACCGATTTCGGCGAGCGAAACGATGCCGGTGGAGATCAGAAAAGCTTCCATACTGGTTTCCTCGGCCGGAATTCGACAAATGACCACGCCACCTCTCCGGCCAGTCGGAAGGTGGTGTGATCAAAGGTCTTGCCAAGCAGAAACCGCTTACGCCATGGTCGAGTGACCAAGTATGTTGACGCAAGCCTCTTCGGGTTAAAGAGAGGCTACTCCCCAATGAACGAGCGGCATTCTATCGATTGACCAGGCGCCCGTCTATCGAGGGCCGTTTCAAGCAGGCCGCCTTCGGATAGAGCGCTTTCTCAAATGACTGCGTCTTGCCGGCCTCAGAGCCCGTTTCGGCAACCTCGGGCAGAAGCAACAATGATACTTTCAGGGAGAGGCGGCCGGTTGCAGCGCAATGATGG
>CAYTAY010000231.1:0-4833 GCA_964435845.1 uncultured Azoarcus sp.
TTTATGGCATCGGCCCGCCGATGCGAAGCTTCCGACACCACTCGTTACGATGCCGACAACGATCCAGGCCGATCTGCCCGCACTGCTCGAAGCCGATGGCGTGACCCGCCGTTTCGGCGGCGTCGTCGCGCTGGATTCGGTGTCGCTCGCGGTGCGCGAGGGCGAGATCTTCGGGCTGATCGGGCCAAACGGCGCCGGCAAGACGACGCTGTTCGACATCCTGACCGGCGTGCAGACGGCCGACGCCGGGCTATGCCGCTTCGCCGGGCAACCGCTGCCCTCGGGCAAACCGCATGAGGTCATCGCGCGCGGCATCGCCCGTACCTTCCAGAACATCCGCCTTTTTGGCGAGCTCAGTGTGCTGGACAACGTGCTCGCCGGCCTGCACTCGCGCATGCGCTCGAGCCTGCTCGCCACCCTGGTCGGCACCGGCGGCGCGCGCACGGAGGCCGACGAGGCGCAGCACAAGGCGATGCACGCACTGGGAGAGGTCGGACTCGCAGCGCGCGCCGACACACAGGCGCGCCATCTTTCCTATGGCGACCAGCGCCGGCTCGAGATCGCACGCGCGCTGGTTTCCGCGCCCCGGTTGCTGGCGCTGGACGAGCCTGCTGCCGGCATGAACCGGGTCGAGACCGACGCACTACGCATGCTGACCGAACGCATAAGGGGGCGCGGCGTGACTGTGCTGCTGATCGAACACGACATGCATCTGGTGATGCGCCTGTGCGATCGGATTGCGGTGCTGGATTCGGGCCGCAACATCGCGCTCGGGCGTCCCGACGAGGTGCGGCGCGACCCGCGGGTCGTCGAAGTCTATCTCGGAGGCAGCCGGACGTGACGGCTGAAGCCCCGATGCTCGATGTAGTCGAGCTGCACGCGAGCCACGGCCGCATCCCGGCACTGCACGGCATCAGCCTGACACTGGCACGCGGTGAAACCGCCTGCCTGATCGGTTCCAACGGGGCCGGCAAAACCACCACCTTGCGGACGATCGCCGGCGTACATCCAGCGGACAGCGGCGCCATCTTTCTGGACGGCGAAAGTATCATCCGATTGCCGGCGCATCGCCGGGTGCGCGAGGGTGTCTCGCTGGTGCCGGAAGGACGCGGTATTTTCGCGCAGCTTACGGTGGCTGAGAACCTCCGCCTCGGCGCCTATACCCGTGGGGCCGGGACCGACGAAGACCGCGAGCGGGTGCTGGAACTGCTGCCGCGCATCCGTGAGCGCCTCGACCAGCAGGCCGGCACCCTGTCAGGCGGCGAACAGCAGATGCTCTCGATCGGCCGCGCCCTGCTCGCCCGGCCGCGCCTGTTGCTGCTCGACGAGCCATCCATGGGGCTCGCGCCGATCGTGGTCGAGAAGGTCTTCGAGGTCATTGCCGATATCGCGCGCAGTGGCGTGACCATCCTGCTGGTGGAGCAGAACGCCCACCTCGCACTGGAGATCGCAGAGCGTGCCTGGGTCATGGAGTCCGGCCGCATCGCGCTGGCGGGCAATGCGGCAGCGCTGCGGGAAGACCCCCGGGTGCGCGAGGCTTACCTCGGCGAAGCGGGCGACGGCTGAGCGTATGATCCCAGGACAGTTTACGATTTAGTCGTGGCCGCACAGGATGCCCTAATGAAACACCTCACGCCGAAAGAAGCCTACGACTTCCTGCAGCGCAATCCGGACGCGCTGCTCGTCGATGTGCGCAGCGAGATCGAGTTTCTGTTCGTCGGCCATCCGGTCGGCGCCATCCATGTTTCGTGGAACGACGGCCCGAACTGGGACGTAAACCCGCATTTCGTTGGCGAGGTTCGCAAACTCACGGGGCACGGCGGCGGCCGGCCGGTGGTGCTCATCTGTCGCAGCGGCAACCGCTCCGAAACCGCCGGCGAGGCGCTGATCGAGGCGGGTTTCAAAAACGTCTGCAACGTGCTGCACGGCTTCGAGGGCGAGCTCGATGACAAACACCATCGCAACTCGATCAGCGGCTGGCGCTTCGACGGCCTGCCCTGGGAGCAATGCTGAATCAGCCGGTGCGCGCACGCTCGAGCAGCGCCCAGAGCACGAAGCTGGCCAACCCCAGGGCGAGGAAGACGCCCATGCCGGCCGCCAATGTCAGAGGCGTCGCCCACAGCACCGGCACGATCAAACCTGCGCTCAAGGCGTTCAGCCCCACCTGCACGAAGCTCTGACAACTCGACACCAGACCACGGCGCGCGGGGAAAAGATCCAGCACCATCAGGCTGAGACTGGGCATCGCCAGTGACATGCCGAGCACGAAAACCGCCACCGGCAACACCGAACCGATCACGCTCGTCGGCATCCAGGCCGAATGCGCCAGGTTCGCGGCGGAAGCGAGCACCATGATGCCGAAGCCCAGCGCGATGGTGCGCACCGGGCTGAGCCGCCCGGCGGTTTTGCCCGACAGCATCGAGCCGCCGATCACGCCCAGCACCACCGGCACGAACAGCCAGTGAAACTGGCCGCTGCCCAGGCCGAGGTGATCGATGACGAAGGTCGGTGCCGACAGCACGTAGATGAAGAACGCATTGAAGTTCAGGGCCAGCGCCCCGGCGAGCAGAAGAAACGCAGCGCTGGACATCATTTGCATGTAGCCGCGCCAAAGTGACGCCGGGCGCAGGGACTGGCGCGCGTGTTCCGGCAAGGTCTCGGGCAGCATCCGCCAGGTAGCCCACGCCAACCCCGCCGAAAACAGCGCGAGAAATACGAAGATCGACCGCCATCCTGCGAGGTAGAGCAAGGCGCCGCCGATCATCGGCGCGATCGCGGGCGCGATGGCGAAGATCATCATCACCCTTGACATCAGGCGCTGCGCCCGCGCGCCGTCCAGAAGATCACGGATCACCACGCGGCCCACCACCATGCCGGCACCGCCGCACATGCCCTGCAAGGCGCGACCCAGCCACAGCCATTCGATGCTGGTCGCCAGCGCGCACACCAGGGACGCCGCCGCGAAACCGAGCATCGCAACGATGATGACCCGTCGCCGACCGAAGCGGTCGGCGAGCGCGCCATGCCACAACACCATCATCGCGTAGGTCGCCATGTAGGCGGTCAGGGTCTGTTGCACCTCGAGACGGCTCGCGCCGAGGGATCGTTCCATGGCCGGAAAGGCGGGTAGGTAGGTATCGATGGCAAAGGGGCCGATCGCGGCGAGCGCCGCTAACAACCCCGCCAGCCAGGGCATGGCGACGGGCATGGGTGATCACTTTGGGCTAAACGCACCAAAGCGGTGCATTCCAGGCTCTTGGCCTGCAGCATAGCACCGGCCTGCACCCCCTGGCCCATCGCTCGAACCGCGGTTTCCAGCCTCAGCCGTCTTCCAGACCCCGGCGATACTGGATGGCTTCCGCAACATGGCCGGGGCCGGGGCGTTCAACGTCATCGAGGTCGGCGATGGTCCGCGCCACCTTGAGTACCCGGTGATAGGCACGGGCGGACAGCTTCAGGCGCGTCATCGCCTGCCCAAGCAAGCGCTGCCCGCCTTCGTCCGGCCTGCACAGGCGATCGATCACGCCCGCCTCAAGCCGGCTGTTCGGGCAACCCTGGCGCATCGTCTGGCGACTGTGCGCCGCCTCGACTCGCGCCCGCACCGCGGCGCTGGCCTCGCCCGTGGGTTGCGCCTGCATCGCAGCCGGCTCGAGCAGGGGCACTTCGACGACGAGATCCATGCGATCCAGCAGAGGGCCGGACAACTTGCCGCGGTAGCGCCGAATCTGCTCGGCACTGCACCGGCAGCGCCCGGAAGGATCGCCGTGATACCCGCAAGGGCAGGGGTTCATCGCCGCGACCAGCTGAAAGCGGGCGGGAAACTCCGCCCGCCGCCGGGCGCGCGACACCGATACCAAGCCGGTCTCGAGCGGTTCGCGCAGCGCCTCCAGCACCCGGCGGTCGAATTCCGGGAGTTCGTCGAGAAACAGCACGCCGTGATGTGCGAGGCTGATCTCGCCGGGGCGCGGGTTCGCGCCACCGCCGACGATGGCCGGCATGGATGCGGAGTGATGCGGCGCGCGAAATGGCCGCCTGCCCCAGGCGCGCGGGTCGAAGCTGCCGTCGATGGACTGTACCGACGCGGTCTCGATCGCCGCGGTTTCGTCCAGCGCAGGCAGCAGACCCGGCAGGCGTTGCGCCAGCATCGACTTGCCGGTGCCGGGCGGGCCGAACATAAGCAGCGAATGCTGACCGGCGGCGGCGACCTCCAGCGCACGACGAGCCAAGTGCTGCCCTTTCACGTCGGCAAGATCCGGGCCGGTGTTCTCAGCGTCGGGAGCGCGTTCCGATGCATGAGGCGACAACGCGGTGTGACCATTCAGATGCGCGCAGACGACAAGCAGGCTGTTGGCCCCGAGAACGGTCGAACCCCGGGCCAGCGCGGCTTCAGCCGCCGACCCGCTGGGCAGGACCAGGCTTCGACCGGCGCGGGTCGCGGCAAGACCGATCGCGAGCGCGCCGCGAACCGCACGCAAATCTCCATTGAGCGAGAGTTCGCCGACGAACTCGGCATCGGCAAACGCCGAAAGGGGAATCTGTTGCGAGGCGGCGAGAATGCCAAGGGCGATGGGAAGGTCGAAGCGACCGCCCTCCTTGGGCAGATCGGCCGGCGCCAGGTTGACCGTGATCCGACGCTGCGGAAACTCGAACTGCGAGGTCTGAATCGCGGCCCGCACCCGGTCGCGCGCTTCGCGCACCTCGGTATCCGGGAGGCCGACAAGGCTGAAGGCCGGCAATCCGTTGGCCAGATGCACCTCGACGACGACTTCGGGTGCATCCAGACAGGACAGCGCGCGGGTACGGACCAAGGCAAGCGACATTCGGGAACCCATT
>CAYTAY010000232.1:0-4831 GCA_964435845.1 uncultured Azoarcus sp.
TCGACGCGATGACGACACGGGGCAAGGACGAGGATGACGAAGTTTTCATGGCGGATCTCCTGAGGGTGAAACTTAACCAGGACCACGCTTCCGGTAATGACGGCGCGTTCAGCCTGGCGACCCGTGCATGATGCGAGCGCAATCCGAACAGCAAGCTGACACCGGGATTACATCTTTGTAATCTGCGAGCTACCGCCGGCAAGCACTGGCAGAATCGCCACATCGCAACAGGCGGAACACAGTGGTGAAGATTCTGATCATCGAGGACGAACCAAAAACCGGGGACTATCTGCGCCAAGGACTGGGCGAGGCAGGCTTCGTCACCGACCTGGCTCGGGACGGACTGGATGGCATGCATCTCGCCCTGACTGGTGACTACGACTTGCTGGTGCTCGACGTGATGCTGCCCGGGGTCGACGGCTGGACCATCCTGCAAGCGGTGCGCCGAGCTGGCGGCGCGATGCCGGTGCTGTTCCTGACCGCGCGCGATTCGGTCGAGGACAGGGTCCACGGCCTGGAACTCGGCGCCGATGACTATCTGGTCAAACCCTTCGCCTTCTCCGAACTGCTCGCCCGGGTGCGCACGCTGCTGCGCCGGGGCAAGAACAAGGAGCCCGACGTATTGTGCGCGGCCGACCTGGAACTCGACCTGATGCGTCGCCGGGTCACCCGTGGTGGCCTGCGGATCGACCTCACGGCCAAGGAATTCGGCCTGCTCGAACTGCTGTTGCGTCGCAAGGGCGAGGTCTTGCCGCGCTCGCTGATCGCCTCGCAGGTCTGGGACATGAACTTCGACAGCGACACCAACGTGATCGAGGTCGCAGTGCGGCGCCTGCGCGCCAAGGTGGACGACCCCTTCGAGCCCAAGCTGATCCGCACGGTGCGCGGCATGGGTTATGTGCTCGAGGCGGACGATCAGGCATGAGTGTGCCGTCACCCGGCGGAATGTCGCTGACCGCTCGGCTCGCGGCCCTCTTTGCGGCGATGGCGAGCGGCTTGCTGATCATCGTCGGCATCGCAGTCGACCGTGCGGTGTCGGCACACTTCGACGAACTCGACCAGCATGATCTCGCCGCCAAGCTGGTCGCAATCGAGACTCTGCTCGCAACCAGGGGTAGAGCAAGCAGTCGTGTCACCAGCCGCCATTTCGATCACGGCAGGTCGAGCCGGGTGTTCATATCGAGATCGAACCGACCATACGGGTTGACGTGTTCCCAGATCAGCGGCGTCAGGGCGGCGTAGTCGCGTGGTGTGAACCTGCCCTGCCAATGCGGCAGGGCCAAGACCTTCTGGATCATCAGCGTGTTGATGTAGACCATACAGTTCTGGATCAGGTGCAGCGCGAGCATGCTGACCTCGTGATCCTCGCGGCGGTTGCTCGCCATCTCGCCCCGGCGGGCGAAGAACACGAAGTCGGTCGCGCCGTTCCACTGCTCGACTACGTTCAGCCCCTCGTTGATTTCCCGGCGCAACGCCTCGTCGTGCAGGTAGCGGCACAGGAAGATAGTCTTGATCGCCTTGCCCAACTCAGCGAATGCCTTGTAGGTCGGGTGCTGCACGTTCTTCTTGGTGAAGCGGCGCAGGATGGCTTCGGTGTCCGCTGTCCCCAGGCGCAGCGCGGTAGCGTACTTGACCATCTGGTCGTACTGTTGCCGCACCGAGTCCCAGTCGATGGGCTTGGTCAGAATCTGTTGCAGGTTCGCGTAGGCGTCGGCCTTGCCGGTCTCTGGCCGGTACAGCTTCTGTGAGTGGATGGCCTTCAGCCGTGGCAGCAACTGGAAGCCCAGCAGGCGGCAGAAGGCGAACGCCACCGTGCTCTGGCCGTGCGAATCGACATACTGCCGATCCACCTCCATCTCGGTGCAATGGTGGATCACGCCCTCGATCATCGACGCCACCTCCGACGACGACGGCGACTTGAGCTGCGAATGGATGCACAGCGAGCTGCGCTCGACATGCCAGTAGATCATCACGCCGCGCCCGCCGTAGCGGACGTGCCATTGCGTGGTGAGGTTCTGATCCCACGCGCCGAAGTGTTTCGAGTCCGACGCGCAAGCGGTGGTGCCGCTACCCCAGATCGCCGGGTTGCGGGCTTGCAGCGTGCCGTCTGCGACGATGGCAATCGCGCGGCGCATCGCGTCCACGCTGATGTAACGGCGGCGCACATAGGCCAGGTCGCGCGCCGTGGTGCCGGAATCCAGCCCGGCCATGCGCTGCAAGCCAGCATTGGTGCCCAGGCCGTGCAGACACAGGAGCAGGCGCGGCTGCAACACCGAGCGATCCATCGACTCGTAGGAGGTCGGGCTTTTCAGGGCATCGGTAAAGCTCAACCGCAGATCGGTTTCCTTGACCATATCGAGCAGGCTGGTCATCGGCCAGAGGACATTGAGTTCGGCCTTTAGCGCGGTCAGATTGGGGGGATCGGGTTGCGCATCGAGCGGCGTCAGCGTGATCCAGCCACCGCCCTTGCTGCTCAGCCGGACGGATGGATTCTTCTTCAAGCCAGCGTCGAAGGTGGACAGCGCCGCGCGCATTTCGGCCTGCAAGTCGGCGATGAAGCGCTCCACATCGAGAGGCAGGTTCAGCGCCCGGTAGTAGTCCTCGCGGTTTTGCTCGAAGTCAGCCGGCAGATCGTCGTCGGGGTTGCGGTAGCGGTTCGCGCCGACCACCCAGATTTCCTTGCAGCGCAAGCGTTCGCGCAGCGCTTCGAGCACCCCGATTTCGTAGGTGACGCGGTTGACCCGATCCCGGCCGGCAGCGTCCTTCTCCATCACGGCCTCGCGCCACAGGCCGCGCACCACGCCGTCGAGCGGCACGTCCTCGTCGGCCGGGAAGGTGTGCACCTTGGTGCCGGCGAAGCGCTTCACTAGGTCGAGCGCGTCCATCACCGGACGGTGGCGGTCGTTGTTGGAGCGGAATTCCAAGGCGGCCAGCAAGGTCGGCACCATGCGACGGTAGTGGCCCTGGTAGGAATTGCGGATCACGGTGCGCAGCGTGACACGGTAGGTCGGGCCGGTGGCCTTCCACTCCTTGACCAGATCGCGCAGCGTCTGCTCGCCGACCACTGGAAACACCACGTCGCGCACCACGCCGTCCGGCTGGGCCAAGGTGGCGTCGGCCAGATTGAACAGCAGGTTCTGCTTGCCGGACACGCGCTTGAGGTCCTCCAGCAGTTCGCGTTCGACCTTGCGTTCGGCACGCGCGCCGATCTGGTGGATGGTCTCGATCAGCAAGTCCACCAGGTCGTCGGTCAGGCTGCGGGCGCGCAGGTAGACGAAAGCGGCCAGCCAGGTGAGGCGCGCTGCATCGGGATGTCGGCGCAGGTCGCGGGGAACCTCGACCGACACACGCTGGCGGCAGCGCTCCAGGTCACGCGGCGAAGTCCGGTCGAACAGATCGGCAGACAGCTCGATTCCCCGGATCAGTTCGAGCTTCGCCAACTCATCCTGCATGCTGGCAAGGCTTGGGCGGCCGGGACTGCCGCGCAGTTTCAGCAAGACGGCCGGCGCGTTGCCTGCGGCTTCGCCTTGAGCATCTTCAACGGCGCTCTCCCCGTGGCCCGATTCTTCTGGGCGCAGCAAGGCATCCAGGCGTTCGCGAGTCGCGGGCGGCAGCCGCCCATACACGCAGCTATGGAAGCGGTCTTCGTGGGAGCGCAACGCACTGCGCGCGATGCGCTCCATCCGGTCTGGTTTCGGCGGCTCGATGGCGAGTTCGCGGCAACGTCCTTCCAGCCGCTCGATCATCGGCTCAATGTCACCGCCAACTTCTCCGGCAACATGATCACGCAGCCACTCCGTCAGCATCTCGGCATCGGCTACCGTCGCTTCGCGGAAGCCGAAACGCACGCGGATTTCGCCGCGCAGCCGCTCGGCAGTGCGGCCCGTGAGGAAGGCTTCGCCATCGATGGGCGCGGGTGCGTCGAGTTGTTTGGCGAGCGCAGCTATGCCCTGTACCTCGACTTCGGTTTCGTCGCGTGGAAAACGACCGCGCTCACGGAAGAACGTCAGCAGGATGGCGAAGCCAAGGCGGTTCGCGCGGTTCTTCGTCATCACCAGCTCGCGTTCGGCTGGTGCCAATGCCCACTGATCTTCCGTACTGCCGCCGCCGTCCGCCATACCGCTACGCTCCTGGGGGCACTGACGCGGGCCAGCCGGCCCGCGTCAGAGTTTCGATCAAGGTGGTCCGCTTCACGCCGAAGTTGCGGCACACGGCCGCCTTGGACATGCCACCTTCGAGCGCGGCGATAATGGCATCCAGCTTCTCGCCGGTGATTGCCTGCGGCCGCCCACCGATCCGGCCACGTTTGCGGGCAGCAGCCAGGCCGGCAACGACACGCTCCTGGATCAAGGCGCGCTCGTACTGCGCGAGCGCGCCGAACACCTGGAATAGAAACTCGCCCGATGGCGTGGTGGTGTCCAGATTCTCCGTCAGCGAGCGGAACGCCACCCGCTTGTCCTTGAGCGAGGTCACGATGGTGAGTAGGTGCGACAGCGATCGGCCGAGCCGGTCGAGCTTCCACACGACCAGTACGTCGCCGGGCCTGACGAATTCGAGCGCCTGCACCAAGCCGGCGCGGTCGTCCTTCGCGCCGGAGGCGTAATCCTCGAACAGGTGACGCGGATCGACGCCGGCGGCGAGCAGCGCGTCGCGCTGCAAGTCCGTGCTCTGCCGGTCGGAATCTGACGACACGCGCATGTAACCTACTAACATAAGCGGAAAACCATCAAGACGAGGTTTCCGCATGGTAGCGTCTGGCGACATAGTTTTCCGCACAATTTTGCGGCCACTCGGAGCTTGGTGCAGAGGGCTGTTGAAGATCTGTCGACAA
>CAYTAY010000233.1:0-4769 GCA_964435845.1 uncultured Azoarcus sp.
GCACCGCGCTGGTCAAGGAGCTGAAACTGGATGGCGTGACGTCGAAGGCGTGGACGACCCAAAACGGCAAGACCCGCGACGGCAAACCGGTCGACAAAGGCCACATCTACAAGCTCCTCAGCAACCGGACCTACCTCGGTGAGCTGCGCCACAAGGAGCAGTGGTACCAGGCCGAGCATCCACCCATCATCAGCCGCGAACTGTGGGACAACGTCCACGCGATCCTGGCCACCAATGGCCGGGTGCGCGGCAATGCAACGCGGGCGACCGTGGCGTATCTGCTCAAGGGCATCGTGTTCGGCAACGATGGCCGGGCACTGTCGCCGTGGCACACGACCAAGAAGAATGGCCGTCGGTACCGGTACTACGTGCCTCAGCGGGACGCCAAGGAGCACGCGGGCGCCTCAGGCCTGCCGCGACTGCCGGCCGCCGAACTCGAGTCGGCCGTGCTCGACCAACTGCGCGCGATCCTGCGTGCCCCGAATCTACTCGGCGAGATGCTGCCGCAAGCGATCAAACTCGATCCAACCCTGGACGAAGCGAAGATCACTGTGGCCATGACCCGGCTCGACGCGATTTGGGATCAACTGTTCCCGGCGGAGCAGACCCGCATCGTGAAATTGCTGGTCGAGAAAATCATCGTGTCGCCGAACGACCTCGAAGTGCGGCTGCGCGCCAACGGCATCGAGCGCCTGGTGCTGGAACTGCGCCCCGAGCCTGCCGACCAGAAAGAGGAGGCGCTGGCATGAGTGACATCCGCATACAGAAGACCGGCGAGCCGGACATCCTGCAGACGAGCGATGGCAGGTTGACCCTGTCCGTGCCGATCCAGATCAAACGTTGCAGTGGACGCAAGCTGGTCACCCTGCCAAACGGTGAAACCGCCCCGGTGAGGCCTTGGGATATAGCTCCAACGCCGCTTCAACTGGCGCTGGCCAGGGGCCACCGCTGGCTGGCCATGCTGGAGTCGGGGGAAGTAAAGTCCCTGAAGGAAATTGGCGTGCGGGAGGGGATCGACAACAGCTACGTGAGTCGGATGGTCAACCTGACCACGCTGGCGCCCGACATCGTGGAGGCGATCCTCGACGACGCACTGCCGAACCACATCACGCTGTTCGATCTGGCGGTTGATCCGCCGGCACTGTGGGATGAGCAGCGGGCACGAATAGGGCTTTGATGCAGCCTCTTATGAGGCGGGCCTTGGGGACATAAGCGCCGCAGTGACGTCTGCCAGCGCAGGTGGTACGGGAGTGTTCCTGTTTTTCGTCAAAACATTGCATTTGACGAATAAACGGAACATACTTCCACCATGCTCGCCGACACCCACACCCAGCGCGTCCTCGATCTGGCTCGCCAGAAGGGGCTGCTGCGCGCCAGTGACCTGGACGCAATCGATGCGCCCCGGGTCGTCCTGACGCGCCTGACCGCCGCTGGCCTGCTGGACAAGGTCGGGCGCGGCCTCTACCGTCTGCCCAGCCATCCGGGATCGGAACACGAAGGGCTTGCGGCCGTCGCCACCAAGGTGCCGCAGGCCGTATTTTGCCTGCTGACCGCGCTGCAATTCCACGAACTGACTACCCAACTGCCACGCCAGATCTGGATCGCCATGCCGCGCGGTAGCCACGTGCCGCGCATCGACTACCCACCGATCAAGATGGTTCAGATGACGGGCGATGTCTACACGGCAGGCATCGAGGAATATCTGCGCGACGGCGTGAAGCTGCGAGTTTATGGCGCGGCCAAGACGGTCGTGGATTGCTTCAAGCACCGCAACAAGATTGGTCTGGACGTGGCGCTGGAGGCGCTGAAGGACGTGCGCGCGAAGCGCAAGGCCACGGCGGACGACCTGTGGCGCTACGCGAAGATCTGCCGCGTTACTAACGTAATCCGCCCCTATCTGGAGGCTATTGAATGAATAACATCGCGGCATCTGTGCGCGCCCGCCTGCTCAACGTCGCCAAGGCGCAGGGCGTGGACTTCAACCAGGTGCTGGTGCGATTCGCGCTGGAGCGCATCCTTTACCGCATGAGCCAGTCCGAGCACGCGGATCGATTTCTTCTCAAGGGTGCGCTGCTATTCACGCTCTGGTACGACATGCCGCACCGGACCACGCGCGACGCCGACCTGCTCGGCTTCGGCGCGAGCGATCTGGAATCCGTGGCCCAGACCTTCCGCGACATCGCCAGCGTCGCGGTGGACGATGGCATCGTGTTCGACCCGGCCTCGGTCGTCGCCGAAGAAATCCGCAAGGACGCCGGATACACCGGGGCGCGCATCCTCATCAGCGGCGAGCTGGCCAAGGCACGCTGTAAGACACAGATCGACATTGGCTTCGGTGATGCCGTGACCCCCGGCCCTGTCGATGCGACCTATCCGGTGCTGCTGGCCGACCTGCCTGCACCTCGTTTGCGCACCTATCCCGTTTACACCGTCATCGCGGAGAAGCTCCACGCCATCGCGTTGCTGGGTATGACCAACAGCCGGATGAAGGATTACCTCGACCTGTCGGTGTTGCTGGATCGCGAAACCCTGGACACCGATCTGCTGGCCCAAGCGCTCAAGGCCACCTTCGAGCGGCGCGGCATGGCGGTGCCCACCGAGTTGCCGGTCGGCCTGACGGACGAGTTTGCGCACGATCCCTCGCGGCAGGCGATGTGGCAAGCATTCATCAGGAAGAACGAGCTTGCTCTTGAACCCTTGTCCGCCATCGTGGATCGGCTGCGGGTCGCATTGGGAGCAGCGTTGAACAGAGCAGCCGCTTGAAAACCCTTGGAGTCCGGCCCTCAAGTTCCCGACCAGGCCAAATTTCCTGTTCTTCGCCTGACGATGTGGTTTCCTTTGGTCGGGCGATGCTCCAATCCAACCGCTTGATTCGTCCGCGCGTAACTCTTTGATCTGTATGGGTCTAACTTGTGGTCTTTGCGGACTTCGGGCCAGTTTCAGGGAGCGAGGTCGGAGCGAGGAACGGCGAGGAGAGAGTGGAATGTGGTCCCAAACGGGCCGAGAGGCTGACCGGCGCAGTCCGCAGGCTTCCGCAGGAACCCGCACGAGTACGCGGGAACCGGCGCGATCGGGCAAGAAAAAACCCCAACCGAGAACGGTTGGGGTTTTGTTATTGGTGGTGGGATGGTACCCCGCATCAAACGACTATTGAAAGTACGGAATCGAAGCGCTGCGGGCTGCTGCGAACCGGTGCGAACTCGATCCAAAAGCCTGCCGGTACCCTCTGCGGCCGTGGACGATCAATCAGGTTTTTCGCCTTGATTGGTGACCGGAAAGGCCGTTCAACCTCGTCTGCTTTTCGGGGTCAGTTCAATTCCCGAAACCGGAATCGAACCCGCGTCCCGCGATCCTCAGCGCAGGCCGTACCAAACTCCACGACCACTGCCGTGCTGATCAAGCGTGCCACGCTCGACCAGCGCCCGGAAATGCTGTTTGAGCGTGTTGCGGCTGGCGCCGGTCAGCTTGATCGCCTCGCCGATTGTGACGCGGCCGTGCTCACGAGCGAACTCGACGATCTGTAGCTGCAGCTCCGGCATGGCCGCCAGCACGATCTTCTCGCGCTCGACCTTTTTTTCCAGCCGCCGCACCTGTTCAGCCAGCGAGCGCAGGAAGAACATCAGCCACGGCTGCCAGTTCGGTGCCTCGGTGCGGATCGTGCCTTGCGTCTGGCGCAGCGCCAGGTAGTACGCCTCCTTGCTCTGCTCGACCACGCTTTCCAGCGAGCTGTACGGCACGTAGGCGTAGCCGGCCTGCAGGAGCAGCAGCGTGGTCAGCACGCGGGAGAGGCGCCCGTTGCCGTCCTGGAAGGGATGAATCTCCAGGAACACGACGACGCACAGCGCGATGATCAGCAGCGGGTGCAGACGGGCCGTCTCACGCTCCTGGTTCACCCAAGCCACCAGTTCCGTCATCAAGCGGGGCGTGTCGAAGGGCGACGCCGTCTGGAACACGATACCGATCTGCGCGCCGGTCTCGTCGAAGGCAGCGACGCTGTTCGAATTGGTCTTGTAGTTGCCACGATGCCAGGTGTCCTTCTCGCTGTAGCGCAACAGGATCTGGTGCAACTGCTTGACGTGGTTCTCGGTGAAAGGGATGTCCTGCCAGGACGAGAACACCAGATCCATTAGCTCGGCGTAGCCGGCCACTTCCTGCTCGTCGCGGGTGGCGAAGGACTTGATCTCCAGATTCGACAGCAGCAGTTCCACTTCGCGGTCGGACAGCTTGCTGCCCTCGATGCGGGTGGAGGAACCAATGCTCTCGATGGTGGCCACCCGTCGCAGCGCAGACAGGCGATCAGGCGCAAGCGTGCCCAAGGCGCGCCAGGCGCCTTTGAACTCGTCGATCCGGGCAATGAGGCTCAGGATCTCCGGGGTGATCTGGAGGGTGTCTGTTTTCAGCATGAACCACACTTTATACCAAAAACACACCCATTTACACCCAATTTCGAGGCGCACCCATTAAGACGCCCATTTACATCCAATTTGCTAGGGTTGGGATCTTGCGGGGAATGACCGACATATTCGCCGCAAAATATGCAGCGAATAGGCTTGTGAAAGGAGATCGCTTGGCTCGTCGGCCGAACAGCGCCTTCATGGACTCCTGCCAACTCATTCGGAAGGAGACCAAGATGGACGTCGTTCACCTCAATCAAAAGCAACTGGCCGCGCGCTGGCATCTCAGCGAGGCCACCCTGGAGCGCTGGCGCAGCGAAGGGCTCGGGCCCAAGTTCCTGAAGCTCTGCGGCCGGGTGATCTACCGCCAGGTCG
>CAYTAY010000234.1:0-4759 GCA_964435845.1 uncultured Azoarcus sp.
GCGTGAAACTGCCGAGTTCGGCAACCCGCACGAAGTATTCGAGTTGTTTGAGATTCATAGCCAGATTTTACGTTAAGCGCCCCGGTATCGCAAAAAACAATAGCTGGTATTAGCCCCGAATTTTTCATAAAAGCGGGCGAATCTCGTCTATCTCTTTGTAGCGTCGAGATGTGGCGCGGTGGCGGTAGGTTTGGCATCGCTGTTCTCCGGCCCTTTCGTCTGCCGGTGCCCAAATAGCCAAGCCATGGCTCCGTTTCCACATCCCGCTCATCGAACCGGACGTGGGGATTTCCCGCATCCGGCTCTCGGACAAGACATTCATGCTTTCGCCCACTTCGTCCCGGTTTCTTTCAGGCAGTGACTCTTGATTCTGTCTCATCGTTCGCGTGACAATCGAACGGCATTAGCCTCGCAGACTGGCGGACGTAACATCAGGGGCTTCAGCCGTTTCGTTACCTCCACGTCTGCCCCGATTGCTACCGGCTGGAGCGAAAGCTGCCGGGCGGGATTCGCACCCGCTGAAAGACAGCGCCTTTGCACGGCGCACTCCGACAGACTGCTAGCGCCTCAGTCAAACGGGTACGGCCACTCGTTGGTTTCTTCGGAGAACAATAGCGCAACCTGCTCCCGAAGCCAGCGGTTGCGCAGGCTGTGATGATGGCTCCGGTGCCAGTGCTGGTACAGCTCGATGCGCGGAATCGCGAGCGGTGGCCGGACCATGCGGACATTCGCTCCGATACGGGTGAAATACTGGCCGATCGCGTGCGGCAGAGTCACCACGAGGTCCGAGCGGCCAATGATCATCGGAAGACTCATGAAGTGCGGTGTGCGCAGCACGATGCGGCGTACGATCCGGTGGCGCTCAAGATAGATTTCGAAGATCTCCTGGCTGCGCCCCTCGGCCCGCACGACCGCATGACCTAGCGAGAGAAACTGCGCCAGTGACAGGCTGGTGTCCGTGATCGGGTGGTCCGCGCGCAACAGGCAAGCGAAATGGTGCGTGAGCAACTTGTGCCGATAGCAACCGGCAGCATCCAGGTCGGGAAAATAGCCGATCGCCAGATCCACCTCGCCCTGCTCCATGGCGCAAATCATGCCAGCGGGCGATGGCGCGACCGATCGCAGCGTCGCCAGCGGCGCGAGTTGCTGAAAATGTGCGAGCAACTTCGGCAGGAACACCATCTCGCCGAGATCGGTCAGCGCAAACACGAATTCCCCGGTCACCTCGGCCGGGTCGAAGCTGTCTTCGACCAGCAGTTCGTTCTCTATCCGCAGCAAGACTTCGCGTGCACTGGCCGCAAGCACGTGCGCGCGGGCGGTCGGCGACACCCCGGCCGAGGTCTTGATGAACAAGGGCTCTCCAAAGGTCTTGCGCAATCGGCCCAGCGCAGCACTGACCGTCGGCTGACTGACTCCGAGAGCGGCCGCCGCCCGGCTTACGCTGCGCGCGTCATAGACTGCGAGAAGCACGCGAAGCAGGTTCAAGTCGAAGTCGTGCATGGCCACGTTATTACCTGAATTAATAACATTAATCGGAGCATTGATATTGTGCAGCCGATTGGATGCGCATCTAATAGGCAACAAAAAAAATTTATCGATCCCCAGCAGAGGGTCCATGCGGAGGAGACATCGCCATGGCCACTCTGATCAAGATCCGGGCGCAAGCATCACGCCCGCGCGGAGCCGCGCAATGAACGCGACCGAACTACTTCTCGAAGGCAAGCCGGATGCGATCGCGCTGATCCACGACCGGCAAGCAATGAGCTACGCGGCCCTGCGGAGCCTGTGCCGTCACAGCGCGGGTACGTGGCAGGAACTGGGCATTCGCCCGGGTCAGCGCTGCGTGGTCGCACTACCGGACGGCATCGACTGGGCGGTCGCGTTCATCGGCCTGATCTGGGCCGGTGGCCAGCCGATCGCCGTGAATCCGCGTACCGCGACAGACCAACTCGGCGGCCTGGTGCGCGATTCCGGCGCCACCGTATTACTGCTGGAAGACATGGCGGCGGCGGCGTTTGGCGCAGGAGCGATTGCATTGTCCGACTGGCAGACGCGCCTCGCCGACTGCCAGCATGCGCCCAATGCTGTCCAGGCGAGTCCCGACTCGCCCGCGTTCATTTTGTACTCGTCAGGCACCACAGGCACTCCCAAGGGCATCATCCATGCTCACCGTGCGATCCGCGATGCCCATGTGTTCGCGCGCGACATGCTGGGCGCGAGCGCAGCCGACCGTTTCTATTCGACTTCGAAACTGTTCTTTGCCTACCCGCTTGCCAACGCCTTCTTTGCCGGTTTGCGGCTGGGCGCGAGCGTGATCCTCGACAGTGGCTGGCCGGACCCGGCACGGGTCGCGGAGAATGTCGCACGCCATCGGCCCACCTTGTTCTTCAGCGTGCCCACGCTGCTGCGCCGATTGCTGCAGGCCGGCGTGTCCTTCGATTCGCTGCGTGCTTCAGTCTCGGCCGGCGAGGCCTGTCCGCCGGCGCTGGCTCAGGACTGGGCGGCACATACCGGTGCGGAACTGGTCAATGGCTACGGCACCACGGAGACCTTGTCGCTAATGTTGTACCGCCGTCAGTCGATGGGTGTGGCACGCGCCACACCTCTGACCAGGGTGACCGAAGAAACCACCCCCGACAGCGAAAGCGGCACCCTCAGGCTGTGGTTCGATCATCCTGCGGTCGCGCTGGGCTACTCACGCCAGGTCACTCACGACAACGCGCGCTTCGGAATGCACGGGTTTTCGCCCGGCGACCTTTTCCGCAAGGCCAACGATGACGAAGGCTGGCTGTTCGCCGGGCGAACCGACCAGTTGGTCAAGGTGTTCGGACGTTGGGTAGACATCGTCGCAGTCGAGGACATTCTGCAACACGCACTTCAGGAGCATCTGGGCGAACTGTGCATCGTGCCTTGCCGTGCCAACGACGCAGACCTGATCTGCCTGCATCTGTTCATCGTGCCGGCCAGGAGCTGCGATGCAGCGACGCTGGCGGCCGACGCGGCCCGCGCGTTCGAAGCACTGCCGCCATATCAGCGCCCGTGTGAGTTGCATCTGGTGGAGGGATTTCCGCGCACCGACACCGGCAAGCTCAAGCGCGCCGAACTTGCCAGCCAACTGGCTTGAAAGAATCCGGAGTGAGGGTGGCACCGCAGGAGTCCGCTCCGCGCGGCTTCACCCCCAGGAGAATCAACCGCGCTGCGACCCGGACGACTACATGAAAGATGACGAGGAGACCGACATGACCACCCACCGCAATCTGCCTCGCGGCCACGGCACTCTGCCTGGCGGTCGCATTGCCCGCCAGCGCCCGCCAGGAAACCCTGCGCGTGCGCCACTTCCTGCCCACCGGCTCGCCTGCCCAGTTGATCGATCGGGTCCGCCACGGCACCGCGGACATCGTGTGGTCGCTGCCCGGCTACAGTGCTGGCCGCTTCCCGGTGATCGAAGTGTTCGAACTGCCGTTCATGATGACGAGCGCCGAGGCCACCAGCCGGGCGGTATGGGACTTCGTGCAGGAGCATAACCAGAGCGAGTTCCGTGACGTCCATCCGCTCGCCTTCCATGTTCATGGCCCCGGTCATCGGTTCATGGTCGGCAAGCCGGTCAGCCTAGAAACCTCGGTTGGACGTGTTCGAGTGTGCGTCTGGCGCGTCGTCTGGCAAGGCGCGACGACGCGGCATGGTCGCTCCCTGCAAGGAGGAGCAACGCAGCCAGGCGGCGCACTAGGCGTGCAAGCGGGCAGGTAGCGGACTCACCTATCGGGTGACCCTCGTCGAAGCTGCGCATCCCAAGCTCTGTAAAGCATTCAAGGTCATAGAGAGCGATCAACCGAGGCTTCTCGAGTCAATACCCTCGAGGACATCCGCAACGTCAAACTGCGCGCACCGACCAGGCTCACCAACATGATGCTCGCCTCGCTGGGCGCCAGCCCGGTCGGGATGCCTGTGCCGGAGGGCGCTGTCCATGGGCGTCATCGATGACGCAGTGTTGCCCTACGAGGTGGTACCGGCGATCAAGGGTCACGAACTGACCAGCTTCGCGAGCGAGGGCGGTCCGTCTTTCGCGGGGCTGCACACCAGCGCCTTCACCTTCGCGATGAACAAGCGCCGCTACGATCGTCTGCCGGACGAGCTGAAGCGGGTCATCGACGCCAACAGCGGTCCGGAAACCTCCGCATGGATCGGTCGGGTATGGGACGAGGCGAACGCACCCGCACGCCAGATGCTGATCGACAATGGCAACCCGATCAACGTGATCCCTGCCGAGGAGCACCGCGCAGGCGACCGGCACGATCTTCTTCGTGCTGCTCGGCGCGGACATCCTGAACGTCTTCCTGGCGCTGAGCCATTTGCCAACGGAATTGGCCGCCTGGGTGAACGAAAGCGGCCTGCCGCCGCTGGCCGTGCTTTTCGGCATCTTCGCGATCCTGCTGGTGCTCGGTTGCATCATGGACGGCCTGTTGATGATTATCCTGACCGTGCTTATCTTCTTCCCGGCCATCAGTCTGTTTCTGATGAGGCTGCTCGGGTGACAAGGCACAACGAACAGCCTCGCCCGCAAGGGCACAGAGGGAGTTAACGCGGCAACACACTCTCACCCATCAGAAACGCATCCACTTCGCGCGCGGCCTGGCGACCCTCCCGCCATGCGGGCCGGTCGGCCCGCATTCGTCAACTCCCCCTTCGGGCGATTCGCGTCACCGGGGCAACACACTCTCACCCATCAGAAACGCATCCACTTCGCGCGCGGCCTGGCGAC
>CAYTAY010000235.1:0-4754 GCA_964435845.1 uncultured Azoarcus sp.
CAACCAGCGCGACCACACCATCATCGATCGCCATCTGATCCAGGATGCACTTAACAAGTTGCGAATCTGCAAGATCGAAATCCAGACCAATTCCGGATTCCGTAGCTACGACGCCCAATACCAGTCGCTGATGCGCAACCTCGACCCAACGTCCTCGACCGAGCGGAAGTTCGTTCAGCATTTGTACGAGAACGGTTTGCGTCTGCCAGACGCCGCGCAAAAACGCGTCGAGGGCTTGTATGTGCAGCCGGATTTCTACTACGAACCCCGTATCTGGGTCTTCTGCGACGGAACACCGCATGACGAGCCGGCTATCAAGGCCGACGATGAGGCCAAGCGCCAAGCCATCATGGCGCGTGGTGACGAGGTCTGGGTCTATTACTACAAGGACAATCTGGCCGAAACCGTGGCTGCCCGTCCGGATATCTTCAGGAAAGTTCGATGACCTTGCTCACCCACGCCGCCGTTCAGCCCGGAAAGCTCGTCACCTTGCGTGGTCGGGACTGGATCGTTCTTCCTTCCAACGATCCCGAACTACTGGTCGTCAAACCGCTCGGCGGAAGCGACGACGAAACCACCGGAATCTACCTGCCTCTGGCATTGGAATCAGATCGCCCTGCCGATGCGCGATTTGCCGCCCCAACTGCGGAAGACCTTGGTGACATCAGCTCGGCGCGCCTGCTCTATGACTCTGCACGCCTCGCTTTCCGCAATGGTGCTGGCCCTTTCCGGGCGCTTGCCAAGCTGTCGTTCAGGCCACGCTCCTACCAGATGGTGCCGCTCATCATGGCGCTGCGGCAGGAAACGGTGCGACTGTTGGTTGCCGACGATGTCGGCGTCGGCAAAACCGTCGAATCGCTGCTCATCGTTCGCGAGTTGCTGGAGCGTCGCAAGATCAAGCGCTTCGCTGTCATCTGCTTGCCCCATCTATGCGAGCAGTGGCAGGCGGAAATCCGCTCGAAGCTCGATATTGAAGCCGTCATCATCCGGTCCAATACGCAGGCGAGACTCGACCGGCAGATCCAGGGCGATACCAGCGTTTATGAGTACTATCCCTACCAGGTCATCAGTATTGACTTCATCAAATCCGATGCCCGCCGTGATGTCTTTGTCGAGCAGTGCCCCGAATTGGTCATCGTCGACGAAGCGCACACCTGCGCCAGACCTGCCGGTGCGTCCAACAGCCAGCAACAGCGCTACCACTTGGTCAGCCGGATCGCGGCCAAGCCAGGTCAGCAGGTGATCCTGCTGACCGCAACTCCCCACAGCGGCAAGCCAGAAGAGTTCCAGTCTCTGCTCGGATTGGTCCATAAAGATTTCGAAACCCTCGACCTGCCAAATTCGAACCAGCAACAGCGCAAGGAACTGGCGCGCCATTTCGTCCAGCGCAAACGCGGCGACGTCGAAAAATGGCTGGGCGAAGACACCCCGTTTCCCGAGCGCGACGCCTTCGAGTGGCCCTACGAACTCTCGCCCGGTTACGCCCGCTTCTTCGAACAGATCATCGATTTTGCTCGCCGACTGATTGCACCGGATGCCAAACAGGGCGAACGCAAGCGTGTTCAATACTGGACGGCGCTGGCACTGCTGCGCGGTGTGATGTCCAGCCCGGCCGCCGGCATCGAGATGCTGAATGCACGGATGACCAACCTAGCCGTCGCGGTCGGGGAGGACATTGAACTTGCCACCGCAAGTGATGACGATGACAACCCGGTCCGGGACACGGAGTTTGGGTTTGAAGGCGACAACACGCCAACCCAAGTGGTGGAGCGCAACGACTGGAGCAAACACCAACGCGAAGAAATGCGCGAATTCGCACGCGCCCTTGGCGAATTGGCGACCATCCAGCATGACCAGAAGCTGGCCGCTGCCGAACTGATCATCGACGACTGGCTCGCCGGTGGTTACAGCCCGGTGGTGTTCTGCCGCTACATCGCAACCGCCAACTACATCGGCACCCAACTCGCCCCACTGATACGAAAGAAGTTTCCCAAGGCCGACGTGCAAGTCATCACCAGTGAACTGCCGGACGAACTGCGCAAGCAGCGGGTCGAAGAGATGGGGCGCTCGCCCCAGCGCGTTCTGATCGCCACGGACTGCCTGTCCGAGGGCATCAACCTTCAGGAACACTTCACGGGCGTCCTGCATTACGACCTGCCGTGGAACCCCAACCGGCTGGAGCAGCGTGAAGGTCGGGTTGACCGGTACGGACAACTCGCCGACACCGTCAAGGCATGCCTCCTCTATGGTGCCGACAACCCCATTGATGGCATCGTGCTCGACGTTCTGCTGCGCAAGGTGCGCGAGATCAAGCGGACCACCGGCATCAACGTGCCTTTCCCGGAAGACTCGCAGAGCATCATCGACACGATCACCCAGGCGCTGCTGCTCAACCCCAATCGTCAGGTTTCCGCCAAGCGCATCGACAAACGGCAATTCGCTTTCGACTTCGGCGATTTCGACGAAGCGGCCACCGCCAAGGCCAATGTCACACGCAAGGTTGATGAGGCTGCCGCCCGAGAGAAAGCCTCGCGCAGCATCTTCGCCCAGAACGCGATCAAGGCCCATGAGATCGAGGCCGACCTCAAGGAAGTAGACGAAGCCATCGGCGACCCGCGTGCTGTCGAGGATTTCGTCACCGCGTCCCTGAATAACCTGTTCGGTGTGCAAGTCGCCAAGGATGCCAAGGGCTATCGCATCGTGATGGGCAACATGCCGCCCCAGTTACGCGACCTCCTGCCTGCAGGCGATCCAATCAAGGTGAGTTTTCAGTCACCCACGCCCGAGGGCTACCACTATCTGGGCCGCAACCATCGTTTTGTCGAGCAGCTCTGCCAGTTGGTCATGGCAAATACTTTGGCACTTACCGACCGACGCGCCGCTCGAACCGCCGTCATCCGTTCGCGGCAGGTTTCAATCAAGACGACGCTGATGCTGTTCCGCTGCCGCAACGTCATCGAACAAAGCAAGCTCGGTTCCCAACCGCGCCATCAGATCGTCGCCGAAGAAATGCTGCTCTGGGGCTGGCGTGGTACACCGCAACAGAAAGAGTTTCTCGATCACACCACCGCCAAACAACTGCTCGCTGAAGCCCGCGCATCGTCGGACATCTCGCCCCAGGCGCGCGCCAGTTTCCTGCAAAACGAACTCAAGCTGCTCGATACGCTGGACGCGGAATTTCAGGTCATCGCCGAACAGCAGTCCAAGCGCCTCGTCGAGGCCCACGAACGCTTCAGCGCCTTGATGGACAAGCAGCGCTATCAGGTCGTTTACCCCGTATTGCCGATGGATTTGCTCGGCATCTACATCCTGTTGCCCGAGTAAACCATGTCACTGCCGATCAACATCAACGACCTGCTTCACGGCAAGTCCGTCGAGTGGGAACGCCTCGAGTTCAAGAAGGGGTGGAACCCGCTCGACGTCCTGCACTCGATATGCGCCTTCGCCAATGACTTTCACAACCTCGGCGGCGGATACATCGTTGTCGGTGTCGCCGAGAAGGATGGCCGCCCCCAACTGCCACCCGTCGGCCTGGATTCCGCTAGTTTTGATACCATCCAGAAAGAAATTCTCGGCCTTGGCTACAGCAGTATCCAGCCGGCCTACCACCCCGTCGTCGCACCCTGTGTCATCGAGGGGGCGTCGATTCTCGTCATCTGGGTACCCGGTGGGCAAACCCGGCCTTACAAGGCCAAGCTCGGGCTCGGTAAGGATTGCAAGGACTACGGCTACTTCATTCGCAAACAGTCCAGCACCGTGCGCGCCAAGGGTACCGAAGAGCTTGAGTTGCTCTCGCTGGCGGCCACAGTCCCGTTCGATGATCGCGTCAATCAATCGGCCCATGTCGAAGACCTGTCGCGTGAGCTGATGCGCAATCTGCTCGTCGAGGTCGGCAGCGATCTAGCGGCGGAAGCCGAGAATCTCTCCGTCGTCGAGCTTGGTCGCCTGATGCACGTTGTCGGCGGCCCGACAGAAGCACCTTTCCCTCTCAACGTCGGTCTGCTGTTCTTCAGCGACGATCCGCGCAAGTTCTTCCCGGCCACGCAGATCGACGTTGTGTACTTTCCTGAGGGCGCGGCAGGCGACACGTTCACCGAAAAGTCATTTCATGGTCCACTGCATCGCATGGTCAGGGAAGCGCTGGACTACATCGAGCGCAATTACATCAACGACATCGTCATCAAACACCCCGGCAAGGCCGAAGCAACACGCGTCAAGAACTTCCCCTTCGATGCGATTGAAGAAGCGCTGGTCAATGCGGTCTATCACCGCAGCTACGAAGAACGCGAGCCGGTGGAGGTGCGCGTTTACGCCGATCAGCTCGTGGTGCTCAGCTATCCCGGCCCCGATCGTTCGGTGCAGCTCGATCAGTTGCGGCGTGGGCGCGCCATGGCGCGCCGCTACCGCAACCGCCGAATCGGTGAATTCCTCAAGGAGTTGAACCTCACCGAAGGCCGCTCCACCGGCATCCCGAAAATTCTGCGCGCCATGGCGGCGAATGGATCACCACCGCCCGAATTCGAAACTGACGCAGAGCACAGCTACTTCCAGGTACGGCTGCCAGCTCACCATCAGGCCCAAACGGGCACGGCAAAAGTCGGCGCTGGCGAGACGGCGCCCGCCGATAAAGGTCGTGGCACCAAGTCGGCACTAAGTCGGCACCAAGTTGAAATTCTGCGCAAGTGCTTGGCAGATGCCGAAATCGCGGAATTGATGGCCATCGCAGAACGTGCCGACCGCACCAAGTTCCGGAA
>CAYTAY010000236.1:0-4753 GCA_964435845.1 uncultured Azoarcus sp.
CGTCCTCACCGGTCTCGGCGATGACATGGAACTCGTGCGAGCCGGTGCCCCCGATCGAGCCGGTGTCGGCTGCGACTGCACGGAAAACGAGCCCGAGCCGGGTGAAGATCCGGGTGTAGGTGTCGTACATGTTTCGGTATTCGCGCTCGAGATCCGCGTAGTCGGCGTGGAAGGAATAGCCGTCCTTCATGGTGAACTCGCGCCCGCGCATGATGCCGAAGCGCGGGCGGATTTCATCGCGGAACTTGGTTTGCACCTGGTAGAAGTGCTTGGGCAACTGGCGGTAGCTCTTCAGTTCGCGGCGCGCGACGTCGGTGATGATCTCCTCATGGGTCGGACCGACGACGAAGTCGCGGTCGTGGCGGTCCTTGAGACGCAGCAGTTCGGGCCCGTAGGCCTCCCAGCGCTGGGATTCCTGCCACAGCTCGGCCGGCTGCACTGCGGGCATCAGCACTTCGATTGCGCCTGCGCGGTTCATTTCTTCGCGGACGATGGTTTCGACCTTGCGCAGGGCGCGCAGCCCCATTGGCATCCAGGTGTAGATGCCGGCCGCGACCTTGCGGATGAGGCCGGCGCGGAGCATGAGCTTCTGGCTCGTGACTTCGGCGTCGGAGGGGGCTTCCTTGAGCGTGGAAATGAAAAAACGGCTGGCGAGCATGCTTTGAGTGTCCGGGCAACAGGGTGTGAAAAGCTCGATTCTAGCAGTCCGGTGGTAATCGGAAGCTGGTGCGCGATATGTTGGCGCTCCCACGTGCCCTGCGTCTGGCGCGGCGACCAGTGCCCAGTGGCGATCGGGAACTGGTGCCGGCACATGCTTTCAAACCAAGGACTTCTGTGGAAAAATTGCAACAATTCAAGAATGAAGGGTTAGGTCATGCTCGATCGGGAAGGCTATCGCCCGAACGTCGGCATCATTCTGGTCAATGCGCGTAACGAGGTTTTTTGGGGCAAACGTGTTCGTGAGCATTCCTGGCAATTCCCGCAAGGTGGCATCAAGCATGGCGAATCACCGCGTCAGGCGATGTATCGGGAGTTGTACGAGGAGGTCGGGCTCAGACCGGAACACGTCAGTATCCTGGGTCGAACGCGCGGCTGGTTGAGATACGACGTTCCGAAGCACTGGATCAGGCGCGAGTGGCGCAACACCTACAAGGGGCAGAAGCAGATCTGGTTTCTGCTGCGTCTGGTAGGGCGCGACACCGATGTCTGCCTTAGAGCCTGTCGCAAGCCGGAGTTCGACGCTTGGCGGTGGAGCGAATACTGGGTGCCGTTGGATACGGTCATCGAGTTCAAGCGCGGGGTCTATCAGCAGGCGCTGTCCGAGCTTGCCTTGCATTTGTTCCGGCATCGCGCGCTTGAGCTGCCCGAGGCGTACCGCGTGCTGGCAGAAGCGCGCGAGCCTGACGCCTGACCGGCAGGCTGCGTCGTCCAAGCGAGGCTCGTGGATTGCGAGCCCCGCTTCATTTCGTTTGGCGGGATAAAGCCTGTCTATGAGCCCATTAGGCAAACGCAATCACGCGGCGGCAAGCGCATAGGCTAGAGTGGGATCACTGGAACGCATCCAGGAGCGTGCTATGGGTGCGTTGCGGTCCTCTACACCACTTCGTAGCGACAGGAGAGAAAGATGTCTCAACTGAAAGGATCCAAGACCGAAGCCTGTTTGAAAGAGGCGTTTGCAGGTGAATCGCAGGCCAACCGTCGTTATCTGTACTTCGCGAACAAGGCCGACATCGAGGGCCAAAATGACGTTGCTGCGCTGTTCCGGTCCACGGCCGAAGGCGAAACCGGTCACGCTCATGGCCATCTCGAGTTTCTCGAGCAGTCGGGCGACCCGGCGACCGGCATGCCGATTGGCGGTACCCGCGAAAATCTGATGTCCGCGGTTGCCGGCGAAACCTATGAGTACACCGACATGTACCCGGGGATGGCCAAAACTGCTCGCGAGGAGGGCTTCGACGAGATTGCCGACTGGTTCGAGACGCTGGCCAAAGCCGAGCGCTCGCACGCCAACCGCTATCAGAAGGCGCTCGACGCGTTGGTTGACTGAGCGTTATCCGCACAGTGCCCGGGCTTGCGTGCTGCGCAGCCCGGGCTTGCATGGTGCCGTGCGCGGGCGCGACCCGGCACGGCGTCGTCTTGCGGATTCCCCCACATGTAACGTGAGGAGTGGCCATGAGCGTACGCGAAGGAAACCTGGAGGCGCCCACGCGGCACCCCCTGGACTGGAAGAACCCGGACTTCTACAACGAAGAAAAACTCAATGAAGAACTGGAGCGCGTCTTCGACGTCTGCCACGGGTGCCGTCGCTGCCTGAGTCTGTGCAACGCGTTTCCTGTCCTGTTCGACCTTGTCGACGAAACCGAAGAGGGGGAAGTCGAAGGTGTGGCCAAGCAGGACTTCTGGAAAGTGGTCGACCAGTGTTACCTGTGCGATGTCTGCTACATGACCAAATGTCCCTATGTGCCGCCGCACCCCTGGAACCTCGATTTCCCGCACCTCATGCTGCGCGCGAAGGCGGTCAAGCACAAGAAGGGCGAGACTAAGCTGCGCGACAAGCTGCTTTCATCCACCGATACGCTCGGCAAGTTCGCCGGCATTCCGATCGTCACCGCCACGGTCAACGCGGTAAACAAGACCGCTGCAATGCGCTCGGTCATGGAGCGCGTGTTGGGTGTGGACAAGAAAGCCTGGATCCCCGCTTACGCCCCGAAGAAATTCCGCGCAATCGCGCCGAAGTCCGATGCCGCGAAAGCAGTCGATGGCGGGCGCACGCCCGGCAAGGTCGCGATCTATGCGACCTGTTACATCAATTTCAACGAGCCTGGTATTGGTCGCGACCTGCTAAATGTGCTGCGCCACAATGAGATTCCCTACGTCATCGTCGAGAAAGAAGCCTGTTGTGGCATGCCCAAGCTCGAGTTGGGTGATCTGGACGCGGTCGCCGTGAACAAGGAAGCGAACATGCCCCGGCTGGCCAAGCTCGCCGCCGGAGGCTACGCGATCCTCACGCCCATCCCCTCCTGTACCCTGATCTTCAAGCAGGAATTGCCGTTGATGTTCCCCGATTGCGCCGAGACCCAGGCGGTCAAAGCGGCCATGTGGGATCCCTTCGAATATTTCATCGCCCGTAACAAGGACGGGCTGCTGAAGACCGATTTCAAGAAACCACTGGGTAAGGTCGGTTATCACGTTCCGTGTCATTCACGTGTGCAGAACGTCGGCAAGAAAACCGCGGAAACCCTGCAGCTCGTGCCTGACACCGAGGTCAAGGTCGTGGAGCGTTGCTCCGGCCATTCCGGCACCTGGGGGGTCAAGAAGGAGTATCACGCCACCGCCATGAAGATCGGCCGGCCAGTGTTCAGGGCGATGGGCGAGGCCGAGCCCGACTACATCAGCTCGGACTGCCAACTGGCAGGACATCATATAGAGCAAGGCATGGAGGAGGCTGGCATGAAGAAGGCCGAGATGGCCCACCCCCTGACGCTGCTCGCAAAGGCCTATGGCCTGACTGACTAACCATAAGAGTGGAACGACGATGATGGCAACCAAGATCACCCCCGAATCCCTGCTTTCGCTCGAGCAGTACCACAAGCAACGGCCGCAGATCCGCGAGCGTGTCATCGCGCTGCGCAGACGACGTACCGTGCATCTTGGCGGACACGTCACCTTGATCTTCGAGAATGAAGCCTTGATGCGCTATCAGATCCAGGAGATGTTGCGTGTCGAGAAGATCTTCGAGACCGAAGGCATCCAGGATGAGCTCGACGCCTACAACCCCCTCGTGCCGGATGGCAGCAACTTCAAGGCGACGATGATGATCGAGTACACCTCGGAGGTGGAGCGCAAGGCTGCGCTCAAGCGCCTGCGGGGCATCGAAAACCAGGTCTTCGTCGAGGTCGAGGGGCAGGAGCGCGTTTATGCGATTGCAGACGAGGATCTGGAGCGTGCCACCGAGGAGAAGACTTCGGCGGTGCACTTTCTGCGCTTCGAGCTCACGCCGGCCATGTGTGCCGCGCTCAAATCCGGTGCTCAGATGAAGCTTGGCTGCGACCACAAGGAGTATCCGATGCATCTCGATGGCCTGCCTCCGGAAACGCTCGCCGACCTTGTTTCCGATCTGGACTGAGCCAAGGGAGCAGCCGCACAAGCCAGGGCGGCTCTGCTAACATTCGCCCATGGCTTCGATCGACTCGCACCTCTTTCTGAAACCCTGCAGGGCCTTCGGTCTGGCGGGGGTCCTGTTTCTGCTCGGCGCCGCCTCGGGTGCGCAGGCCGGTCTTTTTTCCGACCCTGATCCGAACTGGGCTGAAGGTGAAGTCAGCTACCCCGAGCCGCCTGCAGAGTCCGCCCTGCGGCAGTTTTTCGTCAGTGCGGCGAGCGCCAACCGCTTCTATGTCGATGAGCGGACACTGACGGTCGGTGAAGACGGCGTGGTGCGCTACGTGCTGGTGGTGCGCACGCCGGGTGGTGCGGAGAACGTGAGCTTCGAAGGCATTCGCTGCGCGAGCGGCGAGCGGCGCATTTATGCCCTCGGCCGTAGCGATGGCGAGTGGTCGCCGGCAAGACATTCGGAGTGGGAGCGCATCATCGACAACGCCTACAATCGACCGCGCGCGGCACTTGCATTCGATTATTTCTGCGACGGGCCGGCGCCGCCGCGCTCGGCCGAAGAAGCCCGGCGCTTGCTGCGGCAGGATCGGCGCCGAGTGACGCCCTGACTGCCTGACCCGGCCCTCCCGTCGAGCGCCGGCAC
>CAYTAY010000237.1:0-4743 GCA_964435845.1 uncultured Azoarcus sp.
GGTGCCGAGGACGGGACTCGAACCCGTAAGGCTTGCGCCGGCGGATTTTAAGTCAATGCTAGTCACAAACAAACACAAGCGATTCAACCTAAGCACAAGATTCTAAAGGGTTTGCTCTGTGCTGCTTTTTGCTGCCTTGTGATGAATTGCGCTCGAAATGGATGATTTGCGGGGTAGAACTACGCACGATTTACGCACGCACGCTAGAATGCGGCCCTCGCCCGGGTGATGAAACTGGTAAACATAGTGGACTTAAAATCCACCGCCGCAAGGCTTACGGGTTCGAGTCCCGTCCCGGGCACCAGCACGCCACGCGCGCGCGGGGGTCACGAGGGGGCCTGCGAATTTGCAGAGGCCCTGATTTCCGCACGCCACGCACGCGCGGGGGGCACGATGGAAACTACCCAAGGCTTGGGTAGTTCGCCGCGGCGCGCGGGAACCCAAAGCAGAAATTCCTGCTTCGGCCAGCTTTTGGGCGTGCATCGACAGCTTTTTGCTGATGCCGGCGTCGGCGAGGGTTGGCAGTTTGTTTTCTGGCGGTGCTACTGCGGAACCGCCAGAAGAATCGCGGCCGACAAGCTGCCCTCTCGTGCCCGTATTCAGCCCCACCGTTTCCTTCTGCTCGCGGATCATCTCGCCGAGGCGGCCCCCTTTGGTCGACCATTTTTGATCGCTCAATCTTGCGCGACCAAGTTGATCACTCAAACCTGAGAAACCAAACAGGGGTGCGGTCACCGGGGTTTCACTGAAACTTGAGTAAAACCCCGGTAGCCGGCCGCTCAAGGTCGGAATGTGCACGGCGAACGCATTTAGCCATCAGCACGCCAGCCAAGCGCCTGCATAGCTTCATCGCTTGTGCCCTGGTGCTCGAGCATGCGCTGTGCCAGGTGTGCCGCGCCGGCATCAGGGAACGGGGCAGCCCAATAGCGGGCAGGATCGGACGCAGCGCGCACGGTCGCGGCGTTCATGGCCCGTTGCACTGTGCCGCGAGGTAATCGGCTGTAGCGGGCTGCGCAGGAAGCGCAGATGCCGATGACAACATGTGTTTCGCCTGCTACGCCTCGAACCACGCAGGCAGGTGGTCGAGGTAGTCGGCAGGAAGGGCAAAGGCGTTGCACCTTGCTAGGGTGGGTGGAGCGTTCATCAACCGCCCGTTGTCGCACTCCACCCGTAACAACGGGCGCCACTCATTGAGAATTGCTGCCGACGATCAGGACGCAGCATCCTTGAACCACTCGCTCGGGCAGAACAGATCACCCTTGCGCGGTCGGCGCGGCGGCCGCCGTTCGGTGATCACTCGATGCACTACGAGCCCGCCCGGCGGCAGCGTCGGCCGGGTTGCTGCCGCGATCATGTACGCGACCAGCTCGTCGGCGATACGCCAGGCGTCTGGATTCATGCTCTGCAGATCCTTAGGCGTTGCTCGCATGGTAGTTGCCAGGCTGTTGTGCGAAGATTTTCTAAATCAGTTTTCGATTTCATTGGGTTGCCCCGGACTCCAGGTGCCGCACTCGATCAGTTCGCCGGCGATCTCTTCCACGCGCCCCCAGCGCTCGGAGAGCACCGCAAGTGCTGTGCGTTGCGCGAATCCGTGGCCGGCCAGCCCGGCGCCGAAATGAGGCGCGAGGATCAGGCGCGCGGCGCTCCAATCGGTGCTGTTCATGCGAACGGTGATGCCGCGCCAGGGTTGGCCGGTGTACAGCAACTCGGCGACGATGCCGGCGTGCCAGCAGGCGGCGAGGTGGGCGGCGGCCAGCGTTTGGTCATAGTCCTGATTGGTGTCGGTGGCGGCATCAGAATTCACGCGCGCCAGGTCGATATTGATCACGCCGCCGCGCTCGGTGGCGGTGCCGCAGGTGGTGGCGATGCCTGCCCAGTCGAGCACCACCGCATGCCCGGCTTCGTGGTGGGCAATGCGGGCGAGGTCAGAACCTCGGATCTCGGCGGGAAGATCGGCAAGCGGCCAGAGGCGGCGCAGGTCGGTGTACGGCGGGTGGGGATGAGGATTCATGTGCTGATCGGTGGCGGTGCCGCAGGTGGTGGCGATCCTTGCAGCGGGTACCCTCCCGCGTCCGGTGGATCGCCTGCACGCTGTTTCAGCCTGTCAGCCGTGCCCGGTGGCTACCGCTAGCCTTTTTGGCACCCCTGGTAGGGTTCTAGCGCCACGCGCCGCGCTCGTCTTCGAGCAGGGCGGAATCGGGCGGGTCTTGCGGTACGCCATCGCTTGCGAGCACGTCCTGTTCGAGGAGGTTTGCACCGGTGTGGCCGTTTGCCGCGAGGTTTTCCAGGTAACGCAAGGCGGGCCGTGGGGCGGTGTCGCCTGCCAGTCGTGCAAGGGCGTCGTACTCGGCGATGACGATTGCTGCGTTCCGCATGTCTTCCGCCAGGGCGTCACGGCGGCCGCTCCAGTAGGCACGATGGGCAGAGAATGCCGCGGCCAGGGCTTCGTCGAGCGTGCGCTCGGACTTCTCGCAGTCTCGGCGCAGCGGCGTGATGCGGGCGGCGTCGCGGGCTTCACGGGCCGCATACAACCGGTCGAGGTTCTTGCGGTGCTCGGCCTCGGCTTTCGTCAATTGCTTGGCGGCGACCTGGTAGCGGTCGGCGGCGGTTTTCTCGAGCATCACACGCCCCCACGGATCAAGGTCCGCGCGACCAGCACGGCGCCGGTATCGCAGCGGGCGCGCATCACCGCGCCGTCATAGGCAAACTCGTCTTGCCACGGCTCCACCAGAATCGGGTTGCTGGCGCCTCGCAGCTTGAGGACGCCAATGGTCGGCGCGGTCTCGGGACTCGGCAGCAGATACCAGCGACCAGTCGGCAGGCGACTGGTGGCCGTCACGGTAATCTGAATGCCGGATTCGTGAATCAGCTTGCGTGCGGCCAGTTCGAGGTCTGTAGCGACGACAAGGTGCGCGGCGGGCAAGTCGGCTTGATTGCCACCCATCAGCGTCATCGTGCGCAGCCCGGCCATTGCCGCGCCCAGGCTAGTCGCATCGAACGCGCTTGCAACGATGTTGCCGTGCTCGGTGTGGAACACAAGCTCGCCGTCATCCAGTGTCGGATTGCTCTCGAGCACGGCATAGACTTCGCGCGCCTCGGTGCGTGCGCCAGCCGTGCCAAGTTGCGCGGCAGCGTCCGCAAGCATACCGACAGCATCATTCACGATCAGCACCCGCGATGCGCGCAGGCAGCGAGCGAAGGTCCGCAGCTGCGCCTCAGTCCCGTTGCCGACGATCACGCGGCCTTGGGTGATCTCGCCTTGCTCGCCCACTTCAGCCATCTCGCTGTCGATGTCCGTCGTGCCGATGGCAGTGGGCTTGAAGTCCCGGCATTCAATCTCGGCGCTGAAGGCGCGATGTTCGGCCACCGCACTGAAGCGGCGATTGGCGAGCGTCGTGCTCGCTGCGGCCAGCATTGCGGCAAAGTCAGACGACTGCATGCCGCGCGCCATCACGGTCCGGTCGTTCTCGTGGGGTTGCTGCGGGCGCACCGCGATACCAGCAGCGAACGCCAGGCGCGACAGCGGTGCGGTGATCAGTTCATCGGCCAGCGGGTGCGGGTTGCGATTGGGGGCACCGAACGCGGCGGCGATGGCGTCGGGGCCGGCGGCAAGGATGTCTTTCGGGTGATGTTGCAGCATGACGATCTCCGTATTGGGTACGGTGTCATGCTCTCGGTTTCCTGCTGATGCTGTGGGCCTATTGCATCAGCGTTGCGTCATCGGATCAGGTCGAACAGATTGCGCGCCGTCGTGGGTATGCGCTGGCCGGTGTCGAATGCCTGGCGCAAGGCTTCATCTAGCGGCGCAAGCGGCATGTGCGGATCGCGCTTCAGCAGCGGCCGGATGCGGGCCTCGTATCGCCGGATTGCGGCGGCCAGGCGGCAGGCGCAGCGCCACGGGCCATCGTCCTGGTCGAGCAGTGCCGCCGAGGCACGCAACGCCCTATTGCGCTGGCGCAGGCGTGACGCGCGGTCCAGGCCGAACGCCTGCGCCAGGTCATCGCCGGCTAGGTGCCGCCGCATGCCTTCCGCCAGCCAGGCGGCGACTTCCGGGGAGAAGTCCCCGGCGGCAGCGCGGCGGACGAGTTCGGAGCTCATCAATCGCCCAGCCAGTCCGGCAGGTTCAGATCCTGCTGCGGGAATCCCATGCGCTCGATCAGCACGCGGTGCAGGTGTCCCGCCAGGCCGGCGCCGATGGCGTCGAGGTCCTCGGCGGTTGGCTCGATCCCGGCATCAACGAGCACGGCGAGCAGTTCCATCCGGTCGAGCAGCAGTTGCGGCAGGACACCGAACAGAACCGCATCAATGGGGTTCGGGGTCGTAGTAGATTCCACCGGGGTGGGGCGCTTCTTCGCCTGGTGACTGGCGACCATCATCGGCTCCAGGTTGCGACGGCGCCAGGCTTCGGCATTCGCCACGGAATCGGTCGGCATCCCTCGTGCGACCAGCTTTGACACTTGCCCTTTGCTCAGTCCGAGCGCTTCACATAGTTCAGCTTGTTTCATTGGTTTCCGGTTTCCTAATAGAAAGAGGCTATAACTAGAGAACATTCGGGGTCCGAATTACCCTTGGCTGGCCCCTCAATCCAGGACCCGCTCATAACGTCCGGTATCTGGACACTCACGCGGCCGGCTGAAATGTGGGCTGCGGCCACATCAAGCTCGATGTCTGAGCGCGCCTGATGCGCTCGAAGTACGGCTCTTGCTGCATACATCCTCCTACACACGACATACACAAAACCCT
>CAYTAY010000238.1:0-4735 GCA_964435845.1 uncultured Azoarcus sp.
TTCTCTCGCTGGAAGTTGTTGAGCGCTCGCCCCGGAAGAAGGATCCCTTGCTGAACTGACCCCAATGGCAGACCCCAATGGCAACCCCTCAGGGGTAGGTGACGCAGGTCATATTGGCACAGGGGGCTGTCAAGCGAAGACCGAAAAAGGCAAGTCTCCTCACGTGTGGGAACGACGGCCGCGCGGCGGCCGCTCAAGGGGCTTTCGAATGAAGACGCAGAGTAGTAAGATATCAATACTTTTGATGTCGGAAGTCTGCCATGCCCAATCTGTCGGTCAAACTTGATGAGGCGACCCGGCTGCGCTTGCAGGAGGTCGCCGCGCGCCAGGGGCTGACCCCTCACGCCCTCATGGTCAAGGCGATCGCCACCGAACTTGAGCGCGCGGAGGCACACGCGGCATTCGTGGCCCGCGCCCTGCAGGCACGTGAAGGCGTGGTGATCAGCGGTCAGGCCATTGATGGCCCGACCTTCGCAGACTATCTTCGGGCGCACGTGCGGGGCGAGACCGTCCCGCGCCCTGCGGCCCAGATCATTACGACGCAAACCGATAAAAACGCATGACGCGCTGGCTGCTTGCGCCTGAGGCGGCCGACGACCTGGAGCGGCTCAGCGTGTTCCTTTTGGAGAACGCCCCCGAGACTGCTGCGGAAACCGTCGACCTGACCCTGGACGCCTTGGCGATTCTGGCTCGGCATCCGCGTATGGGTCGCCCTTTGGCGCAGGGTCTGCGCGAGTTGGTGATCTCGCGCGGCCGATCCGGCTACCTGGCGCTCTACACCTACGACGAACGCGCCGACGTGGCGCTGGTCCTGGCGGTGCGCCATCAGCGCGAGCAGGACTATCACTGAAATCAGCGCGAGTAGTGCCAAAAGAGGCGGTGGCCCCCTCGCTCGCGCACCTCTGCGCATCGCAACCGGAGAACACCGCCTTCCGTTGTGGCAACCCAAGGGGCAACCCAAGGGACACCCATGTTGTTACTCCTCAGGTATATCGAGCGTCGAGACCTGTGTGGCGAACGGCTCACGCATGACGCACCTTGTTGCAATAGCAGACCATGGACAGTGGGTTGTTCAGATGCGACAGGATCGGGAGCGGGGAATCACAGCAGATACAGCAGAATCGTGAAGTAATGGGTCACACTGCCAGCCAGCACAAATAAATGCCAGACCCCATGCGCATGGTGCATCTTCCCATCCAACGCATAAAAAATCATGCCTGCGGTATAGAAAAACCCACCAAGAACGAGTCCGACCAGCCCCCCGACAGGCAGGTTCTGCAGCAAAGGATGAATCGCCACCAGGGCCAGCCAGCCCATCAGCAAATAGATCACCATCTGGATGACGCGCAGCCCATCGCGATGCCGTGCGTCGATCACGATCCCTACGATCGCCAGCAGCCAGACCGCCCCGAACAGCGACCAGCCCCAAGGGCCACGAAGGGTGATAAGCGTGAACGGCGTGTAACTGCCGGCGATCAACAAATAGATGGCTGCATGATCGAGCTTTTTGAAGATGCCCTTGGCCCGCCCGCGCAGGCTGTGATACAAGGTCGAAAACAGATAAAGCAATAACAGCGTTACGCCATAAATGCTGAAACTCGTGATCTTCCACGGGTCGCCCTGCAAGGCGGCAAACACGACCAGAACCACCACCCCGGCCAGGGCCAGGGCGGTGCCAACCATGTGGCTGATACTGTTGAACCATTCGCCGCGATACATACTTTATTCTGCCATTGACTCTGAACCCGTTTCAGGTTCGTTCGCGGACTCTCGTTCGGGGGCCGGCGGTCACCACATAACGATCCTGGTTGCCTGACACCTGATTGGGGTAGACGACCGCTACCCTTGCCGGTTCCGATAGCGCCCTTTGGTGACGCGGGGAAGCGGTGCAGTCCAAGAAAACCAGGGAAAAAATCAAGCAGGTGTTAAAGCAGGTGGGTGTTAATCAGGGACACCCATGTTGTTATCTCGTGTCCGAACTCGAAGCCATGGCCGGCCGCCCGGGTCACACCCCCTCGGCGTGGCTGCTGCTGCCCACCGGCAAGCAGGGCCTGCCCACGATAGACGGCACCCCGGTGCCCCTGGTCAACCCCGGCGCCGCACTCTGGCTGCCGCGTGCCTGGCTGGAGAACCGCCAACGCGCGCAGCTTGGGTTTTCAAATGCCTCGGAGTCAAACTAGACTAAGACTTAGTCAAATCAGGCAAGGAGGCCATCGTGCAAATCGTCAATATCCACGAGGCCAAGACGCACCTGTCGCGCCTGCTCGAAACCGTCGAGCGTGACGAGGAGGTCATCATCGCCCGCGCCGGACAGCCGATCGCCACCCTCACGGCCTACCGCGCCGCAAGATCGCCCCGCCCGGCAGCATGCAAGGCCGTGACTGGCAGATGGCCAACGACTTCGAGGCTCCGATCGACGAACTCTTCGCCAAGCTCGCCCGCTACGGCAGCACCATCCGCGTCCTCTGACTCCTGCTGCGCTCGTGCAAAGACGGAACCCGGCAATGCAGCGGAGGCGACCGGGATCGCTGGCGCGTGGGTCATGTGAACGACCCGGAATGCGAAGTGCGCGCGCATGGCTGCCGGGTGCTGACGCGCGCGAGGTGGTTTGCCTGTGGAGCGAGCGCGGGCGTTATACCGGCAGGAAGAACGGCTACCACGGAGGTGCGTCGCGGGCAGAGGTAACGGTGCCCATGAGTGTGTTACTTCCACTCGGCATGAGTCTGGAGGGGTGGCAGCCGACGGTTCCGCCATTTCCAGAGTGGTGGGATCTGCGAATACCTTTAGTGGATCAGGATGCGCGCAGAACGTCGCCGGCCTTGTCGGACGAGGCCGGCAAGGCCAAAAAGGTACCGCTCGCAAGCGTGCGGCGGTACCTGAGGAACAAGGGCAGCTCTTCGAGATGGAGGCACCCTCCGTCGCAACGGGAGATGTCGATAAGGAGGGTCACTGGATTGCGCAGATGCTGGCGAGCGAGATCTACTTGGCACAGCGCCAGCTTGCCGCACGGGTAGCGCTGCCCGACGAGCAGATGGCCTTGCTGCTGGAGGCCCTCGAATCGAGAGGCGGCAAACTGACTCGATCTGCCCTGGCCCAGCGGCTGGGTGTTACGGAGATGCGACTGACTGGCATGCTTTCGGTAATCAGAAGAGTATTGAACGTGGATCAGGCGCAAGTGATCCGGGTCGATGAGACTGCGGGTACCGTCGAGTTCGACCAGGCGCTGCTGGTCGAGCAGTCCCGCCCAGTGGGGGCGCTGCGCACGGGTGCGGGCACACGGTTCGAGAGCAGGCTTCCATGCAATCCCACGGGATGCCCGGAACAATCTAGCTGCGGTAGTCGGCGTTGATCTTTACATACTCGTAGGAGAAGTCGCAGGTCCACACGGTTGCGCTGGTCTCGCCACGGACAAGGTTGACGCGGATGGTGATCTCCGCGCCAGCCATGACCCGGGCACCGGCTTCTTCGCGGTAGCTGGACGCCCGGCCACCGTTTTCCGCCACGAGCACGGATTCATCGGCGTTTTCGAGCCATACCGACAGCGTCGAGGTGTCGAGGTCGTCGATGCCGGCGTAGCCGATCGCGGCTAGGATGCGGCCGAGGTTGGGATCGGAGGCGAAGAACGCGGTCTTGACCAGGGGCGAATGGCCGATCGCGTAGGCCACCTTGCGGCATTCCGCACGGCTGGTGCCGCCTTCGACGGCGATGGTGATGAACTTGGTCGCGCCCTCGCCGTCGCGCACGATGGCCTGCGCCAGCTCGATCGAGAGGCCGACGACCGCCTCGCGGAGCTTGCGGTAGTTCTCGGATGCGGCGTCGGTGATCTCCGGGTGATTGGCCTGACAGGTCGCAATCAGAACGAATGAGTCGTTAGTGGAGGTATCGCCATCGACGGTGATACTGTTGAACGACAGCTCGGCCGCTTCGGCGACCAGCCGCTCGAGCAGGTCCTGTGCAATGTTGGCATCGGTGGCCACGAAGCCGAGCATGGTGGCCATGTTCGGGCGAATCATGCCGGCGCCCTTGCTCATGCCGGTCAGGGTGACGCTCACGCCGCCGAGTTCCACGGTGCGCGAAGCGGCCTTGGCGATGGTGTCGGTGGTCATGATCGCGTGCGCGGCGTCGAACCAGCCGTCGGCGCGCGCGGCTTTGCGGGCAGCGGGCAGCCCAGCGGCCAAGCGATCCACCGGCAAGGGCTCGAGAATCACCCCGGTGGAAAACGGCAGCACCTGCCTTGGCGCGATCTCGAGCAGGCGTGCGACCGCGCCGCAGGTCGCTTGCGCGTCGGCCATGCCCTGGTTACCGGTGCCGGCATTGGCAACCCCGGTGTTGATCACCAGCGCGCGCACATGCTGATCCTTCAGGTGGTCGCGGCACACATGCACAGGCGCAGCGCAGAAACGATTGCGGGTGAAGACGCCGGCCACACGGCTGCCCTCGTCGAGCTCGATCAGGGTCAGATCGCGACGTTTCGCCTTGCGAATACCTGCTTCGGCCACGCCAAGCTGCACGCCGGGCACCGGCTTGAGTTCGCACGCTTCGGGGGTCGCGTAGTTCACGGGCATGTTCGGACTCCGTATCGAAAGTGAGGGCCGTAAAGGGTGACATTTTATCGCGCAACACGGATGTCAGTCAGGAGTGTCCACGCCCGCGCGCATGTGGCGCCCCAGAGATACGGGTGAAAAAAACGACTCCGCAGAGTCGCTTTGATGAGGCGTGTTCGGCTCAGTTGAGT
>CAYTAY010000239.1:0-4677 GCA_964435845.1 uncultured Azoarcus sp.
CTCGATGATGGATCTGCAGATGTTCAAACCCATGCCCATGCCCTCGGCCTTGGTGGAATAGAACGGCGTGAAGAGTTGGCCGATCTCCTCCTCGCCGATGCCATGGCCACGGTCGATGACCGACACCTCGACCAGACGTGCGCTCTGCAGCCGCACACGCACGACGAGCACTCGCTCATTGCGCGACAAAGCCGACATGGCGTCAAGTCCGTTCTTGACGAGATTGATCACCACCTGCTCGATCATGATGCGATCGGCGTGCACCTGAGGCAGGTCGGGTTCGATATCGAGTTCGATCCGCCCGCTCAGCCTGCGCACGTCGATGGCGACAAAGCCGATGGCATCATCGAGCACTTCCTCAAGCCGCACCGCGCTGCGTCGCGGCTCGCTTTTTTTCACGAAATCGCGCACGCGGCGGATGATCTTGCCGGCCCGCTCGGCCTGGAAGCTCGCCTTCTGCATGGCCGAGAGCAGTTCCTCTTCCTTGTATTTGCCGGACTGGATCCGGGTGACGCAGCCCATGCAATAGTTGGCGATGGCCGACAAGGGCTGATTGAGTTCGTGCGCCAGCGTGGAGGCCATCTCGCCCATGGTGATGAGGCGCGAGGTGTGCTGCAGGCGCGCTAGCTGCTGTTGCGAGGATTCGGCGCTTTGCTTGCGGTCAGTGATGTCGGTGGCGATGCCCATGCGTACCACCCGCGCATCGACCCAGCTCGTCGCGTGCTCGCGCACGTGATACCAGCGCCCGGAAAGCGGGTGCTGGACCTCGCCGTCGAACAGCTCGACCGGCAGCTTGTCGACGTCGAGTGTGCGCAGATTGACGAGGTAATCGCCCTTCTCGGGGTGGGGCACCGCCACGCCCCTGACGGTGCGGCCCACCGCGTCGAAACCGTAGATGTTCTTGAACGCCCGGTTGGCAAACAAAATCTCGTCCGAATGCGCGTCGGCGACGAACACCGCGGCCTCCAGTCCGTCGAGCACCGCCTCGAATCGCTGCTGGGCCTCCTCGAGCGCTTCACGAACACGTTTTGGTTCGGTGATGTCGGTGACCGACGCCATCCACCCCGTCTGCTTGCCGGCGAGATCGATCAGCGGCGAAAGATAAAAGCGTGCATCCAGCCGGGCGCCATCGCGCCTGCGGATGCGCATCTCGAAACCGCTCGCCGGCGCTTTGCCGGACAGGGTCATTGCGAGGTTGTGCTGACAAACCGCGAGGTCCTCTTCCGGCCAGTAGGGGAACGGCGGCTCGACACCGACCAGCTCTTCCTGACTGAACCCCACCATCCGGCAGAAAGCGGAGTTCACGTAGATGATCCGGCCCGACAAATCGATTGCCCTCATCCCGGTGATGACCGACTCCTCCATCGCCTTCCGGAACGCAGACTCGGCACGCAGGGCATCCTCGGCGGCCTTGCGCCCGGTGACGTCGTGCGCGACCGCATAGACCAGCCCCTCATCGAGCACCGGGTTGATGCTCCAAGCCAGCCACTTGAAGGTGCCGTCAGCACAGCGGCAGCGGTTCTCGAAACTGACCGGCTCTCCATTGGACAGGCGCCGCAGCTGCTCCAGTGTCTCGGCGATGTCGTCGCTATGCACGATATCGAGCAAGGCCCGGCCGGGGAGTTGCTCCGGCTGATGACCGAGAATGCGCGCGAATGCCGGATTGCAGCGCCGGAAATGACCGTCGAGCCCCACGATGCACAGCAGATCGAGCGACAGATTGAACAGACGGTCACGTTCCTTTTCGACCTGAACCCTGCGCCGCACGTGGGTACGCAGCAGCCACAGGCTCCACAGGATGATGATCGACAAACCGACGATCATCGCAGTGGGCAGTGCCTGCGGCAGTTGCCCCTCTGTCCTGAACGCGGTCGCCCGCAGCAGCAGCCCGTTGCCCGGGGGATCCAGAGCGATCTCGAAGGAGATGCTTTCGTCGAGATCCATCACGCTGGAATTTACCGCGAGAATCTCGCCTTTGACGCTGATCAGTGCCAGTCGATACTTTTCGGCAAACCAACTGGGCACGAGATGCCGCACCATGCGGTCGATGGAATACACCGCGACCAGCGCGCCGAGAAAGTCCCTGCCATGACGCACCGGAATGTAGACTTCGAGCACCATCTTGTCACGGTTATTGACGTAGGCTTCGCCGTAGCTCGGACGGCCGAGTTCGCGCGCCCGGAAGAAGGGTTGGGTCTGAAGCCCTGACAACACATCGCCTGCCAGCCAGTCCGTGGTGTCGAAGGGCGCGCTCCAGCGCACCGCCTGCTCGGGACCAACCCAGACCACGTTGATCAGTTCGGGATTGTTTGCAATGTGCTGGTTGGCCCGCAACTGAAAGCCGTCCGCATCGAGCGCGTCCGCTCCGATATCGCGCGCAAGCTGGTGGAGAAACTCTTCGGTGCCCAGCATGTGCAAACGAATGGTCTGCTCCGCCCACTGCACATCTCGCGCAACCGTGTTGCGCTGGGTGTCCACCTCTCTGGTTTGCAGCAGCCAGACGAGCGCAAGCATGGTCAGCGCGAAGATGCCCACCGCAACATAAGGTGCGGTCCAATACCAACGTGCGAGAACCGCCTGGCGATGTTGCTCAGGCATCGCCGCTCCCTGCCGCCGGGCGATAAACGGGTGCGCTGGCGCAGCAACGCGATGGCGAGTGTTTGAGCATGCTTCAGTTTCCGTCTCGTTGGCCGGCCGCGAGTGGCAGGACGCAAAAGCTGCGACCGCCCCAACCGTGCCGCGGCCGCAGCCATGCTGCTTCGAGTCGCATCATTACAGAGCGCATCAATAGGGATAATCGGGTGTTTCCCTTACCGCACGTGTTTGCTGGACCCGAGACGCAGCGCTAGGGGTTTTCGGCAATTATGTGCAGCCGACGCAGCGCCTACATTGTGGCATTGACATGACGCCCGACGTCATCGCGGGCAGGCCACTGTGGTGGCACCGCGGCGACCCGGATTTGACAACCGCGACCCACACGCCCAGCAACCAGCATCACAGGGGTGGGCGAAATCGACGAAAAGGACTGCGCATGCTTCGCTTCATCCTTGCCGTCGCCCTGGCACTGTCTGCCGGCGCGTCCTCCGCCCAGGATCAAGACGCGATCCGTATCGGCGTCACGGGTCCGTTCACCGGTGGCTCGAGCCCGATGGGTTTGTCCATGCGCGAGGGCATCCGCATCGCAGCGGATCAGATCAATACCGCCGGCGGCGTTCTCGGTCGTCCGATCGAGCTGGTCGAACGTGACGACGAGGCGCGCAACGAACGGGGCGACCAGGTGGTGCAGAAGCTGATCGAGGCCGAAGGCATCGTCGCCGGACTCGGCATCGTCAACACCGGGGTCGCCCTCGCGAGCCAGCGCCACTACCAGCGCGCGCGCATCCCGGTAATCACTTCGGTTGCGACCGGCACGCTCATCACCCGCCAATTCCTGCCGCCCGAGCATCCCGAGAATTTCGTGTTCCGGGTCTCGGCCAACGATACGCTGCAAGCGCTCATGATCGTCTTCGAAGCCATCGATCGGCGCGGCTTCGAGCGGGTCGCGATTTTCCACGACGCCACCAACTACGGCCAACTCGGGCGAGAAGATCTCGAGAATGCGCTTGCCTCGAGGAGTATCACACCGGTTGCAATCGAACGTTTCCAGCTGCGCCAGGCCGACATGACGCCACTGCTGCGTCGTGCACAGGATGCTGGCGCCCAAGCCATCCTGACCTACGGCATCGGGCCGGAGCTCGCCCAGATCGCCAACACCCGCGCCCGCATGGGGTGGCAAGTACCCATCATCGGCAGTTGGACCCTGGCGATGTCCAACTTCATCGACGCCGCCGGACCCAACGCCGAAGGCACCCGCATGCCGCAGACCTTCATTGCCGAACCCACCACCGAAAAGCGGGCCACGTTTCTGGATGCCTGGCGCCAGCGCACCGGAAGCGTGCGCATCCCGGTTCCACCTGCGGCCGCGCAGGGTTATGATTCGATGCTCATCCTCGCAGCGGCAATCGAACAGGCCGGCAGCACCGACGGCGACCGCATCCGCGAGGCGCTCGAGTCTCTCGAACGGAGGATCGAAGGTGTGGTCATGACCTATGAACGCCCCTTCTCGCGCGCCAGCCGCGAATCGATCACAGATACCCACGACATCTTCATGGGCGAGGTGCGTAACGGACGCATCGTATTCGCCTACGAAGGCGACCGTCAAAGGGCCTCCGAGCCATGACGCGGTCGCGCCCAAACCCTCTTCATGTCCGGTCGGGACAGTTCTCCCTCCCTCATTTCCCGACCGGATTTTTTCTTCCCGGCCGCCGGCGCCGGGCGCCTTGCGCGCCGGGCCCGAATCCACGTATGCGCCGCCCCAGCCCTGGCATCCCTCCAAGCGCGCTCACCCGGTGGTGCAGCCTGGTTTCGTTGCGCGCCCGAACGCTTTTGGAGACTGAATGAAACACAAACAAGCAGGATTTGGATGGCACTATTGCACTAGTTGAAATAACGTTTTATATTACGAAATGCCACTGCAAGCACGGCAAGATCGTGTTCATGCACGCCGCCCCGAACGAGCCGCCTCACCGGGCGGGTTCGCCAACGAACAGTCATGAGGAGACATGCCATGACCGGTAAGCAAGACGCACCCCTGAATTCCGACCCGGACGCCCAGGAAACCAGCGAATGGCTGGAGGC
>CAYTAY010000240.1:0-4676 GCA_964435845.1 uncultured Azoarcus sp.
CGCTGCTCTACCAACTGAGCTACCTGGCCAAAGAAGCGGCATTATAGCCGAAGAGTTCCGACAGTCAATGCTCTTGGCGGCTGCATGCAGGGCAATCGCATGAATGCTGAGCAGGCACCATTTATAGCCGATGTTCACAGGTTCATGCCCTGTAGGAGTCCGGCTATGCCGGACTCCTACAGGGCATGCGGACCCACATGGCATTCATGCGATCGCCCTGCGGCTGAATGCGCCCGGCTGGTGAAAATGCCGTGAGCCCGCACTCGTTCACCAGATCGAGGAGGCGCTGGCGCTAGCGCTGCTCAGCCCATCGTGCCGCGTCACTGGCGCTGGTTTCGCGCAACGGCGAGGGAGGCGGCAACAGGGTCGGCTGGTTTCGTGCGAACACCACTTGCGCAATCGTGCCGTGTCCTGCCAGATTGGCATTGAGACTGACGGTCGCGCCATGCAGGTCGGCGATCTCGCGGACGATGGGCAGGCCAAGGCCGGAGCCACTCTCGGTGCTGCCCAAAACCCGATAGAAACGCTCGAAGACCATCTCGCGATCGTTCTCCGGAATGCCGATACCGCTATCCTCGACCTCGAAGATGATCGCCCCGGCCGCGCGGGTTCGTGCGGTGACGCTGCCGCCGCGCGGGGTGTATTTGATGGCGTTGTCGATAAGGTTCTTGATCATCTCGCGCAGCAGCACACCGTTGCCTTCGACCATCAACTGATGCCCACTGTACTCGAGGCCAAAATCGATGTCCTTCGCGAGCGCAGCGGGGAAGAGCTCCTGAGCCACCTCGCGCACCACGGCCTCTAGATCGATGGTTTCAATGGCGTAGACCTTTTCCGAGGTCGCTTCGGCCCGCGCCAGTGACAGCAACTGGTTGATCAGGTGGCTCGCCCGGTCGGCGCTCTCCGCGATCTGCTGCAGTGAGCGGCGCAGTTGGTCTGGGTCACTCTCCTGCATCGCGAGTTCAGTCTGCATCTTGAGTCCAGTCAGTGGTGTGCGCATCTGGTGTGCCGCATCCGCGATGAAGCGCTGCTGGGACTGCAGGTTTTCCTCGAGCCTCGCCATCATGTCATTGAAGGACACGATCAGCGGCCTGACCTCTTCGGGCACGCTCGCCGGTGTGATCGGCGACAGATCGGTGGGCCGCCGCCTGCGGATGAGGCTCTGTAGACGGTTGAGTGGCGCGATACCCCGAGTCAGGCCGACCCACACCAACACCACGGCGAGCGGGATGATGGCGAACTGTGGCAGCAACACGCCGGTGACCACCCGCGAGGCAAGATTGCTGCGCTTGTTGCGTGTTTCGGCCACCTGGATGAGCAGGATTTCATCCGAGCGCTGAGACGGCCGGATAAACTGATAAGCAACCCGGACATCCTCGCCGAGAACGAAATCATCCCTCAAGAATATGCGCTCAGAACCCCACTGCGCCGGCGGCTCGACCCGCGTAATCTCGGGGTCGCCGCTGAGGAGTTCACCGGAGACAGTCGCCACCTGGTAGTAAAGCACGTCGTCCTGATCAGAGCGGAACAGCGCCCTGGGCGGCGCCGGAAAATCCACCGCGACCCGATCATCCTGAACACTGATCAGCCGGCCCAGTGCCCGCGCATTGTCCGCCAGCGCGAGGTCGTAGGGTTGGTTGGCGATGCCGTCGGCTACGTTGTGGGTAATGATGATGGAGATCGGCCACAGAAACAGCAGCGGCGCGAGCATCCAGTCGAGGATTTCACCGAACAGCGAATTCGGCTGACCCCGACCCCTGGGCTGACCGCCCCGTTCAGGCTTTCGACGCCTGCGCAGCATCGGGGTTTTCGAGGCAGTAACCAAGCCCGCGCACGGTCACTATGCGCACCCCGCTGTCTTCGAGCTTCTTGCGCAGACGGTGCACGTAGACCTCGATCGCGTTGCTGGACACCTCATCGCTCCAGCCGCAAAGATGATCAACCAGTTGGTCCTTGCTCACCAGACGCCCCACCCTGAGAACGAAGACCTCAAGCAGGCCGATCTCTCGGGCCGACAACTCAACGACTTCGCCATTGATGCGTACCACCCGGTCGGCTTGGTCATAGGAGAGACTGCCCACCTCGATCGAGCGAGGCTGCCCGGTCCCCCGCCGGGTCAGCGCACGGACGCGCGCCTCCAGTTCGGGCAGCGCAAAGGGTTTGGTCATGTAATCGTCGGCCCCGGCATCCAGACCACGCACCCGGTCCTCAACGCCATCCTGAGCAGTCAAGATGAGTACCGGCAAAACCGACTTGCGCGCCCGCAAGCGCTTGAGCACCTCGATACCCGACAAGCGCGGAAGCCCGAGGTCCAGTATCAGCAGGTCGTAACATTGGGTGGCGAGTGCGGCGTCCGCATCCACGCCGGACATGACGTGATCGACCGCATAACCGCCACGCTTGAGCGCCCTGCAAAGCCCATCGGCGATGACCGGATCATCTTCCGCAAGAAGAATGCGCATGGTTACAAGGATGTAAGTTGGCTGTAAGCGGACAGCGCTAGCATCGCCCTCGCTGTTCTCCTTTGGGCCGGTCATGCGGAATGCGATCGCCTTTTGGGCACGCTTTCCGGAGGGGCGCCAGCTTATCGCAGGGCCCCTTGCCGCCTTTTTTCACTCGTTTTTTCATTATCGCACGGTTACGCCGATCGAGTGCGAAGAGCTTGACGCCTGCCAACCACGGCAGAGGCGATCTGCGAACACACCGGCACACGCGAACTTCATGGGATAATTGGTGGTTTCGACAACCCGCCATCCCATGCCCCCCTCGCTACCCGATTTTTCCACCGGCCGCGTCGTCGTCGTCGGCGACGTCATGCTCGATCGCTACTGGCACGGCGCGACCAACCGGATCTCCCCGGAGGCGCCGGTGCCCATCGTCAAGGTGGAGAACGACGAGTTTCGCGCTGGCGGTGCGGGCAACGTGGCCCTGAACGCGGCCTCGCTCGGCACCGCAACGGAACTGGTGGGTCTGGTGGGACATGACGAGGCCGCGACTCTGTTGCGCAACCGCCTGCGCGACGGCGGCGTGGCCTGCCGGCTGCTCGAAGCGCCACGCCATCCCACGATCACCAAGCTGCGCATCATCAGCCGCCACCAGCAACTGATCCGTCTGGATTTCGAAGACCCTTTCGCTGCGAGCGAATCCGCCGGCGTCGAGACGGCATTTCGCGAGACGCTGCCTGGCGCCGGTGCGGTGGTGTTGTCGGATTATGGCAAAGGCACGCTGGCCGACACCCGTACGCTGATCGACGCTGCCCGGGAACATGGCATCGCCGTCATCGTCGACCCAAAGGGCACAGACTTCGAGCGCTATCGTGGGGCAACCGTCATCTCCCCCAACATGCACGAATTCGAGGCAATCGTCGGCCATTGCACTGACGAGCATGCGGTGCTCGAGAAGGGCGAAGCCCTGCGCGCCGGGCTCGAGCTGGAGGCTCTGCTCATTACCCGCAGCGAACGGGGCATGACGCTGTTGCAACGCGGCCTGCCGCCGCTCAACCTGCCGGCCCGGGCGCGAGACATTTTTGACGTGACCGGTGCGGGCGATACCGTGGTCGCGGTACTCGGGGCCGCGCTCGCTTGCGGGCTGGCAATGTCCGAGGCCACCGCGCTGGCGAACCTCGCAGCCGGGGTCGTCGTCGGAAAACTGGGTACAGCCACAGTCAGCGCCGAGGAACTCGCTCACGCGCTTGGCAAGGCCTGACAACAGGAGCAAAGCATATGTACATCGTCACCGGCGGCGCCGGCTTCATCGGCAGCAATATTGTCAAGGGGCTCAATGCCCGCGGGATCACCGACATCCTGGTGGTGGACGACCTCACCGACGGGCGCAAATGCCTGAACCTGGCCGACGCCGACATTCGAGACTACGCGGACAAGGACGAATTCCTGCGGCGCATCGAGGCCGGCGAGGGTTTCGGCCCGGTCGACGCGGTGATCCACCAGGGCGCCTGCTCGGCCACCACGGAATGGAACGGCCACTATGTGATGCAGGTAAACTTCGCCTGCACCAAGGCTCTGCTCGCGTGGTGCGTGGCGCGCGGCGTACCCTTTCTGTATGCCTCGTCTGCCTCGGTGTACGGCATGGGGCCCGAGTTTCGCGAAGCCCGCGAGTGCGAGCGACCGCTCAACATGTACGCCTACTCGAAGTTTCTGTTCGACTGCCATCTGCGCCCGCGGCTGGCCGGCTTCAAGAGCCAGGTGGCCGGCCTGCGCTATTTCAACGTCTATGGCCCGCGCGAACAGCACAAGGGCGGCATGGCCAGCGTCGCCTACCATTTCGACGGCCAACTGCGCAAGTCCGGCAAGCTCAAGCTCTTCGAAGGCTCCGATGGCTACGGCCCCGGAGAACAGCGCCGCGACTTCATCCATGTAGACGACGTCGTCGCGGTCAACCTATGGTTGCTCGACAACCCCAAGGTGTCGGGCATCTACAACCTCGGCACCGGCCGGGCGCAAAGCTTCAACGAAGTCGCCCAGGCCGCGATCGGCTGGCATCGCAAGGGCACGATCGAGTACATCCCCTTCCCGGAGCAGCTCAAGGGGCGCTACCAGAGCTTTACCGAAGCCGACATGGGCGCACTGCGCGCCGCCGGTTACGACCGCCCGTTCATGCCGGTGGAGGTTGGCGTGCCGAAATACATGGAGTGGCTGGCGCAACAACCGTGACGTTCC
>CAYTAY010000241.1:0-4676 GCA_964435845.1 uncultured Azoarcus sp.
CCGCTTTGAGCGGCTCACAAATGAAGGCCCCCGGCTTTGCCGGGGGATTGTTACTGTGACGAGCCACATGCCCGGCAAACAGGTGATCGATCACTGTGGAGATATGCCTCTCGGGTTGGGCGCGGACAATCCTGCACATACCTCGACCAAAGGACGACAAGGGCCAATTGCGACTGGACGCTTCGTCCTGCCGATGAAAACCTACCGTCGAAAGGCCACCCCGCAAGGGTTACAATCCGGTCCCATGCGCCGATGGCTTGCTGTCTTTCTCATGCTGTTCATGCCGCTCCAGCTCTCGTGGGGGGGCGTGAGCATTTGTTGCCAGCATGAGTCCGGCCCTGCGACGCATCACCTCGGCCATCATCAATGCCGCGACCAAGGCGACGAGTCCCCCGCTGGGTCTGACCCGAAGCTCCACCCTGACTGCGGATTTTGTCAGGTGGTGACCGCCGCTTTGCCCGAGGCGGGCAGCCTCGCTGGATCCGGCCCGAGCCGAGTCTTCGCCGGCGAACCGCACGTCGTCACCAAGTCTGCACCCGCGCCAGAGCCCGAACGCCCGAAGTGGCGCTGAGCGGTCTGATCGGCAGCATCGTCCCGCGTTTCGTTCTGTAGCACACATGCCGCAGGGCTGCGGCCACGTGCAACGCTGGGCATCTGCCCTCGTAACGGCGGAGCGTCCCACACCACGCAATCTCGATTGAAGCGACTGACTTAGATCAATTCTATGGATGAAAAACAACCACACTGGTGGTGGCTGTTGGCCGCCTGGATCGTTGCGCTCACCTCGACTATGGGTGCGCTTTTCATCGGCGAAGTGATGGGCATGACGCCCTGTGTGCTGTGCTGGTACCAGCGGATTCTTATGTTTCCACTCGCGGTTATCCTGGGCATGGCCGTCTTCACCGACGACCGACGCGGCGCGTTGTATGGCCTGCCGTTCGCTACCGGCGGGATGGCATTGGCCGCTTACCACACTGCACTCGTTGCAGGTTGGGTGCCCCAATGGTGGATCCCGTGCGGCACGGGACCTTCCTGCAGCCAGCAGGCACTCGTGATCCTTGGGAATATCCAGATTCCCTGGCTTTCGCTGGCGGCTTTCGCATTGATCGCCGTCTCCCTAATCGTATATCTGCGAAGGACTCGCACATGAACGCTAGAAAACTGCTGGTACTCGGCCTTCTGATCGTCCTCGGCTTGGCCTTCTATCTGGGCATGAACGCATATCGCGACCAGACCCAGGCGGATCAGGAGGCGCGCGTCGGCGTGGAAAACAGCCGCCTCGTGAGGATGCATACGCCGATCATCGGGCCACAGGACGCAACAGTTACCATCGTCGAGTTCTTCGATCCCGCATGTGAAACCTGCCGTGCCTTTTACCCGATCGTGAAGGAGATCATGGCCCAGCACCAGGGCCGGGTGCGCCTTGCGCTGCGCTATGCCCCCTTTCATCAGGGGTCCGATCAGGTGATCAAGTTGCTCGAAGCTGCACGACGCCAGGGGCTCTACGCGCCGGTGCTGGAAGCGCTACTTGCCGCTCAGCCAGCATGGGCGAACCATGCCGCACCTAATCTCGAACTCGCGTTCAAGGCGGCTGAAGATGCGGGACTCGACATGAGCAGGGCCAGGCAGGACATGGAGTCTCCCGAAATCCGTGCCTTGCTGGAACAGGACATCGAGGATTTGACTGTACTGCAGGTCAACAAGACACCGACGTTCTTTGTGAATGGACACGGCCTGCCCAGCTTCGGCCCGGAGCAGCTTGCACGGCTGGTGGCGGACGAGGTGGAGAGGGCAAGCCCCTGACGAACGCAAAGACCTGGCTGGCCTGCGCTGGAAGGGCCAGCAGCTCAAAAGCTCGTCGCGACAGCAGATCGGGATCGACTTGGGACAGCAGGCGTCTATGATCATGCAAAGGATATAGGCATAAATTTGAGTTCGCCGTGAGTCGGAAAGGAAATTTATGGCTGAGAAGACGCGGATCGAAATCGCTCTCTTGTTGCCCGAGGTGCCGGATGTGCGCGACACATGCATTCAGCGACTCGGCGACTTGCTGAGCGCGGAAGAGGGAATTGAAGCCACACATCTTCCGGACATGAAAGACAAGGGGCCCGACCAAATCTGCATCCACTATGATCCCGCCCGCCTATCGATCGGTGAAGTTCGCGATTTGGCCCACCGCGCCGGAGCGGAGCTCGACAAGCGGTTCGGGCACTTGTTGCTCAAGTCGGAACCGATGCACGCTCGGCAGGCGCGCACCATCGAAACGCGAGTAAGACAAATCGCCGGCGTGCTGGAAGCCGCCGCATCTCCCGCTGGCGTGTTGCGCATCGAGTTTGATCGCCAGGCAGCCGACGAAGAAACCATTCGGGCGGGGGTGCAACAGATCGGTGTGCGAACCAACGAAAAGGCGAAAGCGCGGACGCAATCGGAACCTTCTCAAGCCGGAGGCAAGCCTGCGGCGAAAGAACATAAGCATGGTGGTCTGTTTGGCGAGAGGACGGAGTTGGTTTTTGCCGCACTCTGCGGCGGGCTGCTGCTCATTGGCTGGCTGCTGTCGGCATTGACCAGCATCACATCATGGGTGCCCTGGAGCCTGTATCTGGCCGCGTACTTTTTCGGCGGTTATTTCACGTTTCGGGAAGCGATCGAGAACATCCGTGCCGGCCGCTTTGAAATCGATTTCCTGATGCTGGTAGCGGCCGCTGGCGCCGCCGCGCTCGGCGAATGGGCCGAAGGCGCACTGCTCCTGTTTCTATTCAGCCTCGGACACGCGCTGGAACATTATGCGATGGGCCGCGCCAAACGGGCGATCGAAGCCCTCGCCGAACTCGCGCCCCAAACCGCAGTTGTCCGACTTGAGGGCAACACCCTAGAAGTGCCGGTGGAACAGCTCCGGCCTGGGGACGTGGTGATCGTCAAACCGAACGAGCGGCTTCCCGCGGATGGGTTCGTGATCAAGGGGGAGGGGAGCGTCAATCAAGCCCCGATTACCGGCGAAAGCGTGCCCGTGGACAAGCGGGCGGTCGATGATGCGCAGAAGGCGGCTGCCAATCCCGAACAACTCGATCCGCAGTATCGCACGTTCGCCGGCACGATCAATGGCAGCGGCGCCCTGGAGATACAGGTGACCAAGCTCGCCAGCGAATCCACGCTGGCACGCGTCGTTCAAATGGTGAATGAGGCCGAGACGCAAAAGTCCCCCACGCAGCTTTTCACCGACAAGTTCGAGCGCTATTTTGTCCCCGCAGCGTTGGCGTTAGTCGTCCTGCTGCTATTCGCCGGGGTGGTGATCGACGAACCGTTCAGTGCGTCGTTCTATCGCGCGATGGCGGTGTTGGTGGCGGCCAGCCCCTGCGCTCTGGCAATCTCGACGCCAAGCGCGGTCTTGAGCGGCGTGGCTCGCGCGGCACGCGGCGGAGTCCTCGTCAAAGGCGGCCGACCGCTGGAAAACCTGGGAACACTCGGCGCGATCGCCTTCGACAAGACCGGCACATTGACGGAAGGCAAACCGCGGCTGACCGACGTGGTCAGTTCAGAGGGCGTCGCCGAAGACGAGTTGTTGCAGGTTGCCGTGGCTGTCGAAAAACTCAGCGACCATCCGCTGGCCGCCGCCGTGGTGCTGGGTGCCAAAGGCCGACTGAAGGGCGATGCGGACTTGCAGGCGCACGACGCGCAAAGCATCACCGGCCGCGGGGTCAAAGCCACCGTAAATGGTCAGCCGGTTTACATCGGCAAAGACAGCCTGTTCGCCGAAGTCGAGGGACCACCGCTCCCGGACGCGTTGCGCGAGTCTGTCGAGACGCTGAAAGCCAGTGGACGCACAACGATGATCGTCCGGCGTGGTGACACCTACCTCGGTGTGCTGGGCTTGATGGACACGCCGCGCGAATCAGCCAAGAACGTGGTTGCCCGCTTGAGGGAGCTTGGCATCGGGCGAATGATCATGCTCTCGGGTGACAATCAACAGGTCGCCAATGCGGTCGCCAAAGAAGTCGGTATCGACGAAGCCCTGGGTGACTTGATGCCCGACGACAAAGTCGAGGCGGTCAAGAAACTCAGCCAACAAGAGGGCGTGGCAATGGTTGGTGACGGCGTGAACGACGCTCCCGCGATGGCAAACGCCACGGTTGGGATCGCGATGGGCGCGGCCGGTTCAGACGTTGCCCTGGAAACTGCCGATGTCGCGTTGATGGCCGACGACTTGAACCATCTCCCCTTCGCCGTCGGCCTGAGTCGGCAAACGAGCCGCATCATTCGGCAGAATCTCTGGTTCAGCCTCGGCATTGTCGTATTCCTTATTCCCGCGACCATACTCGGACTGCAAATGGGCGCCGCCGTCGTATTCCATGAGGGTTCGACACTCCTGGTCGTTTTCAATGCCCTCCGGCTCTTGGCGTATCAAGCCAAGTAAATAGGGGACTTGGGAGTCGGAGTCTATAAAAGTAGCATCCGTATAGGGGCAACCAATGGCCGCTCTCGGATCCTGCTTCGGCCAGCGGTGCCGGCATGTGCGAACGGCTCCTCAGGGCGAGTTGTGAATTGGCCAAACGGCAGGTCTCGAAGAACAGCGGTCCCTCAGTTGGCGGCTTTGTGGAAACGGCGTGCGGCAGCAGTTGGCCGCCTGCCGCCGACCGCGGTCTGGCTCGAAAGCAGTCAGTCAACGCGCCGTTTCATCG
>CAYTAY010000242.1:0-1733 GCA_964435845.1 uncultured Azoarcus sp.
CGACCAGGAAGGTCGCGTTCTCGACCTCGACCAGCGGTTTGACCGCCTCCGGTGATGCGTTGTCGCCAACCCAGATCGCCTGCGGACTGCGGTCGACGTTGAGCGACAGGCTGATCGCCGCACAGTGCAGCGAGCACACGCCGTCGGCCAGGTTGTCGCTGTAATGGACGAGCATGCGCGAGTGGTGATGCTCGTGTCGATCCATGCCGCAGTACGGACATTTGGGATACTTCTCGATGTCGTTGACGTGCGGCAGCGGGTCCGGCGCGGTCTTGGGGATGAACTGGTTGGGCGTACCATCGAACGGACACTCGGTCCGCGGCTGGGCATACACTTTGCCGGCAACCAGACCGGCGACGCCGACGGCCGACCACTTGAAGAGTTCTCTGCGTTTCATGGTGGGTCTCCTTTTATCAGGGGTGAGTACCTCTCCTGCCCGACCGGCGTGTCGCGCTCAGCCAAGCAGGATGAGATTTGATTTCAGGATCATCAGCGTGCATACCATCACGACCAGCGCGTAGCCGAGTGCCGCCTGCCCTGCCAGCCTGCGCGACGCCGCAGGGGCGAGTGTGGCGAGACTGGAGAAACGGTTGAATGGTGCGAGCAAACCCGCGGCCATGCCGAAAGCTGCCGCGGCAAAAAGCGGGATGTAGATCAGGTAGCCCTGGTAGCCGAACTCCGGCTGCAGAATGCAGAACGGGCAGTGGTGGTTGGGGTGCTCGTAGATGTAGAGCGAGACGAAGGCCACCACGGCTGCGATCGATACCAGGAACGACAGCGCCGAAGCCAATCCCACCGCGCCCGCGCGCAAGAGGCTGAAACCGGCGCTGCGCCAGTGCCAGGCCGACACCAAGATGGTCGGCAGCAGCACCGAATAGAACATCGCCATCGCGGGGCCGGGGTCCATCGCCGCAAGCGTGGCGGCGACCGACTCCGACTCCTCGGAGAACATGCTGCCGCAGCACGAGGTGATGACGTCTGCCTCGAAGTTGCCGAAATACTGCAGCTGCACCACGAGCGAGGCAAAGGCCACTGGCGCGAGCACCAGCAGCGCGCCGTACTTGACCCGAACCAGCGGGTAATCACGCGCGCGATTGTCCAGACTGTTCAGCGCGAGCCACAGCGCCGTCATGAAGAACAGCACGATCTGCAGATAAAGCGCGGGAAAACCCCACTGATTGACGTTGAGCGTGCCGATCGCGCACATCGCACCTACGAACATGGTGTGCATACGATCGGCGTTGAATACGAAGAGCAGCGTCGAGGCGATTTGCAGCAGACAGACGAACACCAGCAAGGTCGAGAAGAAATAGGTCAGCCGCTCCAGCCGCAGCTGACGGTCGCTGCCGCTACCGATATCCCACTGTCGGATCAACTGCCAAGCGTAGGGCGAAGCCACCGCGAGCATGACCGCGTTGAGCATGGCCACCAGCAGCAAGGCGATGATTGTCGGCTGAAAGAACACTGCGTGCTCCTTAACCAAACGCCTGCGCGACGTCGGGCACGATGCGGCCGTCCCGTAACGAGATCAAGCGATCAACAACCTCTGACTCAGCGACCACAGGATCGTGGCTGGTCATCACCACGGTACGTCCCTCGTCAGCCAGCACCTTCAGAATCGACAGGAATTCCGCCGCGAGTCGGGTATCGAGGTTGGCCGTCGGCTCGTCTGCAATCAGGATCTGCGGCGAATTGATCAACGCGCGACAAATGGCCACACGCTGCTGCTCGCC
>CAYTAY010000242.1:1743-4580 GCA_964435845.1 uncultured Azoarcus sp.
TTATCGCGGCGATGAGACAGGTGCAGCTTCTCCAACAGCGCTTCAGCGCGTTCAAGCAGGACGCTGCGCCGCTCACCGGTCGGGTAGGACGGCAGAATGATGTTCTCGATGGCTGAAAGCCCGCGAATGAGGTTGAACTGCTGGAACACAAAGCCGAAGGTCTTGCGCCGGATTTCGGTGAGAAAACGCTCTGGTAACCCCGAAATCAGCTCACCGTGCAAGCGCACTCGGCCCTCCGTAGGACGGGCGAGACAACCGAGAATGGTGAGCAAGGTCGTTTTGCCTGAACCGGACGGGCCTCTGAGTACGGTCACACCTTTGGCTGGAATCTCAAGGTCGATACCGTTGAGCGCCCAGAATTCGTTGGGTTTGCCCTGATTGAAGGCTTTGCGGATGGCGATCAGCTCGAGCATGGTTCAGCTTCTCATCACGGTGTCTGGGTCGGTCGTGGCCGCGCGCCAGATCGGCACCAACACTGCCGCCACGTACGGCACGACCGTGAAGATGAACAGGGTGATGATCTGCATCGCATCGATCTGTGGCGTCAGCGCAAAGCGCGGATACAGTACCGCCCAGCCTTTGAGCACAGGTTCAAACAGAAAGAAGCGCAGATGGAAGACATGTACATAGGCCAGTACATAGCCGAACAGGAACGCCGAGAACGCGATGACGAAGCCCTCCCAGAACTTCATCCGGATGACGTCGCCGGTCTCCCACCCGATGGCCTTGAGAATGCCGATCTCGCGCCGCTCGTCGGCTGACAGGCCAGTCGATTTCTCCCAGGCTAGAATCCCGAAGGCGAGGATCGACGCCGACAGCAGCGCGAGCAGTAGGCCCTCGCGCCAAGCGTAGATCGAATTGTAGGTGCGCAACACCTCCTCGCGCAGAATCGGCCGGGCGTCCGGCAGCATTTCCATAAGCTTCAGGCCGATGTTGCGGACTTCGCGCGGATTCGCCACCGACAGTACGATGTCGGTGTAATGCCCGTCCGGGAAGCTGAAGAAACGCCGGAAGTCGTCCTCGTTCATCAATACGAGGTCTGCACTCATCAGCTCGGTTTCGTAGGGCAACACGTCGGTGACGAGAAATGTGTGCAGCTCGCCGGAGTAGGCGCGCAGCGAGATGCCGGTGTTCTTGCCGAGACCGCGCGTGTGCTCCAGCGCCGGTCCGACGACGATCTCGCCCGGCTCGATGGCCGGTGACTTGGGCACCATCAGGGTGTAGTTGGCCTTGAGCACCGGGTCGTAGTAATAGCCCCACAGGCGGGTTTCGATGCTGCGCACGCCACGCAACCGCCCGATGCGCTCAAGATAGCCGGGCGGAATCAGATCATGACGACCGGCCAACAATCGCTGCACGATGATCTCCGGCGACTGCTCGAGCACCCTCAACGCTTCGCTGCGCAGCGCCTGGGTGTAAAGAGACACCGACGCGAGCACGAACACCAGCAGGGTGAATACGATCAGCAAGCCGATGTTCTTAGTCTTGCGCCGGGCGAGTGACGTGAGCGTAAAGTCCAGCAGGTGGCGCTGGCGTTCAATCCAGTCTTTCATAAGCGCCTCTGAGCCCCTTGGGCGGCGGGATCAGCGATCCGGACGGGAAATGTTCCAACGCCATCGGGTGACTCTGAAAAGCTGAGTGCAGATCGGCCTGGCTGGGGTGACGGGTGTAGCGCGCCTCGGTGAACAGCACCGGATCGGTGAGCTGGAGACGTTCGACCAATTCGGCGGTGAGCACGATGGCGGCCTCGTTGACTCGCGCGAGCCGCCACGCATCGACGAAGCTCACGAACATCGCAACCAGGGCGATGCTCCAGATCATGAACAGACGGCTGGAGGGGCGCGCGAGCATCGTCACCGCCCCGCTGCGAGCACCCGCTCGCTGATTTGTGCGAAGTCAAGCGAACGCGCGTCGGTCGCGGCGACCGCGCCGAAGTTGTAGCCCATTGGCGAGCGTGCGGGTACATAGCGCGCGGTGCGCGGATCAAGCCAGAGGATGTGGTTGCGACCGGTGCTGGCGGCATGATCCGGCACCCACATGCGGGTGGCCGCGTCGAGCATCCACGGAAAGCGTTCATGCGACCGGTCGAGCCAGAAGACGAGGCAACCGACCTCGCAGAACTTGAACACGGTGTTGCGATCGCCCCCGGTCATCTGCGCCGCGAAGCGGTGATCGTCCAACACCATGTTGCAGCGTACGCAAGTGTCACGATCCCAGTTGATAGGGGTCATGCCCTCGGGCCAGCTGGGCTTGGCACAACCGACCAGCAGGCTCGCGAATGGCAGGCTGATCAGCCCACCAGCCAGCCCGCCGATAACGCGACGACGCAGCGACATCGTCCTGTCGGGGTGGCGATCACGCGTAGTTTCTGATGAAACGGTGACGCACATCAATCCGTGTCCTTATATCCTGACCCGACTCATTTCCCATCCGCGTTCGAATCGAGCGAGCTTGATCGAAGGGTGTTACTGTGAAAGAAAGGTATCGGTGGAAAAACCCCCTGCCCTATAAACAGGCATGAGAAAGTGGCGCCGACAAATCCAACAACAGAGGCGGTGCGCAACTGTGTTGCCAAGCGACCAAATGACCTTCGCCCGGTGAAGGAACGAGGTCTTTTTACTGTGTGTGCTCAATGGCGACAATTGGGGGTGCGAGTTGATCACTCAGGTCACATTGGCGTGCGGAGTCGAAGCTCCAAAAAAATGAGCGACCTTGGGCAACTGCGCACCGCCGTTCGTATTCTCTTTCATCATTCGGGGTGCTTGCAAGCCAATCATGACCATTAACGTGAAATAACCGTGATTCAAGGCGAATAAAAAGCTCGCGACCAAAATCAC
>CAYTAY010000243.1:0-4577 GCA_964435845.1 uncultured Azoarcus sp.
CGAAGGCGTCAGGACCACCGGTCAGTCGATGAGCTCGCGTACGACGGCATCGGCAAGCAGCCGGCCCGTCTGCGTCAGGACCAGGCGATCACCTGACACGTCGGCAAGGCCGCGCGACTCCAGATCCGTGACGATTGTGCGAGCAGTCGAGCTCACGGCGTCAAGGCCGAGCCCCGTACGCAAGCGAGTCTCGAGCATGATCCGTTCGACCCGCGCGGTCTCGGTGTCAATCGTCTCGCCGTCGTGCCGCGGCGACTCCCCTTCAGCAAGTCGCTGCGCATATGCGGCGGGGTGCTTGACGTTCCACCAGCGCTCGCCTGCAAGGTGGGAATGTGCTCCAGGGCCGATGCCCAACCAGTCATCGCTTCGCCAGTAGAGGACATTGTGCCGGCACTGGGCAGCCTCGTCCCGAGCCCAGTTGGACAGCTCGTACCAGCCCAGACCAGCAGCGGAGAAGAGCTCATCTGCCAGAAGGTACTTGTCGGCCGTCTCGTCGTCCTCGGGCATCACCACCTCGCCCCGGCTGACCTTGCGCGCGAAAGCGGTGCCCGGCTCGACGATCAGGGCATAGGCACTGATGTGGTCGGGCTCGAGCTCGATAGCTTGCTCGACACTCGTGCGCCAGTCCGCCATGGACTCGGTCGGCGTGCCATAGATCAGGTCGACGCTGAGCTGCTCGAAGCCGGCCTCCCGGGCCCAGCGCACGGCCTGCGGCACATTATCGGGGTTGTGTGTGCGGTCAAGCATCGCCAGGACGTGCGGCACAGCTGACTGCACACCGAAGGAGATGCGCGTGAAGCCGGCGTCGCGCAGGATCGCCAGAGACTCCGGCGTCACGCTGTCGGGATTGGCCTCGGTGGTGACCTCGACGCCTTCAGCGAGTCCGAAACGGTCGCGCAGCTCATCAAGTATGCGAACGAGATCGGCGGACGGCAGTTGAGTCGGCGTCCCACCGCCGAAGAACACCGTCTCGATCACGGGTCGAGTCGCCATGGTCTGCGTATTCAGCTGGATCTCGCTGATCGCAGTGTCGGCGTACGACGCCCTCGTCGCACCCTCACCCAGCTCGTCGGCGGTGTAGGTGTTGAAGTCGCAGTAGCCACAACGCACCGAGCAGAACGGAACGTGTACGTAGACGCCGAAGGCGGCTAGCGAAGGCTCAGGGATGCCGAAGGACCGTCCACCGTCGGTGAGCGGTCCTTCGGTCAGTGGCACCAGCTAAGCGTAGAAGCCGTCGAGGATTGCCTTGTTGTTGGCTTCGACGACATTGCGCTTGACCTTCATGCTCGGCGTGATCTCGCCGTTCTCGATCGTGAGGTCATGGTCAAGGATCGCGAACTTCTTGATCGTCTCCCAGCGGTTGACCTTGGAGTTGAGCTCCTCGATCTGGCCCTCGATCACCTTGTGGATCTCAGGTGACTTCACGACCTCGGCGTACGACTTGCCGGCCATGCCGTTGTGGCCCGCCCACTCAGCGACGGCATCGGGGTCTAGCGTGATGAGCGCGGAGCAGAAGTTGCGATCGTTGCCATGCACCAAGATCTGGCTGGTCAGCGAGCTGATGCCCTTGAAGGTGCCTTCGATGTGCGGCGGGGCGACGTACTTGCCTCCCGACGTCTTGAAAAGTTCCTTCTTGCGACCGGTGATGTAGAGGAAGCCCTCTTCATCGAGGCGACCCTCGTCTCCGGTGTGCAACCAGCCGTCCTTAAGCGACGATGCGCTCTCACCTTCGAGGTTGTGGTAGCCGCGCATGATGTGGGGACCCTTGATCAGGACTTCGCCGTCCTCGGCGATCTTGGCCTCGCTGCCGGGGAATGCCGTCCCGACCGAACCGAGCTTGAAGTTCTCGGGCTGGTTGACGAACGCGCCGGCCGACGTCTCGGTGAGACCGTAGCCCTCAAGGATCAGGACACCTGCGCCGTGGAACCACTCGGCGATGTCAGGAGACAGGGCCGCGGCGCCGGAGATGAAGAACTTCACCCGACCACCGAATCGGTCACGCACCTTGGAGAACACGAGCTTGTCAGCGATGCCGTGTTGAACCTTGAGCATGGGTGAGATCGACTTTCCCGCGCGTACGCGACGCGAGTGCTCGAGGCCGACCTTCTCAGCCCACTTGAAGATCTTGAGCTTGGCGCCACCCTCGGCTTCGGTCATGCCAACGATGCGGCCGTACGCCTTCTCGAAGATGCGAGGGGCTGCTCCCATGAACGTCGGCTTCACAATGGCGAGGTTGTCGACGATCTTGGGCACGCGACCGTCGATGGCGGTGGCGAATCCGACGGCCAGCTGTGTCGTCAACAACACCTTGCCGAACGAGTGGGCCATCGGCAACCACAGGAACTGCAGATCATCGATGGTGAGGAAGTCGCCAGCCACCATGACCGCGCCTTCGTAGGTCCAGCCGTCGTGACTGAGCCGGACGCCCTTGGGCCGGCCCGTCGTTCCGGAGGTGTAGATCAGCGTCGCCAGTGAGTCGCCCGTCGTGGCTGCAACGCGCTCCTCGATGACCTTGGGGTGATCCTGGAGATAGGCATCGCCGGCCTTTTCGAGGTCGTCGAGCCCGATGACCCAGTCCCCGTCCGTCGTTCCTTCGAACACGACGACCTTGATGATTGATGGCAGTTCGGAGTGCTTCTCGCGCAGCTTGGCGACCTGCTCGTCGTCCTCGGCGAACACGATGCGGCTGTCGGAGTCAGAAAGGATGTAGGAAACGTCGTCCGACATCGTGCTGGGATAGACCGTGGTGGTCGCGGCTCCGGCCGCATTGATCGCAAGGTCGGCGAGGATCCACTCCACACGGGTGCCTGAAGCGATGGCAACGCGCTGCTCGGCCTCGATACCGAGCGACACCAGACCGGCCGCGAGGCGGGTCACCTTTTCGCCGGTCTCAGCCCAGGTCAGGGACTGCCACTTCTCGTTCTCGTCAGGGAATCGGTACGCCTCGTTGTTGGGCGACTCCTTGACTCGGTTGTAGAACATCTCACCGACACTTCGAGCGCGGTTCTTGACGGTCTCAAGCTGTTCGGGTGTGACAACTGCTGCACTCATGAAAGTCCTTCAGGCGGGCATTCTGGGGGATGTGGTGCGAATCACCCTAACCTACCTGCGGGTCACATGTGGTTGGCTTGGGGCCGCTCACCGAGGCGCCGGAGCACGAACGGCTTGAGCCTCGGTTCGGCGGCAAGCGCGGGGATCAGCTGTCGCTCGGTGGTGAGGGCACGGAACAAGAAATCGATCGTGATCTCATGATCGCGTTCCTCGACAATCTCGATCCTGTCGCCCGCCGTGACCGATCCCTCCTCAATCACGCGAAGGTATGCACCGGGCAATCGGCCGGCAGTGAATCGTTTGACCCACTGCGGCTCGCCGAGGAAACCTTGGAACACCGAGCATGGGATACGGACCCCTGCGACCTCCAGCAGTGCGCCGCCGATGCGCCACCGATCACCTCCGTGAACCGCGTTCACCTCGATACCGCACGTCGTGAGATTCTCACCGAACTGACCGGGACGCAGGGCGCGGCCGAGGTCACTGGCCCACGTGTCCAGGTCCTCACGGGAGTAGACGTAGACCGCCTGCATCTCGCCGCCGTGGTTGACCTGATCAGCGACTTCGTCATGCCCCACGCCGAGCGTGTGGACGAACACCGAGCCCGCGACCGGCCGCTTGTCGATTCCGGTGCGCTTGAGCTGCCCCCACGGCACGTCGACGGCGGTGCCGACGTTCACGGACTCCACGTAAGGCACGGCTACTTCTTGTCGGCATCGCCGGTCGACAGTGCGGCGATGAAGGCTTCCTGCGGAACCTCGACCCGACCCACCATTTTCATCCGCTTCTTGCCCTCCTTTTGCTTCTCGAGGAGCTTTCGCTTGCGGCTGATGTCACCGCCGTAGCACTTGGCGAGCACGTCCTTGCGGATCGCTCGGATGTTCTCGCGGGCGATCACGCGAGCGCCGATGGCAGCCTGGATCGGCACCTCGAACTGCTGACGCGGGATGAGCTCCTTGAGTTTCGACGCCAGCGAGACGCCATAGGCGTACGAGTTGTCGCGATGCACGATCGCGCTGAACGCATCGACGACCTCCCCTTGGAGCAAGACATCGACCTTGACCAGGTCGGAGGCCTGCTCGCCGGTCGGTTCGTAGTCTAGCGATGCGTAGCCCTTCGTACGGCTCTTGAGTGCGTCGAAGAAGTCGAACATGACCTCGCCCATCGGCAGCGTGTACTTGATCTCGACGCGGTCCTCCGAGAGGTAGTCCATGCCGATCAGCTGACCACGCCGCGCCTGGCAGAGCTCCATGATCGTGCCGATGTAGTCGGTCGGGCTGAGCACGGTGGCGCGTACGACCGGCTCGTAGACCTTGTCGATCTTGCCCTCGGGATACTCCGAGGGGTTGGTGACGATGTGTTCCTTGCCGTCTTCCATTTCCACGCGGTAGACGACGTTGGGCGCGGTCGAGATCAGCTCGAGGTTGAACTCGCGCTCGAGCCGCTCACGGACGATCTCGAGGTGCAGCAAGCCGAGGAAACCGATGCGAAAGCCGAACCCCAGGGCGCCCGATGACTCGGGTTCG
>CAYTAY010000244.1:0-1412 GCA_964435845.1 uncultured Azoarcus sp.
TGGACGATGAGCGACTTCTCGCTGATGGACGCCATCGAGTGCGGCATCGTCAAGCTGCCACGCGTACCGGTGGCCGAGAACATCCCCGGTGACGAGCTACCGGTGTTCCGCAATCTGTGGGAGAACATCCGCAAGGACATGCCCAAGAAAGGGCGCGGCGCCAACCAGGAGCTCGACCCGCTCAAGCTGCCGACCCGCCTGCAAACCGCCCTGCAAGCCCTGTACGGCCACTACGAAAAGACCTTCAAGCGTTGGGAAGATGCAGGCATTGGCGTGCCGCCGTGCTTCATCGTGGTCTGTCAGAACACCGCCATTTCCAAGCTCGTCTATGACTTCATCTCGGGTTTCCATCGCAACAACGACGATGGCACCACCACGCTGGAAAACGGCCGTCTGCCCCTGTTCCGCAACTTCGACGAAACCACCGGCAACCCACTGCCACGCCCCAACACCCTGCTGATCGACAGCGAACAGCTTGAAGCCGGCGATGCGCTGGACGCCAGTTTCCGCGCCATGGCAGCAGACGAGATCGAGCGCTTCCGTCGCGAAATCGTCGAACGCACCGGTGACGCCCGCGCCGGCGACACCATCACCGACCAGGAACTACTGCGCGAGGTGATGAACACCGTGGGCAAGGCGGGGCAGCTCGGGGGCGGCATCCGCTGCGTCGTGTCCGTGTCCATGCTCACCGAAGGTTGGGACGCCAACACCGTCACTCATGTGCTCGGCATTCGCGCCTTCGGCACCCAGCTGCTGTGTGAGCAGGTCATCGGTCGGGCGCTGCGCCGCCAGTCGTACGAACTCAATGAAGAAGGCTTGTTCAACGTCGAATACGCCGACGTGTTCGGCATTCCCTTCGACTTCACCGCCAAGCCGGTCATCGCCAAGCCGCAGCCGCCGCGCGAGACGGTACAGATCAAGGCCATGCGCCCGGAGCGCGACGCGCTGGAGATCGTCTTTCCGCGTGTCGAAGGCTACCGCGTCGAACTGCCGGAAGAACGGCTGGTGGCCAAGTTCAGCGGCGATTCGACCCTCACCCTCACGCCTGACCTGGTTGGTCCTTGCGAAACCCGCAACGAAGGCATCATCGGCGAAGGCGTAAACCTCACAGTCGAACACCTCGGCGACGTTCGCGCCTCGACGCTGCTCTTTCACCTGACTCACAGGCTGATCTACACCAAGTGGCGTGACCCCGGCGAAGAGCCCAAGCTGCACCTCTTCGGGCAGCTCAAGCGCATCGCCAAGGAATGGCTGGACAATCATCTAGAGTGCAAGGGCGGCACCTACCCGGCGCAGTTGATGTACCAGGAACTGGCCGACATGGCCTGCAACAAGATCACCAACGCCATCACCGCCCAGTTTCTGGACGTCCGCCCGATCAAGGCCCTGCTCGACCCCTACAACCCCAGCGG
>CAYTAY010000244.1:1512-4573 GCA_964435845.1 uncultured Azoarcus sp.
AGTTTCTGGACGTCCGCCCGATCAAGGCCCTGCTCGACCCCTACAACCCCAGCGGTTCCACCCGCCATGTCCGCTTCAACACCTCCAAGCCGGATCGCTGGCAAACCAGCTCCAAGCATTGCCATATCAACTGGGTGGTGCTCGACAGCGACTGGGAGGCCGAATTCTGCCGGGTGGCGGAAGCGCACCCCAAGGTGCTGGCCTACGTCAAAAACCACGGCCTCGGCTTTGAGGTGCCTTACCGCTACGGTTCGGAAACCCGCAAATACCTGCCCGACTTCATCGTCCTGGTCAATGACGGCAAGGGGGCGGACGACCCGCTGCATCTGGTGGTCGAGATCAAGGGCTACCGACGCGAAGACGCCAAGGAAAAGAAATCCACCATGGACACCTACTGGGTACCCGGCGTGAACCACCTTGGCACCTACGGTCGCTGGGCTTTCGCCGAGTTTACCGATGTGTTCCAGATGCAGGACGACTTCGCCAAAAAGGTGGAGACAGAATTCGCGACCATGCTCGCGAGCGTCGGAGTTGGCCAATGAAACTCGAAAGCTTCAAACCCGGTCGCTGGCAACCCCGCCTGCAATACAAGAGTTTCGAGCCCGCCCTCGTCAACCACGACTGGTACTGGGAAGATCCGCAGATCAACGTGCTGCTCGAAGCGGCCAATCGTGCCCTGGGCGAACTCAATGCCTTCTCGCTGATCGTGCCGGACATCGATCTCTTTATCGAAATGCACGTGGTCAAGGAAGCCCAGACCTCCAGCCGCATCGAAGGCACCCAAACCGGCATCGACGAAGCCGTGTTGCCGGAAGAACAGATCAAGCCGGAAAAGCGCGACGACTGGCGCGAAGTGCGCAACTACATCGACGCGGTCAACTACGCCATCGCCGAATTGCGCGCGCTGCCGCTGTCCAACCGGCTGCTGCGGCAAACCCACGCCATTTTGCTGCGTGGCGCGCGCGGCGAGCACAAGCAACCGGGGGAATTCCGCATCAGCCAGAACTGGATCGGCGGCTCCAGCCTCGCCGACGCAGCCTTCATCCCGCCTCACCACGAGGGCGTTCCGGAGCAGATGGGCGATCTCGAAGCGTTCTGGCACAACGAGGCGATTGCCGTCCCCCACCTCATCCGCATCGCCATCAGCCACTACCAGTTCGAAACCATCCACCCCTTTCTCGACGGCAATGGCCGTATCGGCCGCCTGCTGGTGCCGCTGTATCTGGTCAGTCACGGCGTGCTGGCCAAACCTTCGCTCTACCTGTCGGACTTCTTCGAGCGCAACCGCGGCAGCTACTACGATGCCCTCACCCGTGTGCGCCTGTCCGGCGACCTGGTCCATTGGGTGCGCTTCTTTCTCAAGGGCGTGGCCGAAACCGCAAGCAAGGGCCGCGACACCTTCGGCAAGATTCTTGCGCTGCGCAACGACGTGGAGCACCGCATCCTCAGCCTGGGCAAGCGTGTGCCCAACGCCCGCGCCACGCTCAACCTGCTCTACCGCCGCCCGGTCGTCTCCGCAGCCGATCTGGAAGCACAGCTCGGCGTCTCCGCCCCCACCGCCCAAGCACTGGTGAAAGACCTGATCCGCCTTGGCATCCTGACCGAGATCACCGGCCAGATGCGGGGACGGCTCTATGAGTTCGAAGCTTATCTTGACCTGTTCGTTAGTTAACGGAAATAGCTTATCCTTAATTAACGCTCATCCATAGTTAATTCTGCCCCATACCGGCAACCCGACACCATGGCCACAGCTCCCACCCAGAAATCCGTCGACGCCATCAAGCACGACGACGCCAAGCGCAAGAACATCCCCACCGCCGAATACCAATCGGTGCTGGACGACCACCAGAAAAACCCCAGGCAGGTGCGCTACCCGCGCAACACCGATCTCGACCCGCAACTCGTGTGGCGCGGCAAGGACGAGCAGGACTGGTCCGACCTCGTTGTGCACGCGCCGCCGCTCTACATCCAGGAGAAGGTGCATCCCAAGGCGCTGATCGACGAGCTGCTGCGCGAATCGAAGGAACGGGAGCACGAACAAGGCCAGATCACGCCCGACCTCTTTTCCGACTTCAACGGCATTCCCAAGGATGTCGACAAGACCGAGTTCTACCAGCACGACCAGAACTGGACCAACCGCATGATCCTCGGCGACAGCCTGCAGGTCATGGCCAGCCTCGCCGAGCGCGAGGGCCTGCGCGGCAAGGTGCAGTGCATCTACTTCGATCCGCCCTACGGCATCAAATTCAACAGCAACTTCCAGTGGTCCACCACCAGCCGCGACGTCAAGGACGGCAAGGCCGACCACATCACCCGCGAGCCGGAACAGGTCAAGGCTTTCCGCGACACCTGGCGCGACGGGATTCACAGCTACCTGACCTATCTGCGGGATCGGCTCACCGTCGCCCGCGATCTCCTTACCGATTCCGGTTCGATCTTTGTGCAGATTAGCGACGAGAATGTTCACCGCGTAAGAACTTTGATGGACGAGGTGTTCGGGGAGGACAGCTTTGTTTCCCAGATTGCATTCTCCAAAACTTCAGGGCTTGAAGCAGCACAAAGGTTGTCGTCGAGCTTCGACTACATTCTCTGGTATTGCTCTTCAAGAGGGCAGAACAAATATAGACCATTGCTGAAGACGAAACTGGACCTCGCCAAAGGCGGCTTCATTTTTGTCGAGAGAAAGGACGGAACCAGAGTGCCAACAGGCAGTATCGCTGAGTTGGATTTGTCAGACCGTCCTTACGCAATTTCTGACCTTACGAAACCCGGACCTGGTGCAAGATACACCTTTCAGTTTAGAGGCCAGGCTTGCGACTCTGGTGCGCGTTGGTGGGGCACTCAACAAACGTCGCTAACACGACTTGCGAAGGCTGACCGGCTTCAAATGTCGGGAAGGAACCTTCGCTACATTCGTTACCTGGAAGACGCACCCACTTCTGGGTTGAATAACAGTTGGGAAGACACAGGAATTGCAGGGTTTGCATCTGATAAGGTCTACGTTGTGGTAGTGTGCTGAATATTGTGCAAAAGCCTGAAGGGGCTTGAATGCGTGGGTGGT
>CAYTAY010000245.1:0-4557 GCA_964435845.1 uncultured Azoarcus sp.
AAATATCAAGAGGTGCGGTGCAAGAAAAGCAAAAAGGGGCGGGTCTGGAGAGAGAATCGTTGGCATGGCTCATGAGTTTTCGAGTGACTTGCGCGTACGGCAGCTAACAGTCAGTCTTCAAGAGTCAGTGACAGCCATCTGAAGCGCCAGATCAGATCTGCTAGGCAGTTCTTGGGTCAGAAGCGGTCTTTGAGCGCAACGGAACGACTGGCCGTTTTGGCCGATCAGGCGGCGTAACTGGCGACCGTGCGCCCACTGCTGCGCCGTCGGCCTTATGTTGAGCTCCAGATAAGGCCGACGAGGAGGTGATCTGCCGCACTCAGCGGGTCAGGGAGCGGAGTAGGCATCTCGCAAGCTTCTCCTAGCGGTGGCACTGGTTCCCGTCGCCTTGGAGTTGAATACTACCGAGAGTCCAGGTCGATGAGGGCGACGACAGCCTTTCACGGTCCACCACGCTAGTTGCACTCGACCGGGTTGACAATGTCAACAATAATGATGCTGCTTGCTTAGGGAGAAGGTATGCGCGTTTCCAGAACTAAGATCACGAACTTCGCCAATTTCCAGGCCCTGGACGTTGAGACGGGCGAGAGCATCGTCATCGTAGGAGAGAACAAGGCGGGCAAGAGTAACTTCATTCGGGCCCTTCAGCTGGTGTTGGACCCCGGTCTTTCAGAGTTGGATCGACACCTGGGATTGGAGCATTTCTGGGACGGTCTCGAAGACGACAAGATCGGTGCAACGGTCGAGATCGCTGTTGAACTCACGGACTTCGATGGTAACGGCGACCTGGTGGCTTGTCTGGCCGATTGTCTGGTGGACATTGGGCCGCCCACGGTCGCCCGCCTCACATATAGATTCCGTCCGAAAGCAAGTCTCGGGACCAATTCTCCGCAGACCTTGTCGGACTATGAGTATGTGATCTTCGGTGGCGAAGACGAGGATAACGCCATCGGCGCTGCGCAACGCCGACAGTTTCCGCTGGAAGTGCAAGCCGCGCTACGCGACGCGGAAAAGGATCTCGTGACGTGGCGTCGCTCGCCTCTCCGTCCCTTGATCGAGGAACTGACGTCTGAACTCGATGAGGAGGCCAGAAGGGAGATAGAGGAACTGGTGAGCGAGGCCCAGACCGAGCTAGCAGACCGAGATGAAGTGGTAATCGCGGCGGAACGGATTGGCGCGCGTCTTCTCGCAATCGTGGGAGATAAGCACGCGGTTCCGATCAAGCTCGGACTTGCACCCACCCGCGTCGATGCGCTGTTGCGCAGCCTGCGTATTCTTATCGATAACGGTGCACGCGGCATCGGGGATGCGAGTCTTGGAACGAGCAATCTGATTTTTCTCGCCCTTAAGAGCCTGGAACTGGACAGGCTGGTCGCAGAGGGCGAACGAAGCCACACCTTCTTCGCCATCGAAGAGCCTGAAGCCCATCTACACCCGCACGTACAGCGTCTGGTGTTCCGCTACTTCCTTGGCAAATCGGCAGCGAGCAACGACATCCCAACGAGCCTCACGACGATACTGACCACGCATTCACCTCACATCGCGAGCGTGGCACCAATACGCTCCGTGGTGCTTCTGAGGCACGCGAACGGCGCGACGACGGCGGCGTCGACTGCAACTGCATCCCTCAGCGCCAAGGATGAAGCTGACCTACAGCGCTACATAGACGTAACGCGCGGCGAGTTGTTCTTTGCACGTGGGGTCATCTTCGTTGAGGGAGACGCGGAGCGTTTTCTCATTCCCGCGTTCGCAGAGGCACTGGGAATCCGTCTGGACGTTCTGGGAATATCCGTGTGTTCGGTCGGCGGGACCAACTTCGCCCCCTATGTGAAGCTCGTTGGGCCCGAAGGCCTCGATGTTCCGCACGTGATCTTAACCGATCTCGATCCCGTGTCTGGGAAAGCGCCCCTCGCCTGCTCGCGGTTGGTCCGTCTCCTGGAGATCGTTATTACAGATGATGAATGGGACAAACTGGACGAGACGCAGCCCTGGGACATGGGCGAGGAGTACGGCTATTTTGTCAATGACAGCACCCTTGAGGTGGAACTCTTTGAAGCCGGTCTAGGCGGGGGCATTCGGACGACCATCGAAACTGAGTTGCGTATCGGTCCAAAGACAAAACAGGCGCTCGCAGGCTGGGTCGATGATCCGGAGTCGCTGGAGGAGGAACGCCTGCTTGGCCTGATCGAGCGCATAGGGAAAGGCAGATTCGCACAGGCGCTTTCGCCGTACGTAACGGAAGAGACTTGTCCGGAGTACATCAGCAAGGCCCTGGAGCATATTCGCGATGCCGTTGCGTAGTTGGAGCGTAGCCTACCTGGAGAAAACCGAGGCGCTCCGCGAGAACGACCGGCAGTGGGCTGCCTACGAGTCGCGCGGACATTGTGTCGTGCTCGCGGGGCCGGGGAGCGGCAAGACCAAGACCCTAGTGCTCAAGCTAGCGCGTATTCTCGCGGAAGACGTGCGCGCCCCCCGGGGTGTCGCCTGCATCACCTACAGCCAGGAATGCGCCCGGGAACTGAGCCGTCGGCTTGAGCAGCTTGGGCTCCGGGAATCGTCTCGTCTCTTTATCGGAACAGTCCACGGCTTCTGCCTTCGGCACCTGCTATTGCCATACGCGCGTTTGGCCAAGCTAGGCCTCCCGGAGCCGATCCGTGTTGCAACCGTCGAACACTGCCGCCGTTTGCATGGTCGCTTGGGCGAACACTTCTTTGGGGTCCGGCATCCCTACGACAAGGGGAAAATGGACACCTACCGCCGGACTCATCTTGAACGCGATGCGACAGCATGGCGCGATGATCCGGAAATGGCCAGACTGGCGGAAGCCTATGAGGATGCCCTGCACAGGGAAGGTTTGATTGATTTCGAGGACCTTGTTATTCATGGTGAGCGTCTGGTAGCCCAGCACGACTGGGTCCTGCCGCTGGTCCGTTCGCGCTTCCCCGTGCTGGCAGTCGACGAGTATCAGGACCTTGGCGTGGGCCTGCACCGCATCGTCAAGCGCCTTGCGTTTGATGGCTGCGTCCGGTTGTTTGCGGTCGGCGATGCGGACCAGTCCGTGTACGGTTTCAATGGCGCGGATAGCAGCCTGCTTCTGGAACTGGCGGCTCGTCGAGACGTTGAGCGCATCCAGCTTGAGGTGAACTACCGTTGCGCGGAGGAAATCGTGCGTGCATCGGAACGCGCGCTGGGCGAGGCCCGCGGCTACCGGGCGTGGAATGGAGAGCGCAGTGCGCGCATTCAGATGGTGGAGTGTCCGCACGGCATGCCGGAGCAGGCGCAATACGCCATCCAACAGGTTATTCCCCCAGCCCTTGCGGCAAAGCCGGGACGCACCCTAGGCGACATCGCGATCCTCTACCGGAAGGCGGGTGTTGGCGACATCGCCGCTGCCGCGGCGGACACTGCCGGTCTGGATTTCATCAGAGTCGACAACGCCGCGCCGTATCGCAAATGCGCCCTGACGAGCTGGATCGAAGACTGCGCGGCATGGTGCGCAGGAGGATGGCAGGAAGCGAAACCGCTGCTGCAAGGCCTCCTGGACCGGTGGCTTGCGTTCCGTCGCCGGCGGTTGCCGGACGCCGAGGCACGGGTCGAGCGCAGGCGGCTTGCCGAGTTTTTGTGGGCGCGGAGGGGAAATGGGTCGGCCAGGGACTTTGTGAGCACGTTATGCTCCGTCCTGCTGGACGAGCTGATGGCGTCAGAGCCTTCTCTTAGGGATCAGGGGGAGCAGGTGCGCTCCATGGTCGCCGCGTTGAGGGTAGGCGGCGTGCTGCAAGACCTCGATATGGCGCGGCTCGGAGGACGAGACGGGTCGCCCAACCAGCTGAACCTGCTGACCCTTCACTCGGCAAAGGGTTGCGAGTTCGACGTCGTCATTATGCTTGGCCTCGACGAAGGAGACTTCCACTGGACTACCGTCCAGGGGGCGGAATTGGCTGAGAGTCGGCGGCTGTTCTATGTGGGTCTCACGCGCGCCCGGGACGAGGTCTACATGCTCTACTCCGGCTGGAACGAGAATCGATGGGGTCGCCGCTTTTACTCGGGGCGGCTGCGCTTCCTGAACGAACTCTAGGTTTCTAGTTATTGCAGTAGCGGGCTGCACAGGTACGACCGCGAGCGGGCCGCTGCGGTCGTGGCAAAAGGCGCTGCGATCCAGGAACCGCGAATGCCGGTTCACCGTCGATTGGACGCCCGCCAACTCGGCTTCCCCCTTGCCGTAGAAGTCCAGCGCCGCCGCCATCACGGCATTGCCGATGTCGGTGGTGTCTCGGCAGTTCCGGCCGCGTGAGCGCAGGGGCGGCTGGTTTAGGCGGCATCGCCGACCGTCGAATGGTGCAATCTGAGGGGCAACAATGGCCGACTAGTCGCCGCCCCGAAACAACATCGCAACCATACCCCGCGAGCCATGTCGCTCAATGTCCTGTCAGACCGCAGCCCACCGCAAGCCGCGGAGCTCATCAAAGCGAACCAGTTTTCGACTTTATTGCTGAGTTTTCGACTTTAATGCAGAGTTTTCGACTTTATTTGTTCGGAACAGTTTCGAAACAGCTCAGC
>CAYTAY010000246.1:0-4519 GCA_964435845.1 uncultured Azoarcus sp.
AGTCGGCCAGCAAGGTGAGTGCGTTTCGGGTCTTTCGGACTCGTCTGCGCGAGGCGTTCGCCGCCTATCGAAGCCCATCGGTCAATATCGACGTGTTGTTGACCTGGGGTACCACGCGATTCGCTGCCGTACAGGTTCGGCAGGATGAGCGGGCCATCGGTGACTCGGGCTATACGCTGAGGAAGCTCTTCAATCATGCACTCAACATGATGACGGGCTTTTCGGTGTTGCCGCTTCAGATCGCAAGCGTGCTGGGAATTGTCTTCGGCGCCTTGGGCTTTCTCGTGCTCTTCTATGTGCTGCTGCGTTATCTGATCGATGGCAGCGCGGTGCCGGGCTTCCCCTTCCTCGCATCGATCATCGCCATATTCTCGGGGGTCCAGCTCTTTGCGCTCGGGATCTTTGGCGAATATCTGGCGAGAATGCATTTTCGTTCGATGGAGCGCCCGCCCTACGCGCTGATGTCGACGACGCGCATGCCTGCCGATACGGAGGGCGGCTGTGGACAACGTGAGTGAGTCGCGCAGATCTGCTCTTCTACATGGGGAGATCACTGCTGGCCCGCTTCGCCTCGTTTGGGCGGAGGCGCCGTGGGATACGGTGGTACTTGGTCATCCTGTCGTGCAGATTTCGCGGATCGAGGCCGACCTCGGCGCAAGAGCGGACGATCTCGCACCTTTCGTCGTCGCATGCGAGGCGGGTGGCGTTGAGTTGGCAAGTTGCCGCCTGGCGCACGATCGCTTGCGCGAGTCCATGCTGCTCGAGGAGATCGGTTTTCGCTTCATCGAAATGGTCTACCAGCCCGAATTCGCCTGCTCGGAATGGACGCAGACAGGCGATGAGAGGGGGCTGGAACTTGTCCTTGCATCGGCACCTGATCTTCCGGCGATCGTCGAACTGGCTGGTACCGCCTTTGGTTGCGAGCGTTTCCACATGGATCCCAGACTGCCGTCGGGTCTGGGTGACCTGCGTTACCAGAACTGGGTGCGCAACTGCCTGGAGCATCCTTCGCAGCGCCTGTATGCGCTTAGAGAGGCCGGGGACCTGGTGGCGTTCTTCGTCGTCGAGATGCTCGTCGACGGTACCTGCTACTGGCACTTGAATGCTGTCTCGCCAGCACGGCAAGGCATGGGCTATGGGCTGCGAGCCTGGCGGCAGATGATGCATCAGGCGTTCAAGGATGGGGCGCGTCGGGTGCGTACCAGCATCGTTGCGCGGAACCACCGTGTGCTGAACCTATACGCACGGTTAGGTTTCGTGTTCCCCGCGCCATCGATGACCTTCCACTGGGTGCGCAGCGCATGAGCGGTCGTGTCGCACTGCGCCAGTTTCTTCGTTATGCCACGGTAGGCCTGGTTTCCAACGCAATTCTTTACCTCGCATATCTTGGGCTCACTGCCTTGGGTGTCGAGGCCAAGCGCGCAATGACGCTGCTCTATGTCCTGGGCGTGCTGCAGACCTTTGGCTTCAACAAGCGTTGGTCGTTTGCCCATGGGGGTGTGCGGGGCACTGCCTTCGTTCGCTACGCCATATCCTATGCACTCGGCTATGTGATGAATCTCGGCGGTTTGCTGGTATTCGTGGACGTACTCGGATATCCGCACCAGATCGTCCAGGGGCTGTTCATCCTCGGGTTGGCGATGTTGCTGTTCCTGCTGCAGAAGTACTGGGTCTTCAGACCGCTGACCGTCTCCACGCAAACGACCGGGCCACTGCCATGAACATCCCCTTCAACAAGCCCCACATGACGGGCAAGGAACTCTGGTACATCGCCCAGGCACATGCCAATGGACACCTCGCTGGCGATGGGCGCTTCACCGGCCTGTGTTCGCGCTGGCTCGAGGCTCGCACCGGCGCTTCCAAGGCCTTGTTGACCCATTCATGCACTGCAGCGCTGGAGATGGCCGCCATCCTGGCCGATCTTCAGCCTGGTGATGAGGTCATCATGCCCTCTTACACCTTCGTTTCGACGGCCAACGCTTTCGTGTTGCGTGGGGCCGTACCTGTTTTCGTCGATGTTCGCGCCGACACACTGAACATCGATGAGCAACTCATCGAGGCAGCCATCACGGCGCGCACGCGGGCGATAGTCCCTGTCCATTACGCAGGTGTCGGTTGCGAGATGGATGCGATCATCGATATCGCCCGCCGCCATGAGCTCCTGGTGATCGAGGATGCTGCACAGGCGGTCATGGCGAGCTACAAGGGCCGACCGCTGGGTGGTATAGGCGACATGGGGGCGCTGTCCTTTCATGAGACCAAGAACATCATTTCCGGGGAAGGGGGGGCGCTGCTCGTCAATTCGGTGCATCACGCCGCGCGAGCCGAGATCGTGCGCGAGAAAGGCACCAACCGTTCGCAGTTCTTCCGTGGCCAGGTCGACAAATACACCTGGGTCGACATCGGCTCATCCTACCTACCGGGGGAACTGATTGCGGCCTTCCTGTGGGCTCAGATGGAGGAAGCTGACAGCATCACCCGGCGCCGGCTGGGCATTTGGGAGACCTACCATCATGGCTTCGCCGAAGCCGAGCGTCAGGGTCGCCTCCGGCGCCCGGTGGTCCCTCCTCACTGCGCACACAATGCCCACATGTATTACCTGCTGCTGCCCGACCTGGACGTACGCACCGCCTTCATCGAGCGCCTGCGCCGCTTGGGCATTCACTGCGTGTTCCACTACATCCCCCTGCATGATGCGCCGGCGGGTCGCCGCTTCGGGCGACCGCACGGCACTTTGGCGGTGACCGAGGATGTCGCCAAGCGGCTGGTCCGCCTTCCCGTATGGTTGGGCATGGAGGACGAGCAGGCCGGGATCATCGACCAGGTCCTCGCCGCGCTTTGAAGCGCTCATCCCAGAGATCCGGCTGTGCGCAGGATGTGCGATCGCATCTTGCGGATGGAGCCGGTGGCCATCTTTTCAAGCGCCTGCTCTGGCTGGCGCTCGTGGGCGCAGTCGTGATCGTCGCGTTCGCCCGCACTCCGCTCGGGGATGTGCACTGGGACTCACCGATCTATCTATACCAAGCCAAGCGTTTTGCCGAGACGCCGTATGTTCATGACATTGCTGCGAGTTCCAGGCAGATCGTCGCCCAGATCGCGGGAAACTGGCCAGAGGATGAGGGCTATTCGGAGGCCTACTGGCGGGCCAGTCGTCTGGGCCACATCGCGATCCTGGGCGTGCTTGTCGATGCGCTCGGGAGCACGGCGAACGCGGTTCTCGCCGCGCATTGGCTGTTTGTCATCGCGATGCCGCTTGGCTTGTTCGCGTGGTGCCGCGTTGCCCTGCTTGCGGGGAGACTGATCGACCCGGATGAACGGCTCGGGCTTGGCCTGTGCTTCTCTGCGCTCCTCTTCGTTCTTTCGGATATCTACGCCTACCTGAGTGGCAATCTGGTCAGCGAGGTGATCAGCTTCGGCCTGGGGGGGGCGGCGGTGTGGGCGCTGCTGGCGGCCGTAAGCACTGGCGCCGTGATGCTGGCGGCGGTCTCGGGCGTGCTCGCCGTGCTGGGTTACATGGTCCGGGTGGAGAGCGTCTGGGCATGGTTGGCATTCATGCTCGCCTTCCTGGCGTTCTCACCGGCGCAGCCGGCACGCCAGACGCTGCTACGCTGCTACGTCATCGCGGGCGCGGTGGCGCTGCTCGGTTATGCACTCTACGCCTGGTTTTTCCATCCTCTGGCGGACCCGCGCCACTACCTCGAGTTTGCGGGCAGCCTGGTGAACAGGGCCAGGAGCGGAGTGCATCCGTTGAATCTCGTATTCGTGGTCGGTGGCATGCTATGGCTTGGCGCTGCGCTCGCCCTTGCCTTGTTCGTCAGATCGCCCCTGGTGCGCTTTGGCGGGCTATGGCTCCTGCTTGCAGGGCTTCCTTCCTGGTGGTTGGTCGCGGCAGGCTCCGAGGTGCAGACGCGAATGTTGATCGGTCTGGTGCCACCTCTGGTTCTGCTGTCTGCGCTTGGATGGTGCTGGGTGTTTGGAGGCTGGCGCACGCCGATGCGGCGCGGGATGCTAGGTGCCACCTTGGTGCTGCTCTTGATCGTGCGGCCGCCCGTCTACGGTTGGCTGGTCGAGCAGCCGGGTGTGTGGCGTATCCAGCGACTCGGTGCTGCCATGTTCGTGCCGAAGTACGAGCGCATCGATTACCAGCCGCAGGCGATGGCAGTGATCAGCGCGCACGTTTTCGATGCGCAGGCCGTGCCGACGGTTCTGCTGCGCGGCGTGACGGTACAGCAGGAGTACCTCAACCTGATTCGCTTCTTCGGACCCTCCTACTCGAGTGATGCACGCCTTGCGCTTGTAGGGGATCCCACCAATCCGGGCGCCTGCGAGCACAAGCTTGACCGCCCTGATGAACCAGTCCGCTTCTGCACTGGCTTTGCAGGAGAATCCGCGTTGCCTGAAGCAGTGGAGGCAGGGCGTGTATTCAATCTGAGGCGCGATCAGGTCGCGCCCTTGCTGGGCGCTACCGAGCGTTTGCGGGCGGGTGGTTTCGTGCTTGAGCACCTTGGTCGCTGACCTC
>CAYTAY010000247.1:0-4511 GCA_964435845.1 uncultured Azoarcus sp.
CTGCAGCGTGGTCGTGATGCTCATGTCGCCGCAGATCAGGTTGCTGTTCCAGCCGATCCCGACGCCGAGGCTCTGCATGTTCCCGGCGCCGCCCATGGACACGGCCCGGCCGCCACCGATGCTGTAGAGCACGTCGTCGCCGATGACGCTGCCGCTCACGCTGGCGCCGTTGCGGTCGATGCGCGTCTGTGCCCAGGCGACACCTGTCGCTGCCGTCACGGCGCAGGCGAGCGCGACGGCCAGCGTGTGGCGCTTGGTCCGCCGAGCGAAGCGGAAAAGAGACGCTTTCATCGGTGGCACCTCACATGAAATCAACGCTGCCGAGGAAGATCTGCCCCCGGCGCCGGCAGCAGGCATAGGGTCGCCACAGCGCCCAGGCGTAGTCGCCCTGTTGGGCCTGCACGCGCGTATTGCCGTGCGGGAAGACCGCGCAGGTGGTCGAGAGCGTCGGCGTCAGCTCCTGCCACTTGCCGGTCGAGGCGTCGCCTTCCATCAGGGCGCCGGCGGGCCAGTAGCCGGCGCGCGCACGCGCGAGCAGCGGCTGGTAGACGTGGGGCTGGGCGCGCCGCGTCACGACGTCGCCCGCGCGCTGCGCCACCACGGCGCCGCTCTTGTAGTCGTCGGTCTGATGCAGGAAACCGCCGCGCGGATAGACGTTGCCCCACAGGTTCAGCGTCGCGCGGCTGCCGATCTCGCGCATGCCGGGGATCAACGCTTCCGGATACACCATCTCGGGGATGTTGTAGCGCCAGGCCAGCGTGTCGAGGGTACTCAGCAGGTACGGCATGAACGCCGTGCCCACCCCCTGGCAGGTAAAGCCGGATGCGCTGACGAACCGGCTGAACACCAAGCCGGCGGGATGCCCGATCACATCCGCATTCTTGAACTTGGCCAGGTTGTTCTCGTTGTCGTGGTTGGTCGTGCCATCACCGCCGGCCCGAGCCGTGGGATTGGGCATGCTCATCGCCCGGACTTCCACCCACGGGTTTTCGCCGGTGTTCGAGTAGCTCGACACCACCGCATCGGGAACGTAGTGGCGCACCTTGACCGAGGTGCGTACCGAGCAACCGAACATGGTGCAGAACAGCCAGTAGCAGATGCCGACGACGCGGTACTCCAGGCAATTCGGCGACACGGCCGAGGAAATGATGGTCGCCGTGTCCAGGGCGAAGGTCGACGTGGCGCCGCACAGCAGCAGCGAGGCCATGGCTGTCCGCAGGCGCCCGGACGGCGCGGTCGACAGGCGGGTCATGGCCGTGCGCTCCGGTGGGCATCGATACGAGCGACGGCGCGTGCCACGTCGGGCTCGCCATAGACGACGTAGCGGCGATCGACCACCACCGCGGGAATCCTGGCGATGCCCAGGCCCCAGGCATCGGCGACATCTTGGTAGGCACGCCCGATCCGGCGCTGCAGTGTCTCTTTCCCCTCGCGCAACCGCTGCTGCACGATGGCCTCGGCCTGGCCTGGATCGGCCGGCAGGCCGGCGGACAGTTCGGCCTCGATCCGGCCGGGCAGGTCCAGTTCGATGACACGTTCGCCACCCATGATCTTGATCGGGTGATGGCTGTCGGTGACGACCAGCACGTCGGCTGCTGCGAGCGGGCTGGACAAGGCAACGCACGACCACGTAACCATCGCGGCAGCCATGGATTGCCATGAAGCAAGGTCGGGAACAAAACCATGAGATGAGAACAGCATGTCGCGCCTCCCGGGTGTCGATGCAGGTCGTAGTCGAATCCAAGGGCGCGCGCGCAGCGACAAAGAATCCGACGCCGGGAGGTCCCGGTTTTGCGGGAGCGCGGCCGAAAGAAAGGGAGCCCGAGGGCTCCCATGGGGATGAACGGCACATGCCGGGATAGCGGAGAGCTACAGCAGGCCGGCTTCGGCGAAGGAGTATGGGTTGCCCTTGCCGACGATGAAGTGATCCACCACACGCACGTCGACCATGGCCAGGGCGGCTTTCAACCGGTCCGTGAGCGCACGATCGGCGACGGAGGGCTCTGTCACCCCCGAGGGGTGTTGGTGCGCCAGGATCAGCGCCGAGGCGTTGAGGGCCAAGGCACGCTGGACGACCACCCGCGGATATACCGAGGTCTGGTCGACCGAGCCCTTGAACAGAGGCTCGTAGGCGAGCACTTGGTGCTGGCTGTCGAGGAACACGACGGCGAAGACTTCGTTGGGCTCCACGACCAGTTTAAGACGCAGATAATCGCGCACGGCGGCGGGAGAACTCAGCGCCGGACCGGCCTTGAAGACGCGCTTCTCCAGCAACGTGATGGCCTGCTGGATGATCCAGTCCTCGTGCTGGGCGGCGATCAGGATGAGCGACTCCGGACGGGAGTCGGCGATGGCATAAGACATGGCGAACCTCCAATGGATGAGATCGGAGGGCGCCTGCCCCGGGAGGGCAAACCCTCCAGGGGACGACGGGGATGAAACGGCGGAGGAGCAGGCATCCGCCACCACATCTGCGGTGGCTGTTCGCGGACAAGGATGCGAAGCGAACGGGTTCGATCAGCGCGGTCGAGCCGCACCGTAGCCTTGAAGATCGAGGGCTACCTGGGCATGTCGCCGACGGACGCGGCGGGCATGTCTCGGGTTTGTGACGACTCCACGCCGGTCTTGGCACCAGCGGCGAGCAGATCGAGGGCCGATAGCAGCACGTCGCCTTCGACAGGGCCGTGCAGCAGGATCACCTTGTCGGTCTCGCGGTCGCGCAGTTGCAGTGCCGGCGTGGCGGTGATGCCTTTCTTTTCCGCTTCCGCCGCCTGGGCGCGGATCACCGCATCGGGCCGATCGCTGTGGAGACACTGCTGCGCGGCAGGCGTGAGGTCGGGATAGTGTAGTCCTTCGGGCAATCCCTTTCCGTCACCACGCGTGTGAGCGTAGACCCAACCCACGGCCTGCCAGAACGCGGTGGGGCCGCCGGCCTCTCCGATGCATTCGACCAGACGCGCTTCGGCGGATGCCGCCGGCTCGTGCATGGTCAGCGGCAGGTGATGCCATTGCCAGCTCACCTCGGGATGCTCGTCGATCCAGCGCTTGAGCACAGGAAAGTACGTCCGGCAGAACGAGCATTCCAGGTCCGCGTACTCGACCACCGTGAAACGTGCCTCGGGATGGCCATAACGCCAGGGCGGCCCCGCAGGCGCCGATGGTGGTGAAGGCGTCAATGGCTCCGTTTCCGCGTGACGCCGGGGATGCACTCCAGCTTGTGCAGTGGCATCCGCGTGCAGGAATGTCCAAACGGCGGTGCCAAGCGCCACGGCAGCCGCCAGCAGCGCGAGGAGAACGAAGGCGTGTGATCGAGCAAATCCGGGTAGTGTCATCGCGTCCCCGTCACGCCAACACATCGAGCGCGAGCGACTCGATGCCGCGGGCACGGTCGATCTTCTCGGCGACCTTGAAGGCCGCATCCAGCTCGCCGATGCCGTACTGCTGCATCAACTGGAAGCGCTCGGCCTTCTCTTCCGCCTCGGTCTGCGCCAAGGCTAGGTACAAGCTGGGCGGCACCGCGCGGAACAGCACTTCCATCGACTTGGACAGAATCACGCCCTCGCTGAACTTGCCGGCTTCCTTGCGTGCCGACAGCATCAGCGCCTTCTGCGGCGGGTTCAGCTCGCGGAAGCGCGCGATCTTCTCCACCTCATCCGGCGGCATGGAGAGGCAGATCCACCACTCGATCATGTTGAGCATCGGTTCGGCCGCCTTGGGCAGGTCGTCGATGTTCTGGGTCGCCAGCCAGTACCAGGCGCCGAGCTTGCGCCACATCTTGGTGATCTTGACCACGTAGGGGGCGAGGAGCGGGTTCCTGGTGATGACGTGGCCCTCGTCGGTGACGTTGATGATCGGCCGTCCGAGGAACTGGTCGCGCTCGGCGATGTTGTTCACCGTGTTGATGAGGCTGATGTAGGCGATCGAGAGCTGGGCGTTGTAGCCCTCGCGGGCGAAGGTCGCCAGATCGACGATCGTGATGTCGGCCTCGGGCCAGGGTGTGCCGGGACGGTCGAACATCTCGCCATCGACGCCTTGGCAGAACATGTCCATGGCGTCGGCCATCTCCAGCAGCCGGGAGCGGCGCACCTCCGGCAGCGTCGCATCTCGGGCGCGCTCACGCAGTGCGTCGCGCACGTCGCGCGTGAGCACCGTGCGCCTGTCCGCCACGCAGCGCTGGGCCGCGTCGAGGATGCACTGGCGGATCAGGCTGCGGTCGGCGCGCGTCATGCGGGCCTCTTCCTTGTCCTCGCCGCCGGTGATCATCAGTCGCGCGGTGATCTCCAACTCGCCCAGGACATCGCGCTGCTCCTCGGCATAGGCGACCTGCACTGCTTCGTCGCGGTCCTCGTCCAGGGCGTCGGCGTCGAGGGTCTGCACCTGGCTGGGCGTGTCCACCAGGCGGTGTGCGTCGGCGAACGGGGCGAGACTCACCCCTGCGCCGGGTGCGAGCTTCACGCGATGCACGGTGAGGCCCAGCCGTGCCGCGAAGTCGCCGAACAGGCCGAAGCTGT
>CAYTAY010000248.1:0-1526 GCA_964435845.1 uncultured Azoarcus sp.
CGTGATTCGCCATGTGCTCGCCCGGCATGAACAGGGCGCGGGTTTCATGGCGCAAGGCATGGCGCGCGTCTCCGGGCGTCCGGAAGTCTGCTTTGCCTCCAGTGGTCCCGGTGCGACCAACCTCGTCACCGCGATCGCCGATGCGATGCTCGACTCCATCCCGATGGTCGCCATCACCGGCCAGGTGCCGCTGTCGATGATCGGCACCGATGCGTTCCAGGGTCGATATCTACGGCATTACGGTGCCGATCACTAAACACAACTTCCTGGTTCGCTCCGCCACGGAACTGCTCGAGGTGATTCCGGAAGCCTTCCGTCTGGCCATGTCTGGTCGCCCGGGACCGGTACTCGTCGACGTACCCAAGGATGTGCAGAACCAGCTCATCGAGTTCGAGGCGCTGCCCGAGCCTGCCGTGCCTGACCCCTCTCCGACGCTCGATCTGGCCGCCATCGAACGTGTTGCCCAGATGATCAATGCCGCCGAGCGGCCGGTGCTGTATCTCGGCGGTGGTGTCATCCACAGTGGCGCGTCCCAGCAGGCGGTGACCCTGGCGGAGCAGGCTGGTTTGCCGACGACGATGACGCTGATGGGCCTCGGGGCGCTGCCGCTCGATCATCCGTTGTCCATCGGCATGCTCGGCATGCATGCCGCGCGGTATACAAACTTCGTGCTCGAGGAGTCGGATCTGCTGATCTGTGTCGGGGCGAGATTCGACGACCGCGCCATCGGCAAGGCGGCGCAGTTCTGTCCTAATGCCAACATTATTCACATCGATGTCGATCCGTCCGAACTGCACAAGATCAAGACGGCCCATGTTGCGATCAATGGCGATGTCGCCAAGGTGCTCGATGCGCTGCTGCCGCAGGTCAAGGTCAAGCTGCGTGATGCCTGGCTTGCGCAGGTTGGCGGGCTGCGCAATCGCTACCCCATGGACATGCCGGCCCGGGACGACCCGCGCAGCCACTATGGCCTGATTCATGCGGTGGCCTCGGCGCTCGACGACGAGGCGATCATCACAACCGACGTCGGCCAGCACCAAATGTGGGTTGCACAGGCCTATCCCTTCAGGCGTCCCCGGCAGTGGCTGACCTCGGGTGGCCTCGGCACCATGGGTTTCGGCATGCCGGCAGCGATCGGTGCTGCGCTTGCCGAGCCGCAGCGGACCGTGGTGTGCTTTTCCGGCGATGGCAGCCTGCTGATGAACATCCAGGATCTGGCGACCCTTGCGGAGGAGGGGCTCAACGTCAAGATCGTGCTGATGAACAACAACTCGCTTGGCCTGGTGTATCAGCAGCAGAATCTTTTCTACGGCAAGCGTGTGTTCGAATCGAAGTATCGCGGCTCCCCCGATTTCATGCGGATCGCAGAGGGCTTCGGCATCGCGGCGGTGGATCTCGATGCCTCGGCCAATCCAGCCGAAACCCTGGCTCAGGCCCTTGCGGCGCCCGGTCCCTGTCTGATTCACGCGTCGATCGACCGTGAGCAGTTCGTGTTCCCCATGGTGCCGCCGGGTGCGGCCAACACC
>CAYTAY010000248.1:1536-4504 GCA_964435845.1 uncultured Azoarcus sp.
CACCAAAGTGGTGCTCGAGCTCGATGTGAACAACCACCCGGGCGTCATGAGTCACATCTGCAATCTGTTCGCGCGTCGGGCGTTCAACGTCGAAGGAATTCTTTGCATGCCGACGCCGAACACCGATCGCAGCCGCATCTGGCTGCTGGTGTTCGAGGACCGGCGTCTCGAGCAGATGATCCTGCAACTCGAGAAACTGGTCGATGTGCTCGCGGTTCGCCGCCACGGCGCCGAGCACGAGGTGTTCGTTCGCCTCGAGCAGTTCTTCCACTGATCCGGCGCTTGCAGGCATGGCGGGAGGCGGGTGCCTTCCGCCATGCTAAACTCGCGCGCCTTGAAGACAACAACTACGCGAGTGGTCCATGTCCGGAAACACCTTCGGCAAACTCTTCTGCGTGACTTCGTTCGGCGAGTCGCACGGGCCGGCCATTGGCTGTGTGGTGGATGGCTGCCCGCCGGGGCTTGCCATCGACGCCTCCGAAATACAGCGCGAGCTCGACCGGCGCAGGCCGGGCACCTCGCGTCATGTCACCCAGCGCCGTGAGCCCGACGAGGTCGAGATCCTGTCCGGCGTGTTCGAAGGCGTGACCACAGGTGCACCGATCGGCCTGATGATCCGCAACACTGATCAGCGCTCGCGGGATTACGGCAACATCGCCGACACTTTCCGGCCGGGGCACGCCGATTACGCCTATGAGCAGAAGTACGGTTTGCGTGACTATCGCGGCGGCGGTCGATCCTCTGCACGCGAGACCGCGGTGCGGGTCGCGGCCGGTGCGATCGCCCGCAAATGGTTGCGCGAGCGCTACGGCGTGGTGATTCGCGGCTACATGGCCCAGCTCGGCGAGGTCGAGATTCCGTTCGTCGATTGGAACGAGGTCCACCGCAATCCGTTTTTTGCGCCGAATGCCGAGATCGTGCCAGAGCTCGAGAGCTACATGGACGCACTGCGCAAGTCCGGAGATTCGATCGGTGCGCGCATCAACGTGGTGGCGACCGGTATGCCGCCGGGGTGGGGTGAGCCGGTCTACGACCGCCTCGACGCCGACATCGCGCATGCAATGATGGGCATCAACGCGGTCAAGGGCATCGAAATCGGCGCGGGCTTTGCCAGCGTGGCGCAGCGCGGCACCGAACATTCCGATGAGATGACGCCCGAGGGCTATGTCAGCAATAATGCCGGCGGTGTTCTGGGCGGAATTTCCACCGGGCAAGACGTGATCGTGAGCATGGCGATCAAACCGACCTCGAGCATCCGTCTGGACCGGCGCTCCATCGATCGCCAGGGCAACCCGGTGGTGGTCAACACCCATGGCCGTCATGACCCCTGCGTCGGGATCCGCGCGACCCCGATCGCCGAGGCCATGCTGGCACTGGTACTCGTAGATCATGCTTTGCGCCAGCGCGGACAGGGCATGGATGTGTGCAGCAAGACTCCGATCGTCCCGCGACTCCGCCCGGATGGCGAGCAAAGCCCTCCGGCGCCGACCGAATAGCCGCCAGGCGTCCTTCAAGCAGCCTGCGGCGGTCAAGACGCTAAGCGCGCGCACTTTGCGCAGGGGCGAAACCGCTAGACTGATGTGATGCTTCCTTTCTGGCGCCTGTCTGGCTACTACTTCGCCTATTTCGCGTTCATCGGCGCTTTCGCGCCCTATTTCACCCTGTATCTGCAGTCGCTCGCATTCTCGGCGACCGATATCGCCATATTGATGTCGTTGATGCAGTTGATGCGAATCATCGCCCCCAATCTGTGGGGCTGGCTGTCGGAGCGCACCGGCGTGCGCATGCCCATCGTGCGGGTCTCCGCGTTTGCGAGCCTGCTCGGCTTCTGCCTGTTCTTCCTCACCACCGACTTCGTCGGGGTATTCATCGCGATGGCGTTGATGAGTTTCTTCTGGAGCGCCGCGCTGCCGCTGGTCGAGAGTACGACCTTCAATCACTTGGGTGGCGAGGGGCATCGCTACGGCACCATCCGCTCCTGGGGTTCGGTCGGCTTCATTGTCGCGGTGCTGCTGATCGGTTACACGCTGGATCATCTGCCGGTGTCCTCGCTGCTGTGGATGAGCACCTTGATTCTCGCGACGATCCTGCTGTGTGCGATATGGGTCCCGGAGGCAGGGCGTCCGGTCGAGTCGAGACTGCCGGCGAGCCTGGTCGCAACCTTGAAACAGCGCCACATACAGGCACTTTTCGGCGCCTGTTTTTTTATGTCCGCGGCTCATGGCGCACTCTACGTTTTCTATTCCATCTATCTGGTGGAGAACAGTTATGGCAAGTCACTTGTCGGATGGATGTGGACGCTGGGGGTGCTGTCGGAGATCGTGGTGTTTCTGCTGATGCCGCGCATCGCAAGACACTTCAGCATGCGTTCGGTGCTGCTTTTTGCGTTCGCAGCCGCAGTCTTGCGTTTCGTCATGATCGGCTGGGGTGTGGGCAGCCTCTCGATACTTGTTGTTGCACAACTGCTCCACGGCGCGACCTTCGGCGCCTATCATGCAGCGGCGATCACGCTGGTAAACCGGTGGTTTCCCGGCAGATTGCAGGCAAGTGGCCAGGCCTTGTACGGCAGCCTCTCGTTCGGCGCCGGCGGTATGATCGGCGGCTTGCTCAGCGGTTTCACCTGGGACAGCATAGGCGCAGCCTGGACGTTTACGATCGGCTCAGGGTTCGCGCTGATCGGGTTGGTTTGGCTGGTTCGCGGTTTGCTCGAACCGCGTCAAGACTGAGGGTCAAAGGATGTTCGGACGTTCGAAACTATTGCTTGTCGCGCTGCTTGCTTTGCTGCTCAGCGCATGTCAGACGGTGCAGACCACGGGTGCCGGCGCGGTGGGTGTTCAGCGCCAGCAAATGATGATGGTTTCCGCCCAGGAGGTGGAGCAGGCCTCCGCGATGCAATATCGGGAGGTCATCGAAGCGGCACGCAAAGCCGGAAAGCTGGACCGCGATGCCCGTCAGGTCGCACGGGTGC
>CAYTAY010000249.1:0-4490 GCA_964435845.1 uncultured Azoarcus sp.
GAAACGGGTCAGCAAGACGAGCGCGCCCCTCGGCGGTGACCGATGCGCGCATTGCACCAGCTTCGAGGCGGCTATGCACTGGAAACCCGGACCGCTTGGGTATGGCCGTGTCCAGTGTCTCGCGCGCACGGCAAACGTCGACCCGCCCGGTCACCAGTCGAAGGCGAAGACCTCATCGCTCAGATCGCGGAAGAACACAATGCGATCGTGCGGCTCCAGGTGCAGGGTCCATGTCTGAGCGACTTGGGGGTATGGCTCGGGCGCATGCCGAAACGCGGCGGGCGTCAGGATCGCCAGGCAAGTGCCAGGCTGGCGCCGCACGGACTCATAGCGGATGATCTCGACGCGTTGCTCACGTGCTTTGCGAGCGAGAGCCTGCGTGGCGCTGTAGTCGCTGTGGTGGGTCCAGTGCGGGCGGTGTGCTTCGAACGGTGCCCGGGTCAGATCGATGAGTGCCGCGGTCGCTGCGCCAAACTGGAAAAGAGTGACCGGGATCGACTTCGATCGCTCACGCAAGGCGTCGCTATCGAGCCAGAAGCGCAAGCGCCAGTAGCCCGCCTCGGCAAGGGATGTTTCGCGATCCTCCGCACCGTAGAAGACGCCCGGGTCATGCCGGCCGCGAAAGCGCGACCCTTCATCCAGCGGGCGATAGCGAAAGGGCGTCGCCAGCAACCAGTGCAGAGCTCCAGCTTCAGCAGGAAGAGGGGGTTTGGACTCCTCGAGGATCTCTTCGAGCGTTGCTTGCGCCCCAAGGTTGCCACCCACGATCTCCATGGTGGCAACCTTGTGCTGGGCCTCTACCATGCGCCAGCCTTGCCCCTGCCAGGGCAGTCGCTCAGACGCGGGCTCGATGTACGTCCAGGTACTCGCCGACACGGACCAGTCCGTCGATGCGCACAATCAGGTTTGCGGGCCTCTCACCTGCGAAGGCCCGGTTCGGCGCTCTTAGCCAATCCTTGGCGAGGACCTCATCGCCACCGACCAGCGCAAACAGGGACCGGTAGATGCGAACAAGTGCTGCGGAAAGCTCCCACTCCTTTGCCGCTTCACGCAGTTCGTAGGTGCCCGACAGGAGTCGCGATGCGCTCGACTGGCTGATGCCGATGATCCTGCCGAGCATCGACGGACCCAGATCGAGACGACGAGTGACCTCGGCCACGGCGCCGGTGAGTACGCGCGCGCGATTGTCCGGGAGCACGTTTTGGCGGATGCGCATGGTATTCTCCAAGTGCGGATAGCACTGGAATCATTCTAAGGAATGACAAGAAAGATAGCAAACTGCCAGTTAGAAGAATCGCGACTGTTCCTTGCCGTTAAGGCCGAAAACGTGGCAATACAGTTGAGAGCACTGCCCTAGGACCGTCAACGAGGCAGGGACGAGAACCGGCCGATTGCTGCCAGTCGCCCCTACAGCATAGCGGCCACCTGTGGATAAGCCTGCGCCATACACAAAAATGACCGTGGTCGTGACCGGCCCGGTTAAACTTTTAACACCACGCTTGCGCGCACAGACCATCGGTCACGTTCGTCGGCATGGCTGGTCACGTTCGTCGGAATGCGGAGCCGGCTCATCGGCAAATAGCCGATTTCGTCGATGATCAATAGGCGATAGGCATTGATCGCGCGCTGCAAGGTGCTCTTGAGCTGGTCCTCGGACAACGCGCAACCGTGCTCTACGAGATGCCCTGGTGCGCCCCGGACGGGGTCCCGAGGCAAAGGGTTGCACTAGGCCCGATGAGCGCCTCGAAATCCGACGCGCAGACCTTCCTGGTGCGGCTTGCCTGGGCACCCAACACGCCGGTGCCACTGGATGTGAGCTACGAGATGGAGGGGCGCGGGGAACGGTTACCGGCGGAGTGGTTCGAGCATGCGGCGATGTGTGCGCGATTTGATGCGGGGGAGATCACGATGGCGCTAGGGCGGGGGCGGCATTTTTGGGATGAGGCGTTGAGCGCTTCTTGCGAGTCTGCCGCAGTTGAACCCGGTCAGTATCTGCCATAATCTGACATCAGCGAGAACGATGAGGTAATCATGCCCAACATACATCTAACCGCAGCAATGCAAGAGTACGCACAGAAGCAAATCGCTTCCGGCGCCTATGCCAACCTCAGCGAGGTCGTGCGCGCCGGCATCCGCTTGCTGATGGAAAAAGATGGGGCGCGCCAGTTCTACGCGCTCAAGGCCGAGCTGGAAGCGGCCCGCATTGAGGCTGAGGGTGGCGCATTCGAGCGTTTTGATCCGCACGCTTTCGAGCCGGACGCCTGGTCGAAGCAAAACTGACGTGCGCATCCTTCTCTCGCGCCGGGCGCGAGCGGATCTCGAGGGTATCCGGCTCTATACGGTCGAAACCTGGGGGCGAGCGCAATGGCTGGTTTATTACCGCAAGCTCGTGCAGGGCTTTGAGGTCATCGCGCAACATCCGGATGCTGGCCGTGACCGTAGCCTGTTCGTGCTTGGCATGCGCTCGATCAACTGCGAAAAGCATGTGATCTTCTATCAACGGCTGGACGCCGCGAAGAACGCACCGGTCGTGCTACGAATCGTTCATCAAAAGCGCCATCTGCCAGCGCTCATCTATTACGACGATCTGGACGCGAGTTGATGCCATCCTGACACCCGCCCAATGTTTGGAGGAATGGCGATGAGCACTTTGACGATACGCTTACCCGACGATACGGCGGAGCGCCTCAAGGCGTTGGCCAAAAGCCGTGGTTTGAGCACCAACAAGCTGGTGGAAGAGTTGAGCGCCCAAGCACTGGCCGCCTGGGACATCGAGAAACATTTCCGTGCCTTGGCAGCGACCGGAGATGTCCATCGTGCGCTGGCGATTCTCGATCTGCTGGATGCTGAGGATGGCCAAGCGGGTCGGTACGTGAGTTCAAATTCGAAGTGCAACTCTGATTAATGGGTTGGGTAGGCGAGATGCGGTAGCATCCGAACCCCTCGACCGCCAAGTCAAAGTTGCCCAGAATGAAATACACACACCTCACCCAAGACGAACGGTACCAGATTGCCATCCTTGCCAAGGCCGGACATGACAGAAGCGACATTGCCCGCGTGATGAATCGTCACAAATCGGGCATTGGCCGGGAGATGAAGCGCAATCGAGGCGAGCGCGGCTACAGGCAGCGCAGCCGATGCAATACGGCCGCTTTTCCGGAGGATTTCGATACTTTCCTGTGCGAAATCGGCGATTGAGTGCGGCGGCCAAGATGAAGGTACTCATGCATGTCGCGTTGAATTCTCTATCCTTCGATTTCGACTGGTCCGAGCTGCGGTTGGCCTTCTTGCGTAGGTTGGATCCGGAAGATCTTGATGGCGACGGCATCGCGGCCTCGCTGATGTTTGACTGCTGCCCAGCCGGTGTCCGATACTGCAAGGGTCAGCAGCGTGTCATCGGGACACGATCGATCGGTTGATGCAAGGTTGGATACGAAGTGCCGAAGGGGTCACTACAAGTGGAGGGGCAGATGGCATTGCAGGGTTATGGCAAAGTACTTGTTCCGGTGGACGGGTCGGAGTACGCCCTTCGGGCGGTTGAGCACGCCGGAAGTATCGCACTCGCGGCAGGGTTGGGAGTGGTCTTGTTGCACGTTTCCCCAATGGGGCCGCTGGAGATGATGCAGGTGATGGGCTACCCGGCCGGAGCACAGAAGCTAGCGGATGCCAGCGCCTCCGAGTTCGAGAAGCTGCGTGGGGAGCAGGCGGAGAAAGTGATCCGGGCGGCGCGTGAGCGTCTCCCGGCGGGGCTCGTCGTGCAGACCATCATCGAATCGGGCAGTCCAGCGGAAGCCATTCTCAACCATGCCGACGGACTGGGCGATGCGATCATCGTGATGGGGAACCGCGGGCTTTCCGGACTGCGCGAATTGGTCATTGGCAGCGTCAGCAGCAAGGTGCTGCATCATGCACGCTGTCCGGTGACGATCGTACGCTGATTGTTGCCGGCTGCCGATGACAGCCTTGTCCAACGTGGTATGAGCCTGAACGAGGCGTGTATTTCCAACGAGGTATGAGCCTGAAGCAAAGAATCTGAAGGCAACGGGTTAGTGGGTTGATCATCTTGGCGATGGTGATCAACATGAACGAAGAACGGCTTGGAACGATCGAGCAGATCGAAGAATTTCTCAGCGGCAGCGCGGCCATAGAATTTTCGGTGGCCGGCGACGACAGCGAGCGCTACGGACACATCAGCCGCGTCCTCCAGCGTTTCGACTACCCGCAGCGCAGCAAGCGTGAGCGCGGGGTCCTGCATCGCTACCTGCAGCATACCAGCGGCTACAGTCGCGCCCAGGTGAGCCGCCTGGTGGCCCGCTGGCAGGGTAACCGTCTGGCTGAGATCCCCCTGCGCAAGCGCTACGGTCGCCCGGCGATTCCCTTCGCCCGCAAATACACACCGACCGACATCGCCTTGTTGGTGGAGATGGACAAGGCTAACGAGAACGTTTGCGGACCCGCCATCGTTCATCTGCTGCGCCGTGCCTACCAGA
>CAYTAY010000250.1:0-4480 GCA_964435845.1 uncultured Azoarcus sp.
GAAACGGCACAGGCGGGGGGCCAACAGAAAGTGAGGCGCGTGGATTCGCGCCTCACTTTTTTCGTCATGCCGCAGTTTGCGGCATGAATCGTTTCGTGACGGTCCGCAGATGTTCTTCGATCCCTGGTGGTTCAGCTACCTTTTCCTCGGCGCTTTCGTCGGCTTCTTCGCCGGCCTTCTCGGCGTGGGCGGCGGCGGGATCATGGTGCCGGTGCTCACCACCTTGTTCGTGATGCAGGGGTTTGCGATGGACAAGGTGGTGCACCTTGCGCTCGGCACATCGATGGCCGCCATCGTGCTGACTTCCTTTTCAAGTCTGCGCGCCCATCATCGTCACGGCGCGGTGCGCTGGGACATCGTGCGCACCATCACGCCTGGCATCCTGGCCGGCACCTTCGGCGCGACCTTCATTGCCTCGCGGGTGCCATCCGAGCCGCTGGCGGTGTTCTTCGCCTGCTTCATGGCTTATGTGTCGGTGCAGATGCTGCTCAACGTCAAGCCCAAGCCAAGCCGCGAGTTGCCCGGCCCGGTGGGCATGACTGCGGTCGGCTCCGGTATCGGGGGGGTGTCGGCGCTGGTGGCGATCGGCGGCGGTTCGCTGTCGGTGCCGTTCATGAGCTGGTGCAATGTCAAGGTGCATAACGCCATTGGCACCTCGGCGGCGATCGGGCTGCCGATCGCGATTGCCGGGACGGTGGGCTATCTGGTCAACGGCTGGTCGGCCGTGGGTATGCCGGACTTCAGCGTCGGTTTCGTCTACCTGCCTGCCTTCGTGTTGCTCAGCGTCGCCAGTGTCTGCACTGCGCCGCTAGGCGCCAGGCTTGCGCACAAGCTGCCGGTGGGAACCCTGAAAAAGGTGTTCGCCGGCCTGCTTGTCGCCCTGTGCCTGAAAATGCTGCACACCGTCTTTTTCTGAGCCTGCGAGAGCCTTCCCAATGGCCTGGAACATGTGGCCGGCCTTTCTGGTGGCCTCGGTGGTGATCTCGGTGACGCCCGGTCCCGGTGCGGTGCTGAGCATCGCCACTGGTCTGCGGCACGGCTATTCGACTGCCTTGAGGGCGATCTCGGGTCTGCAAACCGCTTTGCTCATCCATCCGAGTATCGTTGCGCTTGGGCTCGGCGCTGTGCTGGCTGCCTCCGACATGGCGTTCCTGGCCCTGAAGATTGCCGGTGCATTTTATCTTGTGTGGCTCGGCATCCAGAAATGGCGGGCTCCAGTCGAAGAGATCGACGAACGGGCCTAGCCGTCCCGTAAAGACCGGGGGCGACCTGATCGTGATGTCCGGCTATGCGCCGCTGGCCGGACGCTGCAGCGCGTGGTTCCACAGCCCGAACATGATCGGGATGCAAAACCGGGTGTTCGGTGGGCGGTTTGTTTCGGCGGGCGCGCTGCTGGCGGCGTCATCGCGCTGATTCGGTGGCCGGCTCGCTGCCAAGCCCTTCCATGATCGCTGCGAGATTGGCGCGCATCATCTCGATGTAGGTCGGTGCGGTGCCGTCTGGGCCAGATAGCGCGTCGGAGTGGAGCGTTGCGCCGATGCGCGCACCGCCTTCACGGGCAATGCGGTCGATCAGGCGCGGGTCGGCAATGTTTTCGACGAATATCACCGGCACGTTCTCGCGGCGAATCTGCCGGATAAGCCTTGCGATGCCGGCAGCCGAGGGTTCGGACTCGTAGCTGATGCCGGCGGCGGCGACCACCCGCAGGCCATAGGCCTGGCCGAAGTAGCCGAAGGCATCGTGCGAAGTGACCAACTTGCGGCGGTTTATCGGGAGCATCGATAGCTGGCTGCGGATTTCGGCGTCGAGCGCAGCCAGTGCCGCGTCGTAGCGCGCGAGTCGGGCTCGATAGTGAGGCGTGCCATCGGGGTCGGTGCGCTGCAGGGCTTCGGCGATATTGCGCGCATAGATCCGCACATTGGAGACGTTCTGCCAGGCGTGAGGGTCGAGAGAACCATGGTCATGGTGATGGCCGTGGTGGCCACGATCCTCGAGCGCGTCGATGCCGGCGCTGGCGATGACGATCTCACCGGCGTGCCCGGCCGAGCGGGCGAGCCGTTCGATCCAGCTATCGAAACCGAGGCCGTTGGCGATCACCACGTCCGCACGTTGGAGCAGTCGTGCATCCGAGGGGCGGGGCTGGAAGCCGTGTGCGTCCTCGTCGGCGCTGATGATGCTGATGACTTCGATCCGCTCGCCGCCAATCTCACGCACGATGTCGGCAAGAATGCTGAAACTGGTGACCACTTGCAGCGGCGCCGCGTGCACCGCGATCGGCAGTAGGGTCGTGACAAGGGTGAGCAGCGCGAGGCGGATGCGGGCGAGAGTGGGTGTCATGGTCTTGTGATGGTCTTGTGCGGGCTAGTATTCGAGGTGTGGACGACGGTAAAGGCGTGGCCCGATCAATCCGCCAGGGGCGAGGATCAGTGACGACACATAGGCGACGCCAGCGGCCAGCACGATCGCGGGGCCGGCGGGCACGTCGGCGTGAAACGAGGTCAGCAGCCCCGCCACGCCGCTGGCCATGGCGATGAGTGCCGATGAGGCGATCATGGTCGGCAGGCGGGTCGCCCACAACCTCGCGGCGGCTGCCGGCAGGATCATGATGCCCACTGCCATCAGGGTGCCGAGCGTGTGAAATCCGCTGACCAGGTTGAGCACGACGAGGATCAGAAACCCATAGTGGGCGAGTGGACTGAGCTTGCTGACACCGCGCAGAAAACCGGGGTCGAAGCATTCCAGCACTAGCGGGCGGTAGAGCAGGGCGAGTGCGAACAGGGTCAGCGTGGTGATTGAGGCGATGAGCAGCAAGGAGGCGTCGTCCAGCCCGAGTACCGACCCGAACAAGACATGCAGCAGATCCAGGTTGCGTCCGCGCAGTGACACGATGAGCACGCCGGCGGCAAGCGACATCAGGTAGAAGGCGGCGAGGCTCGCGTCTTCCTTGAGAATCGACGCACGCGCCACCAGTCCGGCGGCCATCGCCACGATGACGCCGGCGACGATACCGCCGACGGTCATCGCGCCGAGCGAGAGGCCGAAGGCGAGATAACCGAGCGCGGCACCGGGCAGGATCGCGTGCGACATTGCGTCGCCCATGAGGCTCATGCGCCGGAGCAGGAGGAACAGCCCGATCGGGGTTGCGCCGAGCGCGAGCGCCAGCGAGCCCGCAAGCGCACGGCGCATGAACTCGAACTCGAGAAAGGGTGCGATGAAGAACTCGAACATCAGGCCAGCGCCTCGTCCGGGCGCCGATGGCAAACCGGCGCGTCCTCCCCGAACTGCTCGGCCAGCGCCCGGGCGTGCGCGAGATTGGCAGAAGTCAGCGCCTCGGCGGTCGGGCCGAAGGCGACCAACTCCCGCGCGATCAACAGACACTCGGGAAAATGCCGCCTGACCCGTTCGAGATCGTGCAGCACGGCGAGTACTGTGCGGCCTTCTGCATGCCAGCCGGCGATGAGGGTCAGCAAATCGTCGGTGGTGCGCGAATCTATGGTGTTGAAGGGCTCGTCGAGCAGCAGCAGGCGGCAGTCCTGCAGCATCATCCGGGCGAACCGGGCCCGCTGCAACTGTCCGCCAGAAAGCCTGCCGATCTGCCGCTGCTCGAAACCTGCCAGGCCGACTTCGGCCAAGGTGTGATGCACCCGTTCGATGTCATGCCGGCGCAGTCCGCCGAAGCCGCCGACGCGCTTCCACAACCCCATGGCGACCATGTCGAACAAGCTCACCGGGAAGCTGCGGTCGATGTCACTGATCTGCGGCAGGTAGGCGATCTCGTCGGCGGGTATGCCCAGCTCGAACCCGCCTTGCAGAGAGAGAGTCTCGCCAACCAGGCCCTTGAGCAGGGTCGATTTGCCGGCGCCGTTGGGGCCCACCACCGCGAGCAGGGCGCCAGAGCGGATCTCACCGCTGAGGTGATGCACCGCGGGATGGCGGTCGTAGCCCAGGGTGAGGTTTCGGAAGCGGATCACGGGTTCGGACATGGCGAGTCAGAGCGCCCAGGCGATGCACGCCCACAGGAGCGCCGTGGCGGCCGCCGCGACCGCAAGGCGAGGCAGCACGCCGCAGCTCATCAGCGTAAAGTCGACGCCAATGTGCCGCGGATGAGCGTGTTCATGCTTGTGCGGGGCGGCCTGTTCATCGGCTGGGTGTTGTTGCGAGACGGAATGATTCACTTTTCGTGTTTGTGTTCCCCAATGTAATATTGTAGCATTTTGCCTTGCAACAGATCGGTTTGGCCCGTGAGAGACATGCGCGCCGAGGTCCGCTCGGTTGTTGATCGATTCGAACGCTCCGACGGGAGCTGACCTCTAAGACGATTCTGGAGAAGCCAATGAGAAGCCCTGTCCTGCCCTTTCCCCGCATGATCGCCCTGGCCGTGTGTGCTGCGTTCGCGTTCGCCTCACCGCTTGCCGCCCATGACCACGGTCACAGCCACGACCATGAGGGCCATCAGCACGGCGCGCATGAACATGGCGTG
>CAYTAY010000251.1:0-4475 GCA_964435845.1 uncultured Azoarcus sp.
CCGTTCGTATTCTCTTTCATCATTCGGGGTGCTTGCAAGCCAATCATGACCATTAGCATGAGGGACAGCGATCACCAGACCATGCGCGCGTCGAGGCTCGCCAAACGTTATGACCGGACCTGAAGTCGTCTTCGAAGCCATCGGCCTGACCAAGACCTACCGCATGGGCGAGATCGAGATCCATGCCTTGCGTGGGGTGGATCTGACCTTGCTCGAGGGTGAGCTGGTGGTCATGCTCGGGGCGTCAGGCTCGGGCAAGTCGACGTTGCTCAATATCATGGGTGGACTGGACGTTGCCAGTGGCGGCAGCGTGCGCTATCGCGACCAGGATCTGACCCGGGCGAGCGAGCGCGAGCTGACCGGCTTCCGGCGCGAGCATGTGGGTTTCGTTTTCCAGTTCTATAACCTCATCGCGAGCCTGACCGCGCGCGAGAACGTCGAGATCGTGACCGACATCGCGCGCAATCCGATGCCTGCGGACAAGGCGTTGGCGCTCGTCGGGCTAGGTGAGCGCCTGGACCACTTTCCGTCGCAGATGTCCGGGGGCGAACAGCAGCGGGTGGCGATCGCACGCGCGATCGCCAAGCAGCCGGCGGTGCTGTTGTGCGACGAACCCACCGGGGCGCTGGACTCGAAGACCGGGGTGCGGGTGCTCGAGGCGCTGGAGCACATCAACCACGAGATGAACACCACGGTGGCAATCATCACCCACAACGCGATGATTGGCGAGATGGCCGACCGCGTGGTGAGATTGCACGACGGACGGGTGGAGTCGGTGGAGGTCAACGCGCAACGCCGTCCGGCGCACGAGATCCGCTGGTAGCGGGCGGCCATGCGCGCGCTGGATCGCAAGCTGCTGCGGGATCTGGCCCGGATGAAGGGGCAGGCGGCGGCGATCGCGTTGGTGATCGCCGCCGGCGTGATGACACTGATGATCTCGGTGACCAGCTTCGATGCCCTGCGCCATACCCAGCAGCGGTTCTACGAAGCCACCCATTTCGCGGACATCTTTGCGGACCTCAAGCGTGCGCCTGAGGGGCTGGCCGAGCGCCTGCGCACCATCCCCGGCGTGAACCGGGTCGAAACCCGGGTGCAGGCGCCGGTCAGGCTGGAAGTGGCTGGCTACGACGGGCCGATTCGCGCTCTGTTGCTGTCGCTGCCGGACGGGCGCCAGCCGCTGCTCAACCAACTGCATCTGCGCGAGGGCATGCTCCCGGAATCGGGGCGAGCGGATCAGGTGGTGGTCAGCGACGCCTTCGCCGAGGCGCATCGGCTACGCCCGGGGGATGCGCTGACTGCGATCATCGACGGCCGCTTCACCCGCTTGACGATCTCGGGGGTGGCCCTGAGTCCCGAGTTCATCTACCAGGCAGCACCCGCAGACCTGTTGCCGGACTACCGGCGCTACGCGATCGTGTGGATGAGCCGGCGCGCGCTGGCGCGGGCCTACGGCATGGATGGGGCCTTCAACAATGTGCTGATCGGGCTGCAGGCCGGGGCCAGCGAGCCGGCAGTGATCGACGCGGTGGAGCATGCGCTGCGAAGCCACGGGCTGGTGCTCGCTCATGGCCGTCACGACCAGCAGTCGCATCGCTTCATCAGCGAGGAGTTGAACCAGCTCAGGGTGCAGGCGGTGATCCTGCCCACGGTGTTCATGCTGGTGTCGGCCTTTCTGCTCAACGTGGTGATGGGCCGCATCATCCGCACCCAGCGCGAACAGGTGGCGGTGCTCAAGGCATTCGGCTATACCAACCTCGAAGTGGCGGTGCATTACGGCATGCTCACCGGCCTGATCGTGCTGATCGGCTGGGCGGCCGGCGTGGCCCTGGGAGTGTGGGCAGCGCAGTGGCTGCTCGGGGTGTATGCCGAGTATTTTCGCTTCCCTGCGATGGAGGTCCGGCTGCAGGCCTGGGTTGCGCTGTTGTCGCTGGCGGTGGTGGTGGCCGCGGCGATGCTTGGTACTGGCCGTTCGGTCTGGCGGGCGGTGACCCAGCCCCCGGCCGAGGCCATGCGACCGGAGCCGCCGGCGCGCTTTCGCAAGGGGTGGCTGGAGCGCACCCTGCTCGGGCGGGTGCTGGATTCGACCACCCGCATCATCTTCCGCAACCTGGCCCGGCACCGGCTCAAGTCGGCCCTGTCGGTGACCGGTATCGCGATGTCCGCCGGCCTGCTGATGATGGGCGCGTACCAGCTCGATGCGGTCGATCACATGCTCGATACCCAGTACCGACTGGTCCATCGCATGGATGTGCACCTGAGCTTCGGCAATTCGACGCCGCTGCGTGCGGTGGGCGAGTTGCGGCACCAGCCGGGGGTGCTCGCGGTGGAAGCGTATCGCAGCGTGCCGGTACGCCTTGTCGCCGGCCATCGTCGTTACCAGACCGCCCTGCTTGGGCTGGACGCCGGGCCGCAGTTGCGGCAACTGCTCGACGGCGCGGGACGGCCGCAGCGCGTGCCAACCGAGGGATTGATGCTGACCAGCTATCTAGCCGAGCATCTCGGACTCTCGGTGGGCGACCGGGTGGTGCTCGAAGTGCTCGAAGGCGCCAGGCGAACCCTGGTCGTGCCGCTCGCCGGCGTGGTCGACGAGCCCATCGGGGTCGGAGCCTATATGTACCGTCCGGCGCTTAACCGGATCATGCGCGAGGGACCGGTGGTGACTGGGGCCTGGTTGCTGATCGAACGCGAACGCGAGGCCGAGCTGTTCGACAGCCTGTGGATGCTGCCCGGCGTGGCGAGCATCGGCATGATCGCCGACGCCGAGAAGGGCATCCGCGACTACATGGAGGACACCTTGCTCGCCTATGCGCTGGTGTTTCTGCTGCTTGCCGGATCGATCGCGTTCGCGGTGGTCTACAACAACGCCCGGATCACTTTCGCCGAGCGTGCCCGCGAGCTGGCGACGCTTGAGGTGCTCGGCTACACCCGCGCCGAGGTGAGCTGGGTGCTGCTGGGCGAGATCGCGGTGCTGGCCCTGCTAGCGATTCCGCTGGGCTGGGCCATCGGCTGGGGGTTCTGCTGGTCGTTGAATCAGGCTTTCAACATCGATCTTTTCCGGCTGGAATTGATCGTGACGCCTCGTGCCTATGGTCTTGCCGCCGCCGGCATCGTGCTGGCCACGATAGTGGCCGGCCTCATGATGTGGCGTCGCCTCGGCACGCTCGACAAGGTTTCGGTGCTGAAGACAGTGGAATAGCATAGGGAGCAACGCCGGCTCCGCGCCGGCAGGACAACAGGGATTCGGGATGAAAGCCAAGCGGTTGACAGTCGGGGTGTTCGTCGTGATCGGCGTCGGGCTGATCGCGTGGGCGCTTGCGCCGGCACCGGTGCCGGTCAGCACCACGCAGGCGCTTGCGCGGGACTTCGTCGAGTCGGTGGAGGAGGAAGGGCGCACCCGGTTGCGCGATACCTACACGGTGTCGGCGCCGATCGCAGGTTACCTGCAGCGCGTCACGCTCGAGCCTGGTGATCGGGTTGCATTGGATCAGGTGGTGGCGCGCCTCGAGGCCTTGCCAGTGCCGGCGCTGGATGCCCGCAGCCTGGAGCAGGCCCGCGATCAGCTCGCCGCCGCCGATGCGCGCTTGCGCGGTGCCGAAGCCAGCCTGCTCACTGCTCAAGCCGAGGCCCGGTTCGCCCAGTCGGAGTTCGAACGCTACCGCCAGCTGTACGAGCGCAATCTGATCGCTTCGACGGAGATGGATCGCCGCTCCGCCGAGCGTGATCGGCAGCGCGCGCTCGCCAGCGCCGCCGCACATGCGGTGGAGGTCGCCCGCTTCGAGGTGGACACCGCACGGACCACGATTGCCATCGGCAGCGGCGAGCGCACGGTCGACGAGCAACTCGTGCTCGACCTGCGCGCTCCGGCGCCTGGGGTGGTGCTTACCCGCCATCGGTGTTGTGAGGGCGCGGTCGGTGCGGGCGAACCCATCCTGGTGATCGGCGACCTGGCCGACCTGGAGGTGCAGGTGGATCTGCTGTCGATGGATGCAGTGCGGGTGCGCTCCGGCATGGTCGTGCGCATCGTCGGTTGGGGGGGTGAAGAAGTGCTGGAGGGTCGGGTGCGTCGGGTCGAGCCGGCCGGTTTCACCCGCACCTCGGCGCTCGGGGTGGATGAGCAGCGCGTGCCGGTAATCATCGATTTCGACGACCTCGCCGAAGCCTCGGCCCGCCTCGGGGTCGGCTTTCGGGTCGAGGCCGAGTTCGTGCTGTGGCAGGGTGAAGACGTGCTGCAGGTTCCGACCAGCGCGCTGTTCCGGCATGACGACCGCTGGTCGGTCTTCGTCGTCGAGGATGGTCGTGCCCGCATACGGGGTGTCGAGCCCGGCCGTCGCGCAGGGCTGGTTACCGAGATCCGCGATGGGCTGGCGGTGGAAGAGGTCGTGGTGACGCATCCGGGTGATCGAGTAGCCGATGGAGTGCGGGTGCGACCTGACTGAGTCAGCAGAAGGGGCTGCCCCGGTTTCAGCCCGCGGCGA
>CAYTAY010000252.1:0-4430 GCA_964435845.1 uncultured Azoarcus sp.
GCGCGTCGCCGCGGACATTGGAGAACCAGTCCTGGCGGATGCTGTTGGGTGACATTTATGGGTTATCCGTTTTCTATCGCGTTGTGCGCGAGTGATGCGATGTTGCAACCGGTCATACAGTGCCTGACCGGGTTCGACGGCTAGTAAGGTGAGCTTCGGCAGGCTTCAGCACGATTACATTGCGCAGGGCGCGCATCGTTGCATTCATGGGCAAGAGCCCGGTAGAGACCGAAGGGGAAATGCGTGCTTACAAGGGACTGACGCCGTGCGAGAATCGGGAGGCTGCGAACTATACTGGATTTGCTGCATTGCAGCAAGTTGCGTTAGCCGCCTTTAGGTCAGGGTGTCTGGGCTCCACGCGCTGTGGGCCCAGGCAGCAGCTCAAGAACATGTCCAAACGTGTAAACAAGGAGTGAGCGGTGACGATCGATCTGGAGACGTATCGACAGCGTCTGGCCGATGAGCTTGCGAAGGTCGATGAGGATCTGGTCGAGGCCAAGCAGGCAGCGGGGACGGTCGTCCTCGATCAGTCGAGTGTCGGGCGCCTGTCACGGATGGACGCACTGCAGCAACAGGCGATGGCACATGGCATCCTCTCACGCCTCGACTTGCGACGCCGCAAGTTGCAGGCCGCGCTTGCGAGGCTCGAAGCGGGTGATTTCGGATTGTGCTGCCAATGCGGCGTGGAACTCGAACCCGAGCGACTGCACCACGATCCGTCGGTAGTGTTCTGTGCCGATTGCATGGCCGAGCGGGAGGCAAGCGACTAGAAAGGGCGCTTGAAGAACGCACTCGTCGGGGGCGCTCATCGCGCGGAGTGGATCTCGAATGCAGCCATTTGCGTCGAGGCACCAAGGTCGTCGTCGTACTCGCCGATGTCGGCGAAGGACACCGAGTAGTCGTTGCGGCTTGCGACGCCCCGGCACCAGCGTCGAAAGCGTGGGCGGTCCCACTCGAAGCGATGATCGGGATGACGAAACATGCTCGGACCGAGGCCGTGGATCGGGTTGTACTCGGCGTTCGGGGTGGTCACCAATACCAGTCTGGGGCGAAAACAGCCGAACACTGCAGTTTCCACCTGCGACAATCGGTTCGGGTCGATATGCTCGATGGTCTCGAGCATCACGCCGGCATCGAATCCGGTCAGCTTCGCGTCGGGCTCCGTGAACGAGGCGCGTGCGACGCTCACTTGCGGGTGAGGGTTCGACACCGTAATCAGCAGTTTCTGGCGGGCTTCCGCGAGCGCCGAGGTCAAGATGTCGATGCCGACGATGCGCTCGAACTGTGAATGCGAGGCGCGCCGAAGCAGGAGTTCACCGGGTCCGCAGCCCAGGTCGAGTACCGAGCGTACGCCAGCACCCAGCAGGCGTGCAGTGACCGTTTCGAAGCGGGTTTCGTGCAGGCCGATCATGCCAGGTCCGCAAAAGGGGGAAGCAGTGAAACCAGACGTCCAGCCGGGTCCTTGGCGAGCCCATCTGACGGGTAAGTGAGTTCGAAAGAAGAAGTGTCGGTCCTCATAAGCGATTCAGGCGGCGAATGGCCTGTCAACTTCGGGGTCAAGCCTATTCTCGACCGGAGGCCTCGACTCTTGCGACTGCCGACCTTGTGCGCTCATGGCTGCATTGCTACGACTGTCGGCATGATGGGCCCGAGCGGTACGCGGGGAGGGGCCTTCCCCGCGTACCGTTTCAGCCAGCGAAGGAGACGGATCTTTCGGCTTTTGCGCTCTGTGGGCTGGACCGAGCGGCGAGGCGCTCGTCAAGGCGGTGGTTGATAAAGCTTTGTGGCTTTTTTTGAAGGCGTTGCGAAATGCGGCGCCTCGCACCGTCGGTTTCGCCAGCGCGGAGAGCCAGGTCGATGGCGATCAAGTCCAGGAGATCGCGCTGTGCGTGGCTGCCGCCCATTCTGTGGATGAACGGTTCGATGCGGCAAAGCAACTCCAGCGCCTGTTTGGGTTTCCCGTCGGCAGCGGTTTTGAGAGCTTGCAGCAGGGGGGCTCCGAGGGACAAGGCGAGTTCGGCCTGTTCGCTTGCCGTCTGCCCTCGCGGACCGCACTGAGCAGAGAGATACTGCTGCGCTTCGTCCTCCCGCCCAGACCCAAGCCAGCCCAGCATCGCGTGAAAGTCATTGAAAACGTAATGACCGGCGCGCGCGCCTATGGTCCAGGCGTCGGCCACGGCCTCCCAGCGGTTTCCCACCGGAACCCCTAGAAGTGCCAGGCGGGCGAGCATTGCAGAGGCATCGACCAGGTCGACCACCAACGTGGAGTTGGAACCAAGCACGCCCTGGTCAAGAACGTTGAGCGTCGCATCGATGTCGCCCGTATCCAGATGCAGCAAGGCCAGGTGCCAATGGTTGTGGATCGCTAGAAAACTGTCATCCGCCCAGAACGGCATCCGGTCAGTAATCCATGCGATGCCTTCGCGCGTGCGTCCCTGCATCTCCAGCACATGCACCTGGGCATGATGTGCCCAGGTGTTGTAGGGCGACAACTCGAGTGACGCCTTCGCGGTCTGCTCGGCCAGCGCGTACTCCCCGTTCTCCTCGTGACCGAAGGCAAGCATGCCGAGCAATTCAGCGTAGCCGCGGTCGGCAGGCGCCCAGTGGGGCAAGGCGGTTGCGATCCGGTCGCGCAGTGTGCGCGCATCCCCCCGCAGAAAGTCGATGATGTGCCCGGCCTGAAGGGCCAGGGCGTCGCGTGGCCACTGATTGTTGATCGACTGAAGTGCCTGTGCGGCAAGAGTCCAGTTACCGTTCACGAAGTCCTGAATTGCCGCGAGATGGGCGGTCTCCCGCGGTCCAGGATTGGTTTCACCCGCCCGGGCAAGATCGTTCCGGACCGTATCGATGGCCGTCGGTTCGGTCGACAAGGCGTAAAGCCAGGCGTGCAACACCCATCCCATCGTGAAGCCAGGGTGTTCGTCCAGAAGCTGCGCCATCGTCGTGGCCGGGTCGGAGCGGAACCCGTGAAAGTCTTCGAGTGCGTCGGCGTATGTCTGCAGTTCATGATCACTGGCGGGGTTGCCCGGGTTGCCGGCCAGGTCTTGGTAGGGGTTCGAGTGCATGATGTGCATCCTCCGTAGGGGTTGTTTGCTCGGGTCGTCCCGATAGGTCGATACTGATCCGGAGGCGCATAATCGGCTTCAGCGGTTTCGGACGGAAACCGGACGAATGCGACGGAGATGCTGCCGCGCGCGGCGGTTGCCCTGTCGCGCAGGAGGCCCGTTATGGCAACCCTGAGTGCGATGCAGGCAGCGGAGCGACGTCCCGCACGCGTGGATGTGCTCGTTTGTCCCGAGGTGACCGCCTCGGTGACTTACGGTCTTTACGACTTGTTTCGTTCGGCGGGCAGGGATTGGGGTGTGGTGACGTCCGGCGTGCCGGGGCCCAGCCTGATGGACGTCAGAATGGTGTCGGCCTCAGGTCGTCCCTTGCGCATCGTCAATGGTGTGGTGGCAACGCCCGAAGCCGTCCTGGGCACGAAGGGTCCACCCGACGTCGTTTGCATTCCGGAACTGTTCGTGCCGCCGGGTGAGTCGCTGGCGGGGCGATTCGAGGCTGAGTGTGCCTGGTTGCGAGACTGCCATGCAACCGGATCGGTGATCAGTTCGGCGTGCTCGGGCAGTCTGCTAATGGCGCAGGCAGGTCTGCTTGACCATCTCGAAGCGACCACGCACTGGGCGTACTGTGACGCACTTGCGGCTCGTTTTCCCAAGGTGCGGCTGCAAAGGAACCGGTCGCTGGTGTGTTCCGGTGTGGGTCAGCGACTGGTGATGGCTGGGGGAGGCACGTCCTGGCAGGATCTCGGCCTGTACCTCGTAGCACGCTTCGCCGGGGTAGAGGCAGCCATGCAGCTCGCCAGGGTGTATCTCATCGATTGGCACACACTTGGGCAACAACCCTACGCGCGGCTCGCCGCGACGAGGCAGAACGACGATGCGGTCATTGCGAGAGCGCAGGTGTGGGCGGCCAGTCATTACGACGAAGCCTCGCCGGTTGCGGCGATGGCGAGGCTTACCGGAATGTCCGAGCGGGCATTGACCCGTCGCTTCAGGCAGGCAACCGGGATGTCTCCGCTTGCTTACGTGCAGACGATCCGGATCGAGGAGGCCAAGCAGTTGCTGGAGACCAGCTCCGAACCGATAGAGGCGATCGCCGAGCAGCTTGGCTATGAAGACGCGAGCTTCTTCAACCGCCTTTTCAAGCGCGAGGTGCGAATCACTCCTGCACAGTACCGCCGCAAGTTCGGTGGTTTGCGCAAGGTCTTGAGTGCAAGTCTAGGTGATGGTGCATGAGGTGTGAGGCAGCGGAGAGGCCATTCGTTTGACAAAACTATAAAACTAGGGGTTGAATGACGACATGGACACCTTTGACCTGCCTACCGAAGAGCAAGCTGTCGCTGCGCTCGCTGCGCTGAGCAACACGACGCG
>CAYTAY010000253.1:0-4417 GCA_964435845.1 uncultured Azoarcus sp.
ACAACCTCATCAAGCAGCTCTCGCCGCGCTACAACATCCTGTTTCGCGACGACAAGTCCTACCCCTATATCTGCCTCAGCGGTGACGCTTTCCCGCGCCTCACCTACCATCGGGGTGCCTTCGCCAAGGGCGCGCGTTATTTCGGCCCGTTTCCCAATGCCGGCGCGGTACGCGAGAGCATCCACCTGTTGCAGAAGACCTTTCGCCTGCGCACCTGCGAAAACTCGGTGTTCCAGAATCGCTCGCGGCCCTGTCTGCTGCACCAGATCAAGCGCTGCACTGCTCCCTGCGTCGATCTGATCACCGAAGCCGACTATGCCGCCGACGTTCGCCTTGCCGCGCGCTTCCTGGACGGGCTGGCAAGCGAGGTCATCGACGACATCACCGCGCGCATGAACCAGGCCGCAGAACGACTCGCCTTCGAGGAGGCCGCCGCGTGTCGCGACCAGGTGCGGGTGTTGCAGGCGGTGCTACACCGCCAGTTCGTCGACAGCCGCAAGGACGAGGACGTCGACATCGTCGCCGCGGTCGAAGACGCCGGCCTGGTGTGTGTGAACATTGCCATGGTGCGCGGTGGTCGTCACCTCGGCGACCGGCCGCAGTTCCCCAGCACCACCGCCGGCCTCGGCGCGCTGGACGCCCTGCTGGCCTTCGTCGAGCAGCACTATCGTGACCACCCGATGCCGGCGCGGCTGCTGGTCAATTTGCCGGTGACGCCGGTCAGGACACTGCTCGCCGAGGTCAGCGACAAGCCCTGTGCCGTGATCGGCGCCCGCCATGCCACCGAAAAGGCCTGGCTCGAGATGGCCGCGAGCAATGCGCGGATCGCGATCCAGGCCCGTCTGCGCGACACCGGCCGCATCGAGAGCCGGCTCGAGGCCTTGCGCGAATCGCTCGACCTGCCGGAAGCGCCCGCGCGCATCGAGTGCTTCGACATCAGCCACACCATGGGCGAGGCCACCGTGGCCTCATGCGTAGTGTGCGAGCGCGGTGCGATGAAGCGGTCCGAATACCGCCGCTACAACATCACCGGCATCACCCCCGGCGACGACTATGCCGCGATGCGGCAGGTGCTCGAGCGGCGCTACGGCAAGGTCGCTGCCGGGGAGGGCGTGTACCCGGACCTCATCCTGATCGACGGCGGCAAGGGTCAGGTCGGCGCAGCCCGCGAAACTCTGGCCGAGATCGGGCTGGAGTCGGTCGCAATGATCGGTGTGGCCAAGGGCGAGGGGCGCAAGGCCGGACTGGAGTCATTGGTCGCCGCCGACGGTCAGGCCGTCACCCGGCTGCCGCCGGACCATCCCGCGCTCCATCTCATCCAGGAAATCCGCGACGAGGCCCACCGCTTCGCGATCACCGGCCACCGCGCACGCCGAGCCAAGGCGCGTGTCGGCTCCAGGCTCGACGATATTCCCGGCGTGGGCGCCACGCGCAGGCGCCGGCTCATCGAAACCTTCGGCGGGCTCGACGGTGTGCGCGACGCCACGGTCGACGACCTCTGCCGGGTCGACGGCATCAGCGAACAACTCGCGCAGCGTATTCATCGGCATTTTCGATGAATCGGGGTGCCGGACCCTCCCCACTATCTGTGGGAGTCGCGTAAACGGCGAACGGCCTCGCTTCGAGAACAGATCAGCGCAGATCCCCAATCGTAGCCTTCAGACGCTCGATATCCTCGTCCGTCCAGCCTTCCGGGGCGCTGACTGCCCGCCACGCGTCGATGTAGTGCTCGGTGGCGTAGGCGTGACCGTAGCCGGTGGGCGCATTGTCGGCGGCAGCGATATCGACCGCAAGTTGCAGCATCGTCACCACTGGAAACCAGCGCAGGCTCGGCGAGACATCTGGTCCGCGGCTGCCGGACAGCCATGCAGGTTCGCGAAGAAACGCCATCGGGTCGAAGAAGGTCACCGGGTCGCTGGCATACTGGAGGTAGACGATCCGCAGCGGCCCCCATGGTGCGTCGAAGTCTTCGAGCTGGTTGTCCTGGTTGGTAAAGCGGATCACCGAGCCGTCACGAAAGCGAGGCAACCAGGCGGGGGAGTCGGGGTTGCGGTTGGCGGTCACCCACTGCCAGGTCGGGCTGCGGTAGGGCGGACCGCTCCACAGCGCACCATGGAAGGGGTTGCCGACGATATCCCACATGTCTGCCGAACGCTCCGAGTTGAGTGCGCCGAGGCTCAATCCGTGCAGGTAGAGACTCGGCCGGGTCCGCTCCGGCAGCTCCAGCCAGTAATCATAAACCGCCCGAAACAAGGCCTTTGCGGTGTCGGCGCCGTAATCGGGTTGTGCGAGCAGGGTCAGCCAGCTCGGCAGATACGAATACTGGACCGCGACCGATGCAACATCGCCATGATGAAGGTATTCCAGGCTGTTGATCGCACCGGGATCCACCCAGCCAGTGCCAGTCGGCGTCACGATGACCAGTCTCGAGCGTTCGAAACCGCCGACACGTTTCAACTCCGCCAGGGCCAATGCGGCGCGCTGCTCGATGGTTTCGGCTGAATTCAGGCCGACATAGACGCGCAACGGCTCCATTGCCGGCTGGCCGGTAAAGCCGGTGATATCGTCACGACCAGGACCGGAGCCGACGAAGCGCCGTCCCTGCCGGCCGAGATCGCGCCAGGCGATAAGGGATTCGGCACTGCCGGTCTTCCGTGGGCTGAAAGGCGCATCCACTTCGGCTTCGATGTGGGCGTCAAGTTGGGCGAAGGACGCATCGAAGGCGTTCATCACCGCGCGGGCGAACACACCATTGGCGATTGTCCAGAAGACGAAAATCGAGAAACACATCGCGACGAAGGCCGAGAGCCGCACCGGGACGATGCGATTGAGCCTGCGTGAGACGATGCGCGTCATCAGTGCGAACAGGCGTGCGACCAAGAGCAGCGCGGCGAAGATGGCGGCGGCGATCAGACCCACGGAGAAAGGACGGTTGGTTTCGACCGATGGCAATTCCATCAGGCCGTGCACCGAGTTCTGCCACTCCGAGGCCTGGATGAGAAAGGTGACCGCTATGCTGATACACAACAGCCCGAGTGCGCCCTTGACGATCCAGCGCGAATGCCCCCGCGCCGCGGGCAGTTCGAGATATCGCCACAGCCAGAGGCCGAATACGCCGATACCGTAACCTGCAGCCAGCGCCATTCCGGACAGCAGGCCTTGCATGACGAAAGGCCGTGGCACGAGGCTGGGCGTCAGCGACGCCGCAAAGAAAAGCGTACCGAGGATGAGCCCGGCCGAACACAGCGCGCGCGGGAAATGCTCGGCGAACTGCCGGAAAGTGCTCTGAAAGGGGAACAGTGTCGGCCTCGTCGGTGCAGTGCTGGGTTCTTGGGCAGTAAAAGTATAAGGCGAGAACTCGACATCGGACACACCCCTTCGTCCCTTCAGGGCGATCGCATGAATGCCATGTAGGCCGGCATGCCATGGTAGGAGCCCGGCTATGCCGGGCTCCTACGGGGTATGAACCTGTGAACATCGGCTATAAATGGTGCTTGCTCAGCATTCATGCGATTGCCCCGGCCGTCGCTCCTTAGCCCGAGCAAGCCACGAAGGCCTCCATCCCCAGTGCGTTCGAGCAAGCCACGAGCGCAGCCATTGCCTGTGGGAGCCGCGTGAGCGGCGAATGGGGCGTCGGAAGCTGCGCGGGTTCTTGTGCGAGCTGGAAATCGGCTTGTTGAAACAACCACGATCAAGCTCTGCACATAGCGATATACTGGCGAAAACAGCTTTGTCACATTGGCCGAAAAAGCCCGCCGGATGCCCGTGAACATACCCAATACGCTGACCTGGGCACGCATCGCCCTGATTCCGATCTTCGTCGGCGTTTTCTACCTGCCCGATGCCTGGCTCGGGCCGGTGGTCAAGAATGTTGTCGCCACGGTCATCTTCGTCGTTGCCGCAATCACCGACTGGCTCGACGGATATCTCGCGCGCACTCTTGGGCAGACCTCGGACTTTGGCGCGTTCCTCGATCCGGTGGCGGACAAGTTGATGGTTGCCGCAGCACTCATTCTGCTGGTGCAGCTTGGTCGTACCGACGCGATCGTCGCCGTGGTCATGATCGGCCGCGAAATCACGATTTCGGCGCTGCGCGAGTGGATGGCCCGGGTGGGGCAGTCGGCGAGTGTTGCCGTCGCCACGATCGGCAAATTCAAGACCGCCGCGCAGATGATCGCGATCCCGCTGTTGCTCTACCACGAGCCACTCTGGACGCTGAACGTGCAATTCATCGGCACGCTGCTGATTTATGTCGCGGCAGCGCTCACGCTTTGGTCGATGATCTACTATCTGCGCCGCGCTTTGCCGCGTCTTTCGGCGCACGAACGGGAAACTGCAGCACGCTCCAAAAGCGGTTGACAGCCGTTTTTCGCTCACTATAATGTCGGTCTCTCAAGCGGGAATAGCTCAGTTGGTA
>CAYTAY010000254.1:0-4380 GCA_964435845.1 uncultured Azoarcus sp.
GCCGGTGCATCAGATCTACCAGGGCAACTGCTTCCCCGAGGGCACCGACCCGACGGTCGAAGGTTTCGATCCGCTGGCTGCGGTGCTGCAGTACTACCACCTGGAATTCGGGCGCGACAACCTCGACTTCGAGGGTTCGGAGGATCAGAAAAACTTCGATGCCTGGCGCGGCATCGCGACCCGTAACACCTGAACGTGACGCGAGGGTCATCGAGTACATGGCACGCGAAACCCACCCCCTGCAGGAGCCCGGCTCTGCCGGGCGATTAGTCGCCAATGCCGGGCAAGACGCCCTATCGTTCGGCGGAGCCGAGCTCCTGCAGAGGCAGGTTGTTCAACACAAAGGCACTCCGGCAGTTGCCCCGGTGACGGGGCCTGCAGGATGCAAGGTACAAGTAAAGGAGACATGACATGGCTGTTGCCGCCGTCAAGGAGTACGAGTTCGCGCCGCGCGACCGGCTCGAGAATTTTCACGGAAACCAGTTGCTTTACATAGGCTGGGAAGACCATCTGATGTTCTGCGCCCCGTTCGCCTTTCCGTTTCCACCGAACATGCCTTTCCGTGCGGTGGTCGAGCAGGTGCTGCCGGATGCCTTCGGCTATCACCCGGACTTCGCGCAAATCGAGTGGGCCAAGGCGGAGTGGTTCAAGTCCGGCCAGCCCTGGCAACCGGACTTCGACAAGTCGCTGGCCGAGAATGGGCTTGGCCACAAGGATGTGATCCGTTTCCGCACGCCGGGCCTCACCGGCATCAAGGGATCCTGCAGCTGAGCTGGCTCAGGGTCGGTTGCCTGAAGCGACCGACCCGGACCGGTGCGCCTCAAAGAGACAAGTGACATGAGTTACGAGCTGACGATTGAACCCCTGGGTGCTACGATCGAAGTCGAAGAAGGTCAGACGATTCTGGATGCCGCGCTCAGGGCCGGTATCTGGTTGCCTCATGCCTGTTGCCACGGCTTGTGTGCTACCTGCAAGGTGCAGGTCGTGGATGGCGAGGTCGAGCACGGCGAGGCGTCCAGTTTCGCGTTGATGGATTTCGAGCGCGACGACGGCAAGACGCTGGCCTGCTGTGCGACGCTGGAAAGCGATGTGGTGATCGAGGCAGAGGTCGATGAGGATCCTGACGCGAGATCGATTCCGGTTGAGGATTATCCGGGTACCGTCTTGCGCATCGAGGATCTGACGCCCACCATCAAGGCGGTGTACATCCAGCTGGACAAGCCGATCGACTTTCAGGCGGGGCAGTACATCAACTTCACCATTCCCGGCGAGAACGCCACCCGGGCTTTTTCGCTGGCCAGCCCGCCGAGTGCTGCTCGCGAGATCGAGCTGAACATCAGGCTGGTGCCTGGCGGCAAGGGCACGACCTGGATACACGAGCGTCTGGCAGCAGGCGACAGGGTGCAGCTGTCGGGCCCCTATGGACGTTTCTTCGTGCGAGAGTCCGCCGAGGGCGGGGCGCTGTTCATGGCCGGTGGATCAGGTTTGTCGAGCCCTCGGTCGATGATTCTCGACATGCTGGCCAAAGGCGACGAGCGTCCGATCACGCTGGTCTATGGCCAGCGCACTCGTGCGGAGCTTTACTACCACGAGGATTTCCTCGCGCTGGCCAAGTCCCACCCGAACTTCACCTATGTCGCCGCCCTGTCGGACGAGCCGGCCGATTCCGACTGGACAGGCTCTCGTGGCTTCGTGCATGAAGCAGCCCGCGAGCACTTCGGTAACGACTTTCGCGGCAACAAAGCCTACCTGTGCGGACCACCGGCGATGATCGATGCCTGCATCAACACCCTGATGCAAGGGCGTTTGTTCGAGAAAGACATATACTCAGAGAAGTTCTTCTCGGCGGCCGATGCGCAACAAGTGCGCAGTCCGCTGTTTCGGCGGATCTGATTAAAAATCTCGAGAAGAAGACTTTAACTCGACATAAGAAGGTTGTATCGTACGGCTAATAGAACGCAAACCGTCCCGACCCGGAAACACAAGTGAAAGGCGGGACAAACAATCGGAGGAGACTGACATGGCAATGACTGGCGTACTGCGTCCCGGACACGTGGCAATTCGGGTGCTCGACCTTGAAGAGGGCATCAACCACTACAAGAACGTGTTGGGGCTTGTCGAGACCGGCCGTGACAACCAGGGCCGGGTCTATTTCAAGAGCTGGGACGAACGCGATCACAACAGCGTCTTGATTCGCGAGGCGGATGCGGCCGGAATCGACTTCTTTGCCTTCAAGGTCGCCGACCGGGCGACACTCGACAAGCTCGACGCCGACCTCAAGGCCTATGGCCTCAAGACCGAGCGCATTCCCGCCGGGGAAATGCTCGAAACCGGCGAGCGTGTCCGCTTCGAGATCCCCTCGGGCCACCAGATCGAGCTCTATGCCGACAAGACCGACGTCGGCAACGGCATGGCCTACGTCAATCCGGACCCCTGGACTCAGGAAGCGGAACGCGGCATCGCCCCGATCCGTCTGGATCACTGCCTGCTTTACGGTCCCGACATCGAGAAGGTGCAGGACATCTTCGTCAACGTGCTCGGCTTCTACCTGGTCGAGCACGTGGTCATGGAAGACGGCAAGACCGATCTGGCGATCTGGCTGTCGTGCTCGACCAAGGCACATGACATCGCCTTCGTCCGTCATGGCGAGCCGGGCAAGCTGCACCACATCTCCTTCCTGCTCGACAGTTGGGAGAAGGTGTTGCGCGCGGCAGACATCATGTCGATGAACAGGGTCTCGATCGACATCGGACCGACTCGTCACGGCATTACCCGGGGCACCACCATCTACGCCTTCGATCCGTCGGGCAACCGTTTCGAGACTTTCTGTGGCGGCTATCAAAGCTATCCGGACTGGACGCCGATCAAGTGGACCTGGGACGAAGTGGGTGCCGGCATCTTCTATCACGACCGCACGCTGAACGAGCGCTTCCTGTCGGTGGTGAGCTGAACCGCAGCTCAAGGGGGTGCTTGGCCATCCCCCGAGCGGCTCTTTGAAGCGTCAGCGTGCGTCTGCGCGGCGCTCGAAGAAATCGGGAGGCATCCGTTTGATGGCTTCGAGTGTGCGCAGGATGTGTTCCGCCAGGAGCGTGCAGGCGGTGTCCGCGTCACGCTCGATGGTCGCTTCGAAGATCGCCTGGTGTTCGGCATGTATGTCGCGCGCAATCGTCCGCCGGAACAGGGCAATGCGACGATAACGTTCGGACTGCTGGTAGAGGATGTACTGAAAATGGCGGATCCAGCGGGAGGGGCAGGCCGCGATCAAGGCTTCATGAAAGCCACGGTTGCGCGCTTCCCACTCCTCGAGAGAGGGCGCCGTATGGTCCGCGAGTTTCTGCTCGGCCCGGGTAAGACGGTGAAACGCAGCCACGACCGAGGCTTCCCATGCTTCGTCCCCGAGCGCGATGGACTGGCGCAGCGCATCGCATTCGAGCAGCACGCGCGTCCGCGTGATGTCCTCGAAGTCGCTCAGCGAGATCGGAGCTACCCGAAAGCCCCGTTGGCCCTGGCCGATGACCAGGCCGTCGGTGGCGAGCATCAGGAGCGCCTCGCGAAGCGTTCCCGCGCCGACTTCGTATTCGTCCTTCAGGTGTTCGACGCGCAACTTCTCGCCGGGAGTGCGGATGCCCTCGATGATGTCGCGTCGAAGCCGATGATAGGCCGCTTCGACCAGCGTCTTGGGTTCCTGAGTGCTGCGCGATTCTGCGAGGGCCGCGTCGTTCATGAGTATGCGTCCGGAGATTGTGAAGGGGGCACCCGGAATTCTAGTCGATCTCGGCTTGTACGCAACAATCATCTTAAATCTCGAGAAAAAAGGTTGACGTCGAGATTAAGGCTCGGTAACTTGGGACATCGAAGCTTGGCACGTGATGGAGAACAGCCGCGATGAAGACAACCTTGCAGCAATCGAACATTGCCTTGGAGGCCGCCCTGGCCGCCGCGCAGGCCGCGGTGGCGAAGGCCGAGTCGCTTGGCGTGAAGATCAATGTCGGGGTCGTGGATGTCGGCGGGCTTCTGACGGCCTTCCTCCGCATGCCGGGTGCGTTCATTCAGTCCATCGATATTGCTATCGACAAGGCCTACACCGCGGCCGGTTTCGGTTTTCCGACTGCGGACTGGATGAAGGTCGCCGGTGAGGATGAAGGCCTGAAGCTGGGTTTTTCGGCACGGCCGCGCATGGCGGTGTTCGGCGGCGGCTTGCCCATACGGATAGACGGAGAGCTCGTCGGCGGCATCGGGGTGTCCGGTGCGTCGGCCGAGCAGGATGAGGCGTGCGCCCGGGCCGGACTCGAGGCGATAGGCGCGGACGCAATTTAGGAGCAACTCATGAGCATCAAGGACATTCACAACTTCATCAACGGTGAGTTCGTCGCCACCGAG
>CAYTAY010000255.1:0-1013 GCA_964435845.1 uncultured Azoarcus sp.
AGACACGCCGTCTTGAGGGGGCGGTGGCGCAAGCCGTGTGAGTTCGAGTCTCACCGTCGGCACCATTGAAGAAGAAGCCCGGAAAACGGGCAATTTTTTGTTGCGCATTGCAGCAATTCAGGGCGCTGTCAGCGAGGGGCACATAATGCTGGAAAACTATTTTCCTGTTCTGATCTTCATCCTCGTTGGTCTTGGTTTCGGTTTCATTCCCATCATCCTCGGTCGGCTGATCGCGCCGTACCGTCCCGACAGCGAAAAGCTGTCACCTTATGAATGCGGTTTCGAGGCGTTTGAAGACGCGCGCATGAAGTTCGACGTGCGCTACTACCTCATCGCGATTCTGTTCATCCTCTTCGATCTTGAAATCGCCTTCTTGTTCCCGTGGGCGACGGTCTTCCAGGAGTTCATTGCGGCAGGCGAGGTTGCCTGGTTCGTATTCGGATCGGTCATGGTGTTCCTTGCCGTGCTGGTCATCGGTTACATCGTCGAGTGGAAGAACGGCGCGCTCGACTGGGAGTAATAAATGAGCATCGAAGGTGTTTTCCGCGAAGGGTTCGTGACCACTTCGCTGGATGCGGTCGTCAATTGGACGCGAACCGGTTCCTTGTGGCCGATGACTTTTGGCCTGGCCTGTTGTGCGGTCGAGATGATCCACGCGGGCTGTTCACGCTATGACCTCGACCGGTTCGGTGTAGTGTTTAGACCCAGCCCTCGTCAGTCCGACTTGATGATCGTCGCCGGCACGCTTTGCAACAAGATGGCGCCCGCGCTGCGCAAGGTCTACGACCAGATGGCCGAGCCGCGTTGGGTGATTTCGATGGGCTCCTGTGCCAATGGCGGTGGGTACTACCACTATTCCTATTCGGTCGTGCGAGGTTGTGACCGTATCGTCCCGGTCGACGTCTATGTGCCGGGTTGTCCGCCAACTGCCGAGGCGCTGATGTACGGAATCATTCAGCTGCAGAACAAGATCAAGCGCACCAACACCATTGCGCGCTGACGGAAGACATTCA
>CAYTAY010000255.1:1107-4369 GCA_964435845.1 uncultured Azoarcus sp.
CGTGTCGGGCCTGGATTACTCGGCCTGGAAGAATTCGGAATGGACCGGCAAGCGTTTTGCAGTGTCGGTCCATTTGCTGTCTGTGACCCATAATTGGCGTGTTCGCCTGCGTTGCTTTGCCGAGGACGACAGCTTTCCGGTGCTGGATTCGCTGGTTTCGGTCTGGGCGAGCGCGAACTGGTTCGAGCGCGAGGCCTTCGACCTCTACGGCATCATGTTCGACGGGCACCCCGACCTGCGCCGCATCCTGACGGATTATGGCTTCGTCGGGCACCCGTTCCGCAAGGACTTCCCGGTTTCCGGTCATGTCGAAATGCGCTACGACCCCGAGGTCGGACGCGTGGTGTACCAGCCGGTGAGCATCGCACCGCGCGAGAACGTGCCGCGCATCGTGCGCGAGGAATACTACGGGGACGTCGGTCATGGCTGAGATTCGTAATTACACGATCAATTTCGGCCCGCAACACCCGTCTGCGCACGGCGTACTGCGTCTGGTTCTGGAACTGGATGGCGAGGTGGTGGAGCGGGCTGACCCGCACATCGGCCTGCTGCATCGTGGCACCGAAAAACTGGCGGAAACCCGAACCTGGCTCCAGTCGGTGCCCTACATGGACCGTCTCGACTACGTGTCGATGATGTGTAACGAGCATGCCTACTGTATGGCAATAGAACGGCTGCTCGGCATCGAAGTTCCTGAGCGTGCGAAATATATCCGCGTCATGTTCGACGAGGTCACGCGCATCCTGAATCATCTGCTCAACATCGGCACCCACGCGCTCGACATCGGCGCGATGACGATGGTGCTCTATACCTTCCGCGAGCGCGAAGATCTGATGGATGCCTACGAGGCGGTGTCCGGGGCGCGCATGCATGCCGCCTACTACCGTCCCGGTGGGGTGTATCGTGACCTGCCCGACCGCATGCCGCAGTACGAGATCAACCGCTTCAAGAACGAGAAGACGGTACGCGAACTGAACGACGCGCGCCAGGGTTCGTTGCTGGACTTTCTCGAGGATTTCACCGACCGTTTTCCGAAATACTGCGACGATTACGAGACTTTGCTGACCGACAACCGGATCTGGAAGCAGCGTACCGTCGGCATCGGCGTGGTGACGCCCGAGCAGGCACTGGCCTGGGGCTTCTCCGGCCCGATGCTGCGCGGCTCCGGTATCGCCTGGGATCTGCGCAGAAAGCAGCCCTACGGGGTCTACGACCGCATGGATTTCGATATTCCGATCGGCAAGACCGGCGATTGCTACGACCGTTATCTGTGCCGTATGGAAGAGATGCGTCAGTCCAACCGCATCATCCGCCAGTGCATCGACTGGCTGCGCAAGAACCCGGGGCCGGTCATCGTGGACAACCACAAGATCGCACCGCCGCCGCGCGAGAAGATGAAAGCCAACATGGAGGAGCTGATACACCACTTCAAGCTCTTCACCGAAGGCATGCATGTGCCCGAAGGCGAGGTGTACGCCGCGGTCGAGCATCCTAAGGGTGAGTTCGGCGTTTACGCGGTTTCCGATGGGGCCAACAAGCCTTATCGCCTCAAGCTGCGTGCGCCGGGGTTTGCCCACCTGGCGGCAATGGACGAGATCGCCCGCGGGCACATGATCGCGGACGTCGTCGCGATCATCGGCACGATGGACGTCGTGTTCGGCGAGATCGATCGCTGAAGGGGGCGGGTTTTTGCATGGATACGATCAAAGAGCAAGCGATGCTGAGTCAGGAAGCGCTGCAACAGATTGACCGCGAGGTCGCCAAATACCCTGCCGGACGGCAGCAGTCGGCGGTGATGGCCGCCTTGCGCATTGCCCAGGTGGAAAAGGGCTGGCTGTCACGCGAGACGATCGCCTGTGTCGCCGAGTATCTCGACATGCCGGCGGTGGCCGCCTACGAAGTGGCGAGCTTCTACAACATGTACGACCTCGAGCCGGTTGGCCTGCACAAGATCACTGTATGTACGAATCTGCCCTGTGCGCTATCCGGGGGCGTTCATGCTGCCGACTATCTCAAGGAAAAGCTCGGTATCGGTTTCAATGAGACCACGGCTGACGGCAAATTCACGCTCAAGGAAGGCGAGTGCATGGGCGCCTGTGGTGATGCCCCGGTGCTGTTGGTGAACAACCACCGCATGTGCAGTTGGATGACCAGGGAGAAGATCGACCAGATGCTGGCCGATCTGGAAAGCAAATGAGCGCACGCGAACTGATTCTGGCCGGCATAGACGGCGACCGCGGCTGGAACCTCGAACACTATCTTGCCCGCGGTGGCTACAGTGCGTTGAAGAAAGTGGTGGGCGAGCGCATTCCGCCCGAGAACATCATCGCAGAACTCAAGGCCTCGGTGCTGCGCGGTCGTGGTGGTGCCGGCTTTCCGACGGGGCTTAAGTGGAGCTTCATGCCGCGCTCGTTCCCGGGTGACAAGTATCTCGCCTGCAATTCGGACGAGGGCGAGCCGGGCACTTTCAAGGACCGCGATATCCTGCGCTACAACCCGCACACCGTCATCGAGGGCATGGCGATCGCGGCCTATGCGATGGGCGCGAGCCGTGGTTACAACTACATTCACGGCGAGATCTTCGAAATCTACGAGCGGTTCGAGGAAGCGCTGGCAGAAGCCCGGGCTGCCGGTCTGATCGGCCAGAACATCCTGGGATCCGACTTTTGCTTCGAGCTCTTCGCGCACCACGGCTACGGTGCCTACATTTGTGGTGAAGAGACCGCGCTGCTCGAGTCGATCGAGGGCAAGAAGGGGCAGCCGCGCTTCAAGCCGCCTTTCCCGGCGAGCTACGGCCTCTACGGCAAGCCCACGACGATCAACAACACCGAGACGCTTGCCTCGGTGCCCTTCATCATCAACATGGGCGGCGAGGGCTTCCTTGGGCTCGGCAAGCCCAACAACGGCGGCACCAAGCTGTTTTCGGTCTCGGGTCATGTCAATCGCCCGGGCAACTACGAGATCGAGATGGGAACGCCATTTGCCGAACTGCTCGAGATGGCCGGCGGGATACGCGGTGGTCGCAGGCTCAAGGGTGTGATTCCGGGTGGGTCGTCCGCTCCGGTGGTGCCGGCTGAAATCATGATGGACTGCACCATGGACTACGACTCGATCTCCAAGGCGGGATCGATGCTCGGCTCCGGCGCGGTCATCGTCATGGACGAGACCACCTGCATGGTCAAGGCGCTAGAGCGGCTGTCCTACTTTTACTTCGAGGAGTCCTGCGGCCAATGTACGCCTTGCCGCGAGGGCACCGGCTGGC
>CAYTAY010000256.1:0-4366 GCA_964435845.1 uncultured Azoarcus sp.
CTCATAGATCTGGCCGGTGGTGAAGTTGTTGCGCTTGCTCATCTTGGCGCTGGTAAAGCGCTCGTAGTGACCCAGGTCGAGGTCGGTTTCGGCGCCGTCCTCGGTGACGAACACCTCGCCGTGCTGGAACGGGCTCATCGTGCCCGGGTCGACGTTGATGTAGGGGTCGAGCTTGAGATGCGTCACGCGGATGCCGCGCGACTCCAGGATGGCACCGAGCGAGGCCGCCGCGATGCCCTTGCCCAGTGAGGACACGACACCGCCGGTAACGAAAACGTATTTGGTCATGGAAAAAGCAGATGCGGGAAAGCGCGATGATAACCGATGTGATCCGCCCTCAGGAAGCGGGCCTCTGCGGCCTGCCCGATAGCCTATGCTCCCCGACCTCAATGCCTTCAAGTTAAGTCACTGAATTCAATGCACAGTTTCGAGCAAGACGATGTCCTCGCCAAAACCGGTGGCCGCCCGAGGCTGTTCTGCGCCACGATGCTGCTGATCGCGGCCTATGTTGTGGGCTTGTTCGTCGCCATGCTGATCTGGCACGCGCTACCCCAGGACCCCGGCTACCACGTCTTCGCCAGCCGGAGCTCGCCCGGAATCGATCTTGTCAACGTCTTGACCAATCTCGCATATCTGCTCGCCGGGGTGCTGGGGTGGCTCGTCATAGGGCGAGGCACGGCCTTCGCATCCAGCTTCGAACGCATGCTCGCACGGCTCTTTTTCGCCGCCCTGTTCGCAACCGGCCTCGGCTCGGCCTGGTATCACGCCGCGCCGGACAATCTGAGCCTGCTGTGGGACCGGCTCCCGCTGAGTGTCGTGCTGGTGAGTGTCACTGCCTTGCTGCTCGCCGAACGAACGCTGGTGGACCGCGCCGGCAAAAGCCTGGTCGTCGTCTGGTTGTTGATCGGCCCGCTCGCGGTGATCTACTGGTATTTCACCGAAACCTTCGCCACCGGCGACCTCCGCCCCTATGTCGCGCTGCACGCCATGCTCATCATCGTGCCGCTGTTCGCCTTTCTGTTGCCGGCACGCTATACGCACGCCTTCGGCCACCTGATCGCGCTGGCGCTCTACCTGTTCGGTTACCTTGGCGACCGGCTCGACCACCAGATCTACTCGCTGACCGGCGAGTTCGTCAGCGGCCACAACATCAAGCATGTCGCCACCGGCGCCGCTGCCGCGATGGTCGCCTGGACCATGAGCACGCGGCAGCCGATTCAGTCAAGCGCCGCAGGCAGCGCCAGGTAGCGGTCGAGAAAGCCCTGCAGTCCGGCTACATACTCGGTCCGGCTGCGAATGAATCCGTCGTTGTGACCACCCTGGATCGGCAGCAGATAGCGCGGTTCCGGCGCAGCCGCAAAAACCGCCTCGCCATGAGCGAACGGCACGATCTCGTCCTGCCGGCTGTGCACGACGAGCACCGGCGAACTGAAGCGCCCGACCGCAGCCCGGGTGTCGAAGTCGAAGCGCAGCACCCAGCGCACCGGCAGCCAGGGCATCAGGTCGGCCCCGAGATCCGGGGCACTGGTGAAGGCCGACTCCAGGATCACCGCCGCTGGTCGCTCGCGGGCTGCAAGCCAGGCGGCGACCGCGCTGCCGAGCGAGCGCCCGAATACCACGATCCGCTCCGGCGGCACGCCATGCGCCTCGCGCAGCCAGTGCCACGCGGCCAGGGCGTCGAGGTACATGCCCTGCTCGCTTGGCCGGCCATCACTCTGGCCGTAGCCGCGATAATCGACGATCAGGACAGAAAGCCCGAGTTCCCGAAAAATCCTGATCGAATCGATGCGGTGCGAGATATTGCCCGCATTACCGTGGAAAAAAAGCAACACGCCCCGCTCCTCGGGAGCCGGGATCAACCACGCATGCAGTCGCAACCCGTCTTCGGTATCCAGCCAGACATCCTCATACGGCATGCCATGCACCGCGGGTGTGGTCGCCAGCGCAGAGATCGGGAAAAAAATCTGTCGCGACTGCGTCAAGGCCATGAATGCGACGATCGCGCCATAGCAAACCACTGCCCACAGCAAAAAGTTCAGCACGGATCTCATTCGCGCTCCCGCAAGCCCAAGCACGACCCCCGACCGGCATCGAATCGGTTATCTTCGCCCACCATGAACCGCCGCATCGCCCATCTCGACATGGACGCATTCTACGCCTCGGTGGAACTGCTCCGGTACCCGCAGTTGCGGGGCCAGCCAGTCGTCATCGGTGGGCGCCGCCCGAATCGGCCGGCCGACAACGCACGCGCCGAGGACTTTGCCCGGTTGCGTGAGTACGCCGGCCGGGGCGTCGTCACCACCGCGACCTACGAGGCGCGCCGATTCGGTATTCATTCCGGCATGGGTATCATGAAGGCGGCGCAACTCACCCCGGATGCCATCCTGCTGCCGGCCGATTTCGACGCCTACCGGCACTATTCGCGCCTTTTCAAGGCAGCGGTGGCAGCTATCGCGCCGATGATCGAGGACCGGGGCATCGATGAGATCTACGTCGACCTCAGCGACTTGCCGGGTAACACCGAAGACATCGCCCGCCACATCAAGCAGGCCGTGCGCGAGACAACCGGGCTGAGTTGCTCGATTGGCGTGTCGCCCAACAAGCTTTTGTCGAAGATCTGCTCCGAACTGGACAAGCCGGACGGCTTGACGATTCTGCACGCGGAAGACATTCAAACCCGGATCTGGCCACTGCCCGCAAACCGCATCAACGGTATCGGCCCCAAGGCAGCGGACCGGCTCGCGGGACTCGGTATCCATACGATCGCCGATCTCGCCGCAGGCGACCTCGGCCTGCTACAGACGCACTTTGGCGGCAGTTACGCCGCCTGGTTGCATGCCGCTGCCCACGGCCGCGACGACCGCCCGGTAGTCACCCGGTCCGAACCCAAGTCGGTGAGCCGCGAAACCACTTTCGAACGGGATCTGCACCCGATGCTGAACCGCGGCGAACTGAGCCGAATCTTCACCGATTTGTGCCTGCGGGTGGCCGATGACCTCGCGCGCAAGCATGTTGCCGGTCGCACGGTCGGCATCAAGCTGCGTTATGAGGATTTCCAGACTGTGACCCGGGACTCGACCCTGCCGGACCCGGTGATCGACAGCGCACAGATTCGACGCGCCGCTGGCGAGTGCCTGCGCCGCGTGCCGCTCGACAAACGCATCCGGCTACTGGGCGTGCGCATCGGCTCTCTGTGCCCACGAAGCGAAGCGGTGGCGAACACGAACGCCGCCGCCCAGGGAGAACTGGACTTCAGCGAATGAACTCGCGCATCACGCCGCTGAACATCTCGGTGCCGCCACGCTGCAACCACTCGAAGGCGACCATCTCCCGCGAGACGATCTCGATCCCATGCGCCCGCATGCGCGCATAGGCCAGGTCGCGATTGGCCGGATCGCGCGAGCCGCAGGCGTCGGCGACGATGAACACCTCCTTGCCCGTCCAGCGCAAGCCAAGCGCGGTCTGTTGCACGCAGACATGGGCCTCGGTGCCGCAAACGATTATCTGGCGGTGATCTTCGACCGCCGTGCCTTTCAGGCAACCGTCGGCCTCGGCCGAGAAACACTCCTTGTCCACGTACTGCGCATCCGCCGTGGCAGCGCGCACCGACTCGACCGTACCGCCGATCTTCTGCGGCCAGTGCTCGGTGACCACGATGGGCACCCCACAGCGCTCGGCCACTCCGGCCAGCCAGATGCAGTTGTCGATGATTCTCTGCCCTTCGTGGATCGCGGGCGCAAGGCGGGCCTGCACATCGACGATCAGCAGCACGGATTTTTCGCGGTTCATCAGCATGGGGTTCTCCTTCAGGCCTTCAGTTCACTGCGGTTGCGGAAATGTTCGAGCGCTTCCCGGTTGGCCAGGGCCTCGACGTTCTTCACCGGCTGCCGATGCACGACGTTGCGCACCGCCAGTTCCACGATCTTGCCGCTCTTGGTGCGCGGAATGTCCGCCACCTGCAGCACCTTGGCCGGCACGTGGCGCGGCGTGGTGTTGTCGCGGATGGTCCGCTTGATGCGCTCGACCAGGCCTTCGTCGAGCGCAAGACCGTCACGGAGCTTGACGAACAGCACAACCCGCACGTCGCCCTCCCAGTCCTGGCCGATGACGATGGATTCGACCACCTCGTCGAGCTTTTCCACCTGGCGATAGATCTCGGCGGTGCCGATTCGCACCCCGCCCGGGTTCAGGGTCGCATCCGAGCGGCCGTAGATGACGAGCCCCCCATGTTCGGTGACCTCGCAGAAGTCCCCATGACACCAGATGTTGTCGAATCGCTCGAAATAGGCGGCACGATACTTGGCATCATCGGCGTCGTTCCAGAAACCGATCGGCATCACCGGGAACGGCCGGGTGCACACCAGCT
>CAYTAY010000257.1:0-4356 GCA_964435845.1 uncultured Azoarcus sp.
ATCGCGGGCTTCTGGGAGCAGAACAAGAACGAGTTCCGCACCCTGCAGGCGCGGGGCGTCACCGGCGTGGTCGACGCCTGGCGCACCAGCATCATCACGCTGCTGGAAGACGAACAGAGCAAGGCCAACCCGCTCGATCACAAGCTGGTGGGCTTCCTGCTCGCGGACTACGTGGCCGCTTTGGAAGAGCTGCAGGCCCGTAAGGCGGAGCTGGAGGCCCAGATCAAGGCTGCAGAGGCCACACCCGAGGACGATGACGAAGCCGCGGAGGCTGATGAAGGCGCCCCCACACCTGAGCAGATCAAGGGCTGGAAAGCCGAGCGCACCAAGGTCACCAAACAGTTGAAGGAGCAGCGTGCGAGCTTCGAGGCGCATCTGAATGAAGCCGTCGATGCGCTCGACGACGCCGCAGCCACCGAACTGGTGCTGACCATACTGCACAACGACCTCTCCGACCTGCTGGAGCGCTACGTGCGCCAGCAACGGCAGAGAATCATCACCACCTTCGAGACCTGGTGGGACAAGTACCACGTGACGCTGACCGATATCGAAGCCGAGCGGGATGCGGCGGCGAAGCAGTTGCGGGAGTTCTTGGGGGCGCTGGGGTATGTCTGAGTGGTTTGAAATGCCAATCCGAGCATTGCTCTCAGATAGTTTTGCCGGAGAGTGGGGCGACCCTCCTAACAGGCAACCTGCTCACGTGCTTCGCGCTACCGACATCGACGATGACGGACACATCCGAAGCGACGGTGCTGCTCGCTCGATACCGCAGGGCGTTCTGAATGCGAAGCGGCTAATCGATGGCGACCTCATTCTTGAAGCCTCTGGTGGCAGCACAGATCGACCGGTCGGCCGCGTCGCTTACTTCGATAGAGGCGCGGATCGTACCCACTACCTGTCCTCGAATTTCTTCAAGACGCTCCGCCCTGCTGGCGGGGTTGCTCCGCGTTATTTGTTCTGGAAGCTGCACTGGTTCCACAAACAGCCAACCATTCTGTCTCTACAGCAACAGACAACCGGGATCATCAATCTCAAGTTTCAGGACTACCTTGACACCCACCTGAGCGTTCCAGAGCAGAGGGCAGAACAATCGGCCATCGCCCGCATCCTCGACACCCTCGACACCCAGATCGAGAGAACCCAGGCCCTCATCGCCAAGCTCGAACAGGTCAAGGAAGGGCTGCTGCACGACCTGCTGACCCGTGGCGTTGATGAGAACGGCGAACTGCGCCCGAGCGCGGAGGAGGCGCCGGAGTTGTACAAGGAGTCGGCGCTGGGGTTGATTCCGAACGCTTGGTCGGTCGTAGCCCTTGGTGATTGTGCTGAAGTTGTCAGCGGCATCACCCTGAGCAGCAAAACCCAGACGAGCAATGGGATACTGGTGCCTTATCTGCGCGTCGCCAACGTTCAAGACGGCCATATTGACCTCAGTGACCTGAAGCACATCCGGGTATCCGTGGCAGAGCTGCAGAGCCTACGCTTGCAGCCTGGCGATGTACTCATGAACGAAGGCGGTGACTTCGACAAGTTGGGGCGCGGGGCGGTCTGGGCCGGGCAAGTGCAAGACTGCATCCATCAGAACCATGTATTCCGAGTAAGGACTGATCCATCGCGGCTCAATCCGGATTTCCTTGCTGCGTTTGCGGCGAGCCAGATTGGTAAGCGGTTCTTCATCAGGGCTTCCAAACAGAGCACCAACCTCGCCTCAATCAATTCGACGCAGCTGAAGGGCATGCCAGTCGCTGCCGCACCGATGGCAGAGCAACTGATCATCGTAGAAAGAATCCGATCAATGAATGGCGTTAGCCAGCGGCATCAAGACTCTCTGAAAGCACTTTCACTCTGCAAATCCGGCCTCATGGACGACCTCCTCACCGGCCGCGTCCGCGTCACCTCGCTCCTCGACCCGCAGGAAACCCTCGCCACCGTTTGACCCCGCACCCGAACAGGACGCCCGCATGACCAGTTTCGACAGCACCAAGATATCGCTGCAAGACCTGCTGAAGGACATCCTCCTCGGCAAGATTCAGTTGCCGGATTTTCAGCGTGGTTGGGTGTGGGACGACGACCATGTGCGCAGCCTGCTGGTGAGTATTGCGCGCTCGTTTCCGGTGGGGGCGGTGATGCTGATGGAGACCGGCGGTGACGTGCGCTTCGAGACGCGGCCGGTGGAGGGCATCGATGCGCATGCGATCAAGAACCCGCCGGAAAACCTGATTCTGGATGGCCAGCAGCGGCTGACCAGTCTCACCCAGGCCATTGCGCTGAAGTCGCCGGTGGATACCCGCACCGCCAAGGGCAAGCCGATCAAGCTGCATTACTACTTCGACATCCGCATGGCGCTGGAGGGTGAGGACCGGCTGGAAGAGGCCGTGGTGGCGGTGGATGAAAACCGCCAGAAGCGCAGCGACTTTGGCCGCAAGGTGGATCTGGACCTTTCAACGCGGCAGCTCGAATGCGAGCAGTTGTATTTTCCGTGCGACGCCATTCTGGACGACGCGCAGTGGCTGCAGGACTTGTTTCAGTTCAACCCCGGCGCGATGGCCGAGTTTCTGGAGTTCAAGAAGCGCATTCTGGGCGCTTTTGCGGCCTACCACCTGCCGGTGATCGAGCTGAAGAAGGAGACCTCGAAAGAGGCGGTGTGCCTGGTGTTCGAGAAGGTCAATACCGGCGGGGTGCAGTTGTCGGTGTTCGAGCTGATTACCGCGAGCTACGCGGCCGATGGTTACAACCTGCGCGATGACTGGTTCGGCTCGGATATCCGCAAGGTGGCCTCGCGCAAGGCGCGCTTCGAACAGCACGACTTGCTCAAGGACGTGCAGAACACCGACGTGTTGCAGGCCATCACGCTGCTCCACACGCGGGAGCGCAAGCTGCAGGACATTGCCGACGGCAAGCGCGGCAAGGACGTGCGGCCGGTGAGCGCCAAACGGGCCTCGGTGCTGGACCTGCCGCTGTCCGCCTACAAGGACTGGGTCGACAAGGTTGAGGCCGGCTTTGTCGAAGCCTCGCGGTTTCTGCTCAAGGAATGTCTCTACAGCCGCCGCGAGTTGCCATACGCCACCCAGATTGTGCCGCTGGCGGCGGTGCTGACCCTGCTCGGCAACCGCTGGCGGGAGCCGCGTATCTTTCAGAAGCTTTCGCGTTGGTATTGGTGTGGTGTGCTGGGCGAGCTCTACGGCGGCGCGGTGGAAACCCGTATCGCGCTCGACCTGGAAGAGCTGATGAACTGGTTCGAGGACGACGACGCCTTGCCCAGAACCGTAACCGATGCATCCTTCGACCCGGACCGGCTGGATTCGCTGCGCAGCCGCCTGAGTGCCGCCTACAAGGGGCTGAACGTGCTGATTCTGCGCGAGGGCGCGGAGGACTTCTTCTGGAAGGCTGGCATCCAGGAACTCGACAACCAGGGTATCGAGCTGGACATTCACCACATCTTTCCACGCGCATGGTGCGAGGCGCAGGGTATCCCGCCACGTGTGTATGACTCGATCGTCAACAAGACGCCGATCTCGTTCAAGGCCAACCGCATGATTGGCGGCGATGCGCCATCCAGCTATCTGGAGGCACTGCAGAACCACAAGCAGGTGCAGTTGAACGATGCCGAGATGGATCACATTCTGAGCACGCACCAGATCCCCACGGTGGCATTGCGCGTCGACAATTTCGAAGCCTTCTTCGCCCAGCGCAAGCGGCAGTTGCTGGGCATCATCGAAAAGGCCATCGGCAAGAAGGTGTTGCCCGAGTCGGCCGTAGCGGCGGATACGGTGAACTGACCCATGTCCCACGGCCCCGAATACCTCGACGTCGAACGCCCGCTGATCGAGCAGCTTCAGGGGCTGGGCTGGACCTACATCGAGGGGTCGCTCGACGATCCGGGCGTGACGCACCGCGACCGCTTCGCACAGGTGGTGCTGGAACCGCTGCTGCGCGAACGGCTTGCTGCCATCAACCTGCGCGACGGCGCGCCCTGGCTGGATGCAGCTCGCATCGACCAGGCGGTGTCCGCCATCAGCCGCATCGGTGCTGCCAGGGTGATGGAAGCCAACCAGCTCGCCACCGCGCTGCTGCTCAAGGGTATCGTTGTGGAAGGACTGGCGGACTGGGATGGCGGGCGCGGGCAGACGATCCACTTCATCGACTGGGATGTGCCGGAGAACAATCGCTTTACCGTCATCAACCAGTTCAAGGTCAAGTGCCCGCCGGGGCACGACAGCGCCAAGCAGCATGTGATCCCCGATTTGGTGCTGTTCGTGAATGGCATTCCGCTGGTGGTGGTCGAGTGCAAGGGCCGCACCGTGCCCGAGGGCTTGCAGGACGCGGTGGACCAACTGCGCCGCTACCACGACCAGCGCG
>CAYTAY010000258.1:0-4338 GCA_964435845.1 uncultured Azoarcus sp.
TCCGATTTCGAGTCGGCGCCGTTATGACCACTTCGGTACCTCTCCGGACCCGGCCTTGGCCGGGAGCGCGAATTATACGCAGATGAATCGCGCACTACAACGCAAATCAGCGCGCAATCTCACTCGCTGGCCTCAGCACAGCGTCACGCGAGCGAACCGGCGTTTGCCGACCTGCAGCACGACCGCCTCCCCTGCCGAGAGCAGGAGATCCTTGTCATCGACCCGCTCACTGTTGAGACGCACGGCACCCTGCGAGATCATCCGCATGGCTTCGGAGGTCGACCCGGTAAGGCCAGCCTGTTTCAGCACCTGAACGATCGAGGTGCCGCCCTCGCCGGCCTGGACGATCACCTCGGGCAAATCGTCGGGCAGTTGGCCACGCCGAAAGCGGGCTTCGAACTCTTCGGTGGCCTCTTCGGCCGCACGCCGGTCATGGAAGCGCTCGACCAGTTCCTGCGCCAGAAGCACCTTGATGTCGCGCGGATTGCGCCCCTCGCCAACTGCCGCGCGCATACCCTCGATCTCGCTCATGGTGCGGAACGACAGCAATTCGTAGTAACGCCACATCAGGTCGTCGGATATCGACATCACCTTGCCGAAGATCTCACGCGGCGCTTCGGAGATGCCAATGTAGTTGCCCAGCGACTTCGACATCTTGTTCACCCCGTCCAGGCCCTCGAGCAGGGGAACCGTCAGCACGCATTGTGGTGCCTGGCCGTAGTGCCGCTGAAGCTCCCTGCCGACCAGGAGGTTGAATTTCTGGTCGGTCCCACCGAGCTCGACGTCGGCTTTCATCGCCACCGAATCGTAGCCCTGGCAAAGGGGGTAGAGGAATTCATGGATGGCGATGGACTGACCACCGGCGTAGCGCTTGGAGAAATCGTCGCGCTCGAGCATCCGGGCCACGGTATGCAGCGAGGCAAGACGGATCATGCCGGCGGCGCCCAGGGTTTCCATCCACTCGGAATTGAAGCAGATCCGGGTCTTGTCCGGATCGAGAATCTTGAACACCTGCTCTTGATAGGTCTTTGCGTTCTCCAGGATCTTTTCACGCGACAGCGGCGGGCGAGTGGCGTTCTTGCCCGACGGATCACCGATCATGCCGGTGAAGTCGCCGATGAGGAACATCACCTCATGGCCGAGTTCCTGGAAGTGACGGAGCTTGTTGATGAGCACGGTATGACCGAGATGCAGGTCGGGCGCGGTTGGATCGAACCCAGCCTTGACACGAAGAGGCAAACCGCCTTCGAGCCGGGAAACAAGCTCGGACTCAACGATCAGTTCGTCGGCCCCACGTTTGATGTGCGCGAGTGCTTCGCTGACGTACATCAGAAACCCTCCAGACTATGTGGTGTAGAGCAAACTTTTGATAGAATCGTACAAATTTTTTTCAAAAGGAATCACATGCAGACGGAAAAATCCGAGATTCTAGCGGATCGCCCGGGCAAATACTCACCTATCAGGCGCTACACGTTGCTGGGCGCAGTGGTGGTAAGCACGTTGCTCGGTGCGGTGGTAGCGATTGCTGTGGTGCCGGGGGACAACAAGATGCCTTTCGAGCCGGAGCTTGTGATCGAGCGGCTCGGCATCCCCGAGATGGTCAAGGTGGAGCAGGAAAGCACCTTGCCTTACGTGTTCGACGAGCGGATCCAGCCGGGCGATACCATCCAGACGATACTGCGCCGCCTGGGCATTTCCGATGCCGAAGCCATTGCGTTTCTGATGAGCGACGAAGACGCGCGCAATGTCTTGCGCCAACTCCGCGCCGGTCGGTCACTGGTCGCGACCACCAACGCCGACGGGCAACTCACCAGCCTGAATCTTCCGGTTGGCCGCAGCGCCGACCGGTTCATCATCGAACGCACGGCAAACGGTATCGAGAAGGTCGGCGAAACCGTCGCAGTGGTCGACACTCTGATCGAGATGCGCTCCGGAACGATCACCCACTCCCTGTTCGGCGCGACCGACGCTGCCGGCGTACCGGAGAGCGTGGCCAACCGCTTCGCACAGATTTTCGGCACCCAGATCGACTTCACGCGCGACCTGCGCGAGGGTGATCGCTTCAGCGTGGTCTACGAGACCGTGTATGACCAGGGCGTGCCCATCAGCGCCGGGCGAATCCTTGCCGCAGAATTCGTGAACCAGGGTCAGACCCACACCGTGGTGCTGTATCGTGAAGCCGATGGCAACGAAGCCTACTACACGCCGGATGGCCGTGGCCTGAATCAAGCCTTTTTGCGCTATCCGCTGGAATTCACCCGGATCTCCTCGAGCTTCGGGCGGCGTGTGCATCCGATTCACCGCAACTGGCGCAACCACAACGGCACCGACTTCGCGGCACCGACCGGCACGCCGATCATGGCCTCGTCGGATGGGCGGGTGAGCTTCGTCGGCAGCCAGCGCGGCTATGGCAATACCGTCATCGTGCAGCACCGTGACAACTACTCGACCCTCTATGCTCACCTCAACGGCTTCGCCAAGGGGCTGTCCAAGGGCCAGCGTGTCCGTCAAGGGCAGATCATCGGCTACGTCGGCATGACCGGGTGGGCCACCGGCCCCCACCTGCACTACGAGATCCGCATCAACAACGTGCCGCACGACCCCATGAAAATCGCCCTGCCCCAGGTCCAGCCGCTGGACAAGGCCGAATTGGGGCGCTTCAGGGTAGAGACCGCACCGATGCTCGACCGCCTTGCGCTGTTGAACTATCAGCCGCTGGCAGTTGCAGAACGCACCGAATGACCTGATCCGCGCTTGCAATTGAAAAGGGCTCCGATGGATGGAGCCCTTTTTTATTTTCGGACGACCAGACAATCAGGCCGCGAACGAAGACCCACAGCCGCAGGTGCTGGTCGCATTCGGGTTGCGAATGACGAACTGTGAACCCTCGATGCCTTCGGTGTAGTCGATTTCGGCGCCGACCAGATACTGGTAGCTCATGGGATCGACCAGCAAGGTCACGCCGTTTTTCTCGAACGGAGTGTCGTCGTCGTTGACCTCTTCATCGAAGGTGAAGCCATACTGAAAGCCGGAGCAGCCGCCGCCGGTGACGAAAACGCGGAGTCTGAGGTCGGGGTTGCCTTCCTCGTCGATCAACTCCTTGACCTTGTTGGCTGCACTGTCGGTGAAGACAAGCAGTTCCGGGGTTTCAACTGCGGTATCCATTGTCACTCCTCTGTTGAGTATCGGGACGTCACTCATGTGTCTGATTTGACGCTTGCCCGTTGCGCCGTTGGACTTGCAATTCTAGACCGAGTTCAGTCCGACTTGAAGTGCCCGGCCGGAATTCGAATCTCGGAAATCGCTCAGGGGCTCACCGGCACGATATCGAGCCCGGCGCCCTCGTCAAGTCCAAACATGATGTTCATGTTCTGGACGGCCTGCCCGGCGGCGCCTTTCACCAGGTTGTCGATCACCGAAAGCACCACGACCACGTCCCCGCCCTGCGGACGATGCACGGCGATGCGACACATGTTGCTTGCACGCACCGTGCGGGTCTCCGGATGCGTGCCGGCCGGCATGACGTCCACGAAGGGTTCGTCGCGGTAGCGCGCCTCGTACAAAGCCTGCAGATCGGCCTCGCCGGTCAGTGTGGCGTAGAGGGTCGCATGAATGCCGCGAATCATCGGCAACAGATGCGGGACGAAAGTCAGACCGACGGGCTGCCCGCTGACCAGGGACAGCCCCTGGCGGATCTCCGGCAAGTGACGATGGCCGGGCACGCCATAAGCCTTGAAGCTGTCCGCAGCCTCGGCAAGCAAGGTATGCATCTCGGCCTTTCGTCCTGCGCCCGAAACACCGGACTTGGCGTCGGCAACCAGACGCGCGGTGTCGACCAGCCCCGCCTCGATGAGCGGCAGGTACCCGAGTTGCACCGCAGTGGGGTAGCAGCCGGGGTTGGCCAGCACGCGTGCGGTGCGGATTTGCTCGCGATTGAGCTCGGGCAAGCCGTAAACCGCCTCTGCGACCAGCTCCGGAGCGGCATGCTCCATGCCATACCACTTCTGCCATTCGGCGACGTCCCGAATGCGAAAGTCCGCTGCAAGATCGACGATCCGCACGCCGGCATCCACCAGCTCGCGCGCTTGTTTCATCGCAATGCCATTCGGTGTCGCGAAAAAGACGACGTCGCATGCCGCAAGATCGGCCTCCTGCGGAGTGACGAATGCGAGATCGACCCAGCCGCGCAGGTTCGCAAACATGGCGGCAACCGCAGTGCCCGCATCACCGCGCGATGTAATGGCCTGCAGCGTGACATCCGGATGCCTGGCAAGCAGCCGAAGAAGCTCCACGCCCGTGTATCCGGTACCACCGACGACACCAACCTTGATCATGCGT
>CAYTAY010000259.1:0-4329 GCA_964435845.1 uncultured Azoarcus sp.
TGTCCTGGGAGCTGTCGCTGCTGGTTCTCGTGCTGATCCCGATCGAGATCCTGTGGCTTCGATGGATACGGCGCAAGGTCGAGCTGCACACGCGCCGACTGCGAGAGCGCTCCGCGGATCTGTCGAGCTTCCTCGTCGAAACCCTTCCGGCCATGAAGTTCATCCAGTCCTCGGGCCAGACGCGACGCGAGGGCGCACGACTCGACGGGCTGAACCAACGGTATCTCTCCGATCTGCTTCGCCTGCAGGTCACCGAGTTCTTCACCCATGCCGTGCCCGGTACGCTCACATCGCTGACGCGTGCAGGCGCTTTTCTGATCGGGGGCTGGTGGGTCATTCAGGGACAATGGCAGCTCGGCTCGCTGATCGCGTTCTCGGCATACCTCGTGATGGCGGTCGGGCCCGTGAACAGTTTGCTGGGGCTCTACGTCGCGGTTCAACGCATGAGCGTGAGCCTCACCCGGGTCAACGAGCTGCGTCAGGCTTGTCCCGATGTGGAGGCGCCGACCGACCCGCAGCCGCTATGCGGGGAGACTGGCGGCGAGATCCGTTTCGAGGCGGTGGCATTCGCGTATCCCGACCGTGATCCAGTCCTGAACGAAGTCAGCATCCGGATTCCGGTCGGTTGCCGGGTCGGCCTGAGCGGGGTTTCCGGGGCCGGCAAGACGACGCTGGTCGATCTGCTACACCGTCATTTCGACCCACAGCAGGGCAGGATCCTGCTCGACGGGGTCGACCTCCGCCAGCTCGATCCGCTCGCGTTGCGGCGTGCGGTGGCAGTCGTCAGCCAGGACATCGTCCTTTTCCGTGGATCGCTGGCCGACAACATCCGGTACGCGAGACCGGAGGCGTCCGATGCGCAGGTCGAGCAGGCCGCCCGGGACGCCCAGCTGGGCGAACTGGCCGACACGCTTCCGCAGGGGCTGGATTCCCCCGTCGGCGAACGCGGCCAGCAGTTCTCCGGCGGGCAGCGGCAACGCATCGCCATTGCCCGCGCCTTGCTGCAGGTGCCACGGGTCATCGTGCTCGACGAGGCCACTTCGGCAGTGGACGAGGCCACCGAGGCGCAGGTGATCGCGTCCGTCGACCGCCTCTTTGCGGGCCGGACCCGGATTCTCATCAGTCATCGTGGCGCCACGTTGAACGGCTGTGACCTGCTGCTGCAGCTGGAAGGGGGGCGGGTCACCCTTGCTGCCCCTCCCGCTTGCGAGGAGCCTGCCAATGCCTGAACAGGTTCGTATCGGGGTCATCGACAGCGGATTTCGGCCCGATCAGGCTGCCAAGGTCAAAGCCGCGGCCGGATTCGTCGTCGGGGAACATGGTGTGCAGAGGACCGATGCGACGCCGGACCAACTCGGTCATGGTGGGGCGATCCTCGACGTCGTGTCCTGGGGTGCGCCGGACGCGGCGTTCATCGTGGCCCAGGTCTTCCGGGAGCGATTGGCGGGATCGGCGGCCCAGGTCGCGGCAGCACTCGACTGGGTGGTCGGTCAGGGCGTGCAGGTCGTGAACCTCAGCCTCGGGCTGCGCATGGACCGTGAAGTGCTCGCCCGGGCCTGCGAGCGTGCCCTGGGTGCGGGCGTGATCGTTTGCGCATCCAGTCCGGCGCGGGGAGAGGCGGTCTTTCCCGCCGCCTATCCGGGCGTCTTTCGGATGACCGGTGATGCGCGTTGCCGCCGCGGCGAGATCTCTCATCTAGCGACGCAGTACGCGGATTTCGGCGCGCATGTGCGACCGCTCGGCAACGACTCCGCAGGAATCGGAGCGAGTGCCGGCTGCGCGCACCTGAGCGGAGCGATCGGGCGCTTTCTGTGCGATGGCGGTTCAGCAGTTCCGGTCCGGATCCGCAGCCATCTGATAGATCGTGCGTCTTACCACGGTCCCGAACGACGCATGTGCTGAACCTGGCCCGGATGTTTCATAAACCGCCCCACGCGCCCCGCTCGGCGCCCTCCCTATAAGACCCGATGCCGCCAAGCTAGCTACGAACCCTCAACCCAAGCGCTGATCCGTGGCAGATGCCGAAGCACCAAGGCGACGCAGCAGCGCGCCGCGGGAATACATTCCTGCATCCATCTTCGCTACACTATCGGCAGGACGACGCCCCACCGGCGCACACGACAACAGACGCCGACCGCGCCGTCAACGCGAGCCGACCCAACGTCAAGAATGAAGGAAGCATCCGGCATGAAGCGTTTTCTATCTCGAACAGCCCTGGCAGCGGCGCTGCTGATCGCCGCATTTTCAATCCACGCGAACACGGAGATTGTCATTGGCCAGGTGGCACCGTTCAGCGGTCCGCTGGCGCCAACCGGCGAGCATATGCGCGCGGGCGCTCAGCTCTACTTTGACCGGGTCAACGCCGCTGGTGGCATTCAGGGCCGGCCATTGCGACTGGCCTCGGTGGATGACGGCTACGTCGTCGATAACACCGTCAGTGTCGCCAGGGCACTCATTGCCGAAGAGCAACCCGTCGCGCTGTTCGGCATCGTCGGCACCGGCAACATCGCGGCCCTGGTGCGAGAAGGCGTGCTTCAGGAAGCCGACATCGCAGCAGTCGGCCTCCGAACCGGCGCCGCATCATTGATCAAGCCGCCTCACCCCAACCTCTTCCTCGGCCGCGCAAGCTACGCCGCCGAAGTCGAGAAGATAATCGAGCAAATGATCACGATGGGAATGGATCGGATCGGTGTCTTCTATCAGGACGATGCGTTCGGCAAAGACGGGCTCGACGCAGCCGAGGCGGCGCTGGCCGCGCTGGGCCTGGAGATTGCGGTTCGCGGACCCTACCCGCGCAACACAACGGATGTCGAAGAGGCCGCGCGCCAGATGGCGAAGGTCAATCCCCAGGGCGTGGTCATGGTATCCAACACCGCGTCGAGCGCAGCTTTCGTATCCGCCTATCGCCAGCTCGGTGGCGACGGAATGCTGATGATTCTGTCGACCACCGACGGCCCTCAGCTCGCGACGCGAATCGGCAACGATCTGGCTCGCGGAATCGGCATTGCACAAATCGTTCCCCACCCCAACAATCGAGCCTTTCCGCTCGTTCGCGAATTCCACGCTGCCATCGCGCAACATGGTCTGCCCGAGGGCATCGAGGTCAACTTCACGCTACTGCAGGGATACGTCGGAGCGAAAATCCTGGTCGAGGCGCTACGTCGAGCGGGCCCCGAGGTCAGTCCCGGCGAATTCCGCGCGGCGCTGGAACAAATCCGCAATCACGACCTCGGCGGACTGAGACTCAACATCTCAAGGGAAAGCCATACCGGCGTGGATTATGTAGACATCACCGTCATCAACCAACACGGGCAGTTGCTGCGCTGAGATTCGTCACCGCGGCAACACAGCGAACAACCCGCCTCACGGGAATCCCGCATGGCATTGACCAGTTGCCCGGCCATCCAACACTCGGCCCAACGCCCTGTACAACCACTCACCGATAAAGCAAAAGCCCCTCGCGCTCTTCGATCCAGGCCATCTCATCCGCCCTCACCAACGCCTCCAGATCCCCCGGCTCCGCCCCCGCATCATCCACCCACCCGCGCAACAACGGGCTGCCGTTGATCAGATCGATCGCGAGCCGATCGAACTCGTACTCGTAGGAAAAATCCCGCCACAACGGGTAACCGGGCTCGAGCCAGCGCAAGGCCTTGAAGGCCAGCGCCTGCAACCGCCACGGCTTGAACGTGGCGTGGTCATAGTGTGCGGGATCCTCGACATGGATCTGAAGCCCGGCGCAGAGGGTGCCAGCGTGTTTGTGGAAGGTGGGTTCGAACCAGCATTCGCGCAGCACGCAACCGTCCAGCCACTGCGCTGCGAGCTTGCGCATACGGGCAACGAGGGCGGTAGCGTCGATATCCGGCGCACCAAAGAGTTCAAGCGGGCGGGTTGTGCCACGCCCCTCGGACAGGGTCGTGCCTTCGAGCATCACGGTGCCGGCGTAGCAACGCGCCATGGACAGATTGGGGGCGTTCGGGCTCGGGTTGATCCAGCTACGCTCGCCCTCCGGCCAGCCGTAGCCCGGCGCACAATCCGGTTGCCAGCCTTCCATCGTGACGACTTCGCATTCGACGTCGAGTTTGAACTGCTGGATGAACCAACGCGCGATCTCTCCCATCGTCAGGCCATGACGCATCGGCATCGGCCCGGCGCCGACGAAGCTCTCCCAGTCCGCGCGCAGCATCAGCCCCTCGACCGGTCGTCCCGCCGGGTTGGGGCGGTCGAGCACCCACACCGCCTTGCCATGCGCAGCGGCGGCTTCGAGCATGTAACGCAGCGTGGTGATGAAGGTGTAGATGCGGCAGCCCAGATCCTGCAGGTCGACCA
>CAYTAY010000260.1:0-4236 GCA_964435845.1 uncultured Azoarcus sp.
GACCATCAGCACCGGCTTGGCGTCGTCGATGCGGGTGGCGAGCGAGCCGGAGGCGAAGCCGCCGAACACCACCGAGTGGATCGCGCCGATGCGCACGCTGGCGAGCATCGCGAAGGCGGCCTCGGCGATCATCGGCATGTAGATCAGCACCCGGTCGCCCTTTTTGACGCCGAGTTCCTGATAGATCGCCGCCATGCGCTCGACCTCGCGCTGCAGTTCGGCAAAGGAATAGACTTTTTCTTCGTTGGTTTCGGTGGAGATATAGATCAGCGCGTTGGCGTCCGGCCGCTCGGCCGCGTGACGGTCGACCGCGTTGAAGCACAGGTTGGTCTCACCACCCTTGAACCACTTGACGAAGGGCGGGCACGAGTAATCGCAGATCTGCTCGGCTTGCTTGTTCCAATGCACCAGCTGCGCCTGTTCCGCCCAGAAGCCCTCGCGATCTTCGATGGAACGACGGTGAAAATCCTTGTAAGTCGTCATGAAACTTCCTCTCCCTTTATTTCCCTTCCAATAAAAAATGCGCCCATCTCCGGCTTTGCCGGGGTTCGAACGCGTTCAGTGCGTGCCGGCGTCTTTGTGCGCCAATCTCGCGAGCGCCTCGAGTGGCATGCCGCAGGCCTGCTCGGATTCGATGAGTTCCAACAATGGAAATAGTGTCGCGACAATGTCCGGCAAGCGTTCGCACACCTGTTCGGTCTCGCCGCGCCGGATGCGGCCGAGCGTCTGATCGATGCTGACAACCCGGGCGAACATGCGCTCCAGCGCCGCGCGGTCGATCTCGCCCTGCTCGCCAATCACGCGGTTGCCCCCGGCGCGCTGCCCGTCGAGCATGCGCTCCGAGGCGAGCTCGACCAAGTCTTCGATACCCTCGATCGCATCCGCCGAGGAACTCGACACGCCGATGCTGACGCTGATGCGGATCCGCTCCTCGCGATAAGACATCACCAGCTTCTCGATCGCCTGTTGCATGCGAAACGCGAACGAGCAGCACGCCAGCGCGTCGCTGACCGGCGACAACACCGCGAAACGGCCGGGTGCGATCTCGGCCACGGTATCTTCCTGGCGCACCTTGGTGGTCAGGATGCGCGAGAGCTTGCGCGCGACCAACTGCGGTACGTCGGCACCATGACGCAAGGCGAGGCCGTCGAAACGGTCGATCTCGATGACCATGACGCTGATCTCGCCGTAATGGCGCCGGGCCATGGCCAGGGCCTCCTCGCCCCTGCGGGCGAGATAGGCCTCCGTGGAAAGGCCATTGGCCGGGTCGGTGACCGCCCTATTCGCCAGCGCCGCCCTACTCTCCTCCAGCTCGCGCCGGGCACGCGCGAGGCGCGCGAGAGAGTCCAGCCGCGCCAGCAGTTCGGTGCTGCCGGCGCCCTTCATCACGAAGTCGTTGGCGCCCAGCGTGCGGGCACGCTCGCGGGCTGCGTCGTCTTCGTCGCCGGAGATGATGATCACCGGCATGTGCTGCAGGCGCGGCAGCTTTGACCCGCGAATGCGCTCCAGCAGGCCATAGCCGTCGAGTTGCGGCATGCTGATATCAGTCAATACCAGCTCGATGGTGGGGTCGATGACCAGCGCCTGCCAGGCCGCCTCGCCATCGGTCTCTTCGCGAAAATCGAAGCGCCCGCGGATCTGCTTGACGAGACTCGCGCGAACCATGCGCGAATCATCGACGATCAGGATCTTGGGCAGATCGGCGCGTTCCTCGCTGGCCGCCTCCATGGTCGCGACTCTGTCAGGCACCGATTCGCACGACGGTGCGGCCCTTGACCTCGCCCTTGATGAAGGCATCAAAGGCACCCGGCAGCGCGTCGAAGTCGATCGTGCGGGTCACCGTATCGAGATGGCGTGGTTTGAGATCGCCAGCGAGCCGGTCCCAGACACGCTGCCGGGTAGGGAAACCCATGTAGCCGGAATCCACGCCGAGCAGACTGACGCCACGCAGTATGAAGGGGAACACCGTCGTCGAGATATTGAAGCTCGCCGCGTTGCCGATGCTGGCCACGGTGCCGGCCTGCTTCATCGTCGCCAGCACCCAATGCAGGATCTGGCCGCCGACATTGTCGACTGCGCCAGCCCACTGTGCGCCTTCCAAAGGTCGCGTCTTGTCAAAATCGAGCTCGGATCGCAGCTTGATTTCGGCCGCCCCGAGCATCTTGAGGTAATCGGTTTCGGATGCCTTGCCGGTGAGTGCGACCACGTGGTAGCCGAGGCGGGCAAGCATGTCGATGGCCAGCGCCCCGACTCCGCCGGTCGCGCCGGTGACGATGACCGGCCCGTTTTCCGGTGCCAGGCCGTTGTCTTCCATGCGCACGATGCCCAGCGCTGCGGTGAATCCCGCAGTGCCCAGCGCCATGGCTTCGAAGAGATTGAGCCCGTCGGGCAGCGGCACGACCCAGTCCGCAGGCACCCGGGCATACTCGCCATAGCCGCCGTGGTGGGAGACGCCGATGTCGAAGCTCGTGGCGATGACCTGGTCGCCGGGCTTGAAGCGCGTATCGCTGCTCTCGACCACCTCGCCCGACATGTCGATGCCGCCGATGCAAGGGAAACGGCGGATGATCTTGCCGGCGCCGGTTGCGGCCAGCGCGTCCTTGTAGTTGATACTGGAGTAATGCACCTTCAGCGTGACTTCACCAGCGTCGAGCCGGGATGCCTCCATCGTCCCGATGCCACTGAGTACCTTCTTGTTCTCGTCCTGCTCGATGATGAATGCCTTGAAAGGCGCAATCATTCGCTTCTCCTTTATTGGACGCCGGGGTCATGACGCAATGGGCGCAGTCCTCGCGACAAGGCCCGCCACAAGACCCGGATGTGTGATTATAGCGAAAACACCGTTCGCAGCCCGTCGGCGATGCACATCGGCGACGGGATTCGGAAAGATCAAGTCATTGCGGGCGCGGGCTCAATATCGCCTGACATAGCCGGGCTCCTGCGCGGGGAGAGGTGCAAGACCTACGATGGCGTGCCAACCTAGATGGCATTCATGCGATTGTCCGGTGCACATCAGCCCGCTTCAGTTTCACGCCGTGGCGGCCGATAATCGAACAAACCGGTTTCAGAGGGCAAGTCATGGCCATGCTCGAGGCACCGCTCACTTCGGTGGGTGCATATGTCGCGTACTTCGCGCACCAGGATCTGCCTGTGCTGCGCCAGACGGTGCGTGCACTCGAAGCGCTCGGCGATGCTGCCGAATCACTCAACAGCCGTGAGCTCGCCGCCATCGTGCTGGCCGACCCTCTGATGACGATGCGCCTGCTGTCGTGGCTGCAAACCCATAGACGGGCTTCGCAGAACCACGACATCACCACGATCGACCGCGCGATCATGATGATCGGGGTCGATCCCTTCATGAAGGCATTCACCTCTCTGCCCACACTGGAGACGCAACTCAAGGCTCACCCCAAGGCCTTGCTCGGCACCCTGCAAGTCATCGCCCGGGCGCGCCAGGCCGCGCGCCACGCCCGAGACTGGGCGCTGCTGCGTCACGATCTCGACGCGGACGAGATCACGGTCGCCACCCTGCTTCACGAAGCGACCGAGATCATGCTCTGGGTTTTCGCGCCCACCCTGATGCTGCGGGTCGCTGCCATGCAGGGCATGGACCCGAAGCTGCGCAGCAGCGTCGCGCAGCGTGTGGTATTCGGTGTCGAGACGACATCGGTGCAGCGCGAACTGGTGCGCATCTGGAAGCTGCCGGAACTGCTCATCACCCTGCTCGACCACCGCTACCGCGACAACCCGCGGGTGCGCAACGTCGAGCTTGCGAGCCGCTTCACGCGCCATGTCGCGGCCGGCTGGGACGACGCCGGCCTGCCGGACGACATCGACGAACTGTGCCAGCTGCTGCCGCTCAACCGGGAAACCCTGCTGCGACGCTTGGGCGCACCGGCAGACGCAGTCGAACGCCTGCTTGGATCTTGGGGAAACACTGATTGAATCCGTTCGCCCTGAGCCCGAACGGTGGGGAATGAATCGGTGCTTCTTTAGGGCCTGTTCTCAGCCGCAAAACAGCAGATTGCCGAAATCGATCAGCATGTCCGGATGCTGGTAGGCGAGAAAGATCACCGTCAGCAGCGCCGCAGCGAGCAAAGCACCGAGCGCCAGGAGGAGCTTCTTCCTAAGGTTCATGTCGCCTCCGCCACGCGCACGAGCGGCTTCTCGCGCACCGGAATGCACAGCAGCGCCGCTGCCACCGACAGCCAGATCGCCAGCCACCAGGCCAGCTCA
>CAYTAY010000261.1:0-4236 GCA_964435845.1 uncultured Azoarcus sp.
TCGCCCTGGAAGGCGCGGGAGAGGAGCTGCCGGCAAGGTTCTCGTTGCTGTGGCCGCGGAGCAGGTGGCCCGTCAGTGCAGGATTCTTGGCATGGCCAGCGTGAAGGGCGGAATTTCGACCTCGAAGCGGGTTCCGTCGGCAGCGACCATCTGATAACTACCCTGCATGGTACCGACCGGGGTCTTGAGTATCGAGCCGCTGGTGTAGCGGAACTGCTCGCCGGGGGCGAGGCGCGGCTGCTCGCCGACCACGCCCTCTCCGCGAACCTCCTGCCGCTCTCCGCTGCCGTCGGTGATGATCCAGTGCCGGCCCAGCAACTGCGCCGGCACGCTGCCGGTGTTCGTCACCGTGATGTGATACGCGAACACATGGCGTTCTTCTTCCGGACTTGATTGCGCCGCGATGAACTCCGCGACCGCTTCTACCTTGATGCTGTATTTGTCTCTCATCGATGGGCTTTTTGGCATTGGTTTAATGTTCGTCGAGTTTATTGCGTGGGACATCGTATGCCAAACCGGCTTTGCGGCAGCCGACCGGCACCACCCGGCCGCGGGTCATCAGCGTGACTCGGGTGACACGTTAAAGGGCCGCATGCCCGGCAATGAATGCCCACACCAGCTAAAATAGCCGCTTTTGCCCGGAAGCCCAGCCCATGTCCGTCTCCAGCCTCACCGCCCTTTCGCCGCTCGACGGCCGCTATCAGTCCAAAGTCGGCACGCTTCGCGATTATTTCTCCGAGCACGGGCTCATTCGAAACCGAGTGCGCGTCGAGGTCGAGTGGCTCAAGGCGCTTGCCGCCGAACCCGCCCTCATCGAGATCGCGCAGTTCTCGGCCGCCACCATCGCTGAACTCGACACCGTCATCGACACTTTTGGCGAGGCCGACAGCGCCGCGGTCAAGTCCATCGAGGCTACCACCAACCACGACGTCAAGGCCGTCGAATATTGGCTCAAGCAGCGCCTCGCCCACAATGCCGAGGTGGTCAAGGTCGCCGAGTTCATCCATTTTGCGTGCACCTCCGAGGACATCAACAACGCCTCGCACGCCCTGATGCTGGGCGAGGGGCGTGACGGCGCGCTGCTGCCGGCGCTGGATGCCGTCATCGAGCGCTTTCGCGCGCTTGCCCACCAGCATGCCGCGTTGCCGATGTTGTCGCGCACCCATGGTCAGCCCGCGAGTCCGACCACCCTGGGCAAGGAGATGGCCAACATCGCGGCACGGCTGATGCGCGCCCGCGCCACGGTCGCCGGTGTCGCCCTGACCGCCAAGTTCAACGGTGCCGTGGGCAACTACAACGCCCACCTCAGCGCCTGGCCGGATTTCGACTGGGAGGCTTTCAACAAGGGCTTCATCGAGTCGCTCGGACTCGAGTTCAATGCCTACACCATCCAGATCGAACCGCATGATGCGATGGCCGAGCTCTTCGATGCGGTCGCGCGCGCCAACACCGTGGTGCTCGACGCCTGCCGCGACATCTGGATGTACATCTCCTACGGCTATTTCAAGCAAAAGCTCAAGGAGGGCGAAGTTGGCTCGTCGACGATGCCGCACAAGGTCAACCCGATCGACTTCGAGAACGCCGAGGGTAACCTTGGCATCGCCAACGCGGTGCTGCGGCATTTTTCGGAAAAGCTGCCGGTGTCGCGCATGCAGCGCGATCTCACAGACTCGACCGTGTTGCGCAACATGGGCGTGGGCTTTGGCCATACGGTGCTGGCGCTGGATTCCTGCCTGCGTGGCCTGAACAAACTCGAGGCCGCCCCGGCCCGGCTCGCGGCCGATCTCGACGAGGCCTGGGAGGTGTTGGCCGAGCCGGTGCAGACCGTGATGCGCCGCTACGCGATCGAGAACCCCTACGAGCAACTCAAGGCCATGACCCGCGGCAAGGGCATCACCCGCGAGGCCCTGCATGCTTTCATCGTCACGCTCCCGATTCCGGAAGCCGAGCGTCGCCGCCTGCTCGACATCACCCCGGCGAGCTATGTCGGGCTCGCGATCGGCCTGGCCAAGCGTATCTGACAAGGGGCCGCATCATGGCGTTTGCAGAAAACCTCAAACAGCTGCCCAAAGTGTCGCACCTGGAGGCGATGGAACTGATCGACGGCACGAGCGAGGTGGTTGCCCGCATTGAAAACAAACCCGGCCAGGCCGGCTCGCTCGCGGTGTACAACCATCTCGCGCTGATCTTTGGTGCGATCACCCCGGATGCTGCACGCAAGGGTCTGGAACTCTACGCGGAGCATGCCGAGGATGCGCGTGCCAATCCGGGCAAACATCCCAATATCGACCGGCTGTTCGGCCTGGTCGAACGTGACGAGACGCTGACGATCAAGCAGGTATTCGCGCTCTGACCACAGGCTGGCGTGAAAGCCGCCGGCCTGCAAGCGACGAGGCCCCTGACCGGTGAGTGCCGGCAAGGGCGTCGCCTCCCTATCGGCCGACGTCTTCAGACGACTGCTTCTTCCTTTTCCTTCTTGGGCTTGATGAACTGCTCGCGGGACACCCCGAGCCACATCACCACAGGGCTGGAGACCAGCATCGAGGAGTACATGCCGAAGATGATGCTGATTGCGAGCGCCAGCGAGAAGTAGTGCAGGGTCTCCCCGCCGAAGATCAACATCGTAAACACCACCATCAAGGTCGTCGAGTGGGTGATGACGGTGCGCGAGATCACCCGGGTGATCGCATGATCGATGACCTCGGGAGTCTTGAGTCCGCGTTTCTTCTTGAAGGTTTCGCGTATGCGGTCGAAGATGATCACGGTCTCGTTCACCGAGTAACCCAACGCCGCCAGCACGGCTGCCAGCACGGCGAGCGAGAAGTCCCATTGGAAAAGTGCGAAGAAGCCGAGGATTACGATCATGTCGTGCAGGATCGCGACGATGGCCGCGAGCGAGAAGCGCCACTCGAAGCGCAGCGCGAGATAGATCATGATACCGATGAGCACGAACAGCAGCGCGAGCGCGCCGTCCGCTGCGAGCTCGTCACCGATCTGCGGGCCAACGAACTCAACCCGGCGCAATTCCGGTTCAGGTCCGTCCATTGCCTGCAGCGTTGCGAGCACGTTCTCCGAGATACGGTCGGAGTCCAAGCCTTCACGTGTCGGCAGGCGCACCAGCACGTCGCGGGCGCTGCCGAAGTGCTGCACCTGGGCGTCGGTGTAGCCCTCTCGCGACAGCGCCTGCCGGATCGGTTCCACCTGGACTGCTTGGGGGTAGCTCACCTCGACCAGCGTGCCGCCGGTGAACTCCACCGACAGGTTCAAGCCGCGGGTGGCCAGAAAGAAAATTGCGAGTACCAGCAGCGTCACCGAAAAGATGTTGAACTTCAGCGCATGGCGCATGAAGGGGATGTCGTTATTGACGCGGAAGAATTCCATTTGGGTCGTTCCTTTGCCGTCAGCCGATGCGGATGCCGGCGAGTTTGCGCTGGCGCCCGTAGAGGAAGTTCACGAACATGCGGGAGACCAGCACTGCGCTGAACACCGAGGTGATGATGCCGAGACAGAGCACGACCGCGAAACCGCGCACCGGGCCCGAACCGAACACCAGCAGGGCGATGCCGGCAATAAAGGTGGTCACGTTGGCGTCGAGAATGGTGTCGAAGGCGCGGTCGTAGCCGGCGTTGATGGCTGCCTGCGGTGACGAGCCGTTGCGCAGCTCCTCGCGGATCCGCTCGTTGATGAGTACGTTGGCGTCGATCGCCATGCCGAGAGTGAGCGCGATGGCCGCGATACCGGGCAGGGTCAGCGTGGCCTGCAGCAGCGACAACAGCGCGATCAGCAGCATCAGGTTGGCGGTCAGTGCTGCCACCGAGACCAGCCCCACCGCCGAGTAATAGACCGCGATGAAGATCGCGATCGCGAACATGCCCCACATGACCGAGTTGAAGCCGCGGGCGATGTTTTCGGCGCCCAGGCTGGGCCCGACGGTGCGCTCCTCGATGATCTCCATCGGCGCTGCGAGACTGCCCGCGCGCAGCAAAAGCGCGACCTGGTGGGCCTCGGTTGTCGTCATGCGACCGGAAATCTGGACCCGACCGCCGCCGATTTCGGTACGGATGACCGGGGCGGTGACGACTTCACCGCGTCCGCGCTCGATCAGCAGGATGGCCATGCGTTTGCCGACGTTCTCGCGAGTGACGTCGCGGAAAATTCTCGCGCCGGCCGAGTCGAGCGTCAGGTGAACCGCGGGTTCGTTGGTCTGGCCGTCGAAACCGGGCTGGGCGTCGACCA
>CAYTAY010000262.1:0-4175 GCA_964435845.1 uncultured Azoarcus sp.
GGTCGTCGGCCGTGATGCGCTCTCCGTCAGCCATGATCACCGCACGCTTGAGACAGTTCTCGAGCTCGCGGACATTCCCTGGCCAGTCATGCCCCTCGATGGCGGCAATCGCATCCTCGCTCAGATTCAACACCGGCCGGGCGTTTTCGCGACAAAAGCGCTGGATGAAGACGTGCGCGAGCAACAAGGCATCACCGAGACGATCACGTAACGGCGGTATCTCGACCACCAACTCAGCCAGGCGGTAATAGAGGTCCTCCCGGAACAAGCCTTCACTGATGCGTTGCTTGAGATCACGGTGGGTCGCACAGACGATCCGGACGTCGACCGGGATCTCCTCGCGTCCGCCGATGCGTTCGATGACCCGCTCCTGGAGAAAGCGCAGCAGCTTGGCCTGCAAAGTCATCGGCAAGTCGCCGATCTCGTCGAGGAAAAAAGTGCCTTTGTTCGCAGTCTCGATCTTGCCCGGTGTCTGCTTGGATGCGCCGGTGAACGCGCCCTTCTCGTAGCCGAACAGTTCGCTCTCGAGCAGGGTTTCCGGAATGGCAGCGCAGTTGACAGCTACAAAACGTTGTTTGGCGCGTGGCGACAAGACATGCAGCGCGCGCGCGAGCACTTCCTTGCCAGTTCCGCTCTCACCCAGCAACGCGACCGTGGCATTGGCCGATGCAACGCGTTCGACCGTGCGACACACCTTCAGCATGCCGGGATCGCGGGTCAGCAGACCTGACAGGGGACTCGACTGGGCGTCTCGCAGCCGCCGGTTCTCAAGCTGCAGCTCGTGCAGGCGAAAAGCGCGGTCTATGGTCAGTGTCAGCAGGTCCGGCTCGAAGGGTTTGCCGAAGAAGTCATAGGCACCCAGTGCAACCGCCTTGACCGCGTTCTCGCGATCATGTTGCCCGGTGAGCACGATGACCTTGGTGTCCGGCGCAAGCGCCAGGATTTCACCGAGCAACCGAAAGCCTTCGCCAACCTCGTCTGGCTCGGGCGGAAGCCCGAGGTCCATGGTGACCACTGCAGGCTCATGTCGGCGGACCTGTGCGATCGCGCTCTCACGATCACCGGCAAGAATCGTCTCGAAACCGTCGAAGGACCAGCGCATCTGCTTTTGCAGCGCCGGGTCGTCCTCTACGATGAGAAGGGTTCGGAGTTTGTCACTCATTGCGTGTCGGGTCTTTCCACTTGAGTCTCAGCTGCGTCGTCCTGCTCGCTGCGGCTCGCGCGGGGCAGTGTCATCGTCACCGTGGTTCCAATGTCCGGCGTGCTCTCGACACCCAGGCTCCCGCCCAGCTCGCGGATGTACTGCATGGTCTCGAACATGCCTATTCCCATTCCACTCGACTTGCTCGTCTGGAACGGTTTGAACAAGCGGTCGCGGATGAACTCCCGGGTCATGCCACAGCCTGTATCGGCGACAATGACAGCTACGCTGCCCGCATCGGAGATATCCAGCCGCACTGATACCTTACCACCCTGTGTCGTGGCGTCGAGTGCATTTTGCACGACATGCCCGATGACTCTCTGCAGTCGCTCGGCATGCGCCACCACTTCGACTCGATCGCCGACCGGCATTACGAGCTCGAGCTCCGGGCCATAGTGGCGCTTCGACACACGGATGGCCTCGAGCATTGCGCCCAGCTCTATTTTGCGGGTTGGCTCGACTGACCTCTTCTCCTGTAATTGCTGCATCAGCGAGCGCATCTTGGCCTCGACATGCACCACGGTATCGAGCATGTCCTGTTGGAACTCAGGATTGTCACGGTGCCGTTCGGCATTCTTGAGCATCAATGACAACTGCGCCACGAGATTCTTGAGGTCATGCACCACGAACGCGGACATCCGGTTGAAAGAGTCGAACTTGCGTGACTCGATCAGCGCCTCGGCAGCCTGCATCCGGGCCAGATAACTCGCAGCCTGTCGTTGCGCGGTTTTAAGGAGATCGAGCACCTCCCAGTTGACCTCGAAGCGGGCGCGCGCCGAATTAAGGACGACGAAGCCGACCAGGGTGCCAACCGATTTGAGCGGCACGACCAGCCAGGCATCCGGGAGCCGCGACAGCCATTCAGGCAAGGGTAAATCCTCGGGGCGCAGGCGGCCGGCCATGCGCAATTCCTCGAGATTGATGATCCACTCTCGCTCGTCGAGAAACCGGCAGAAGTCGCTGTCCGCGCGCTCAATGACATCGATTACGGGGTGGTTGAGCCGCGCATGCGGCACGAGCATGCCTGTTCCGTCACGCAACCAGAGCACCCCCCCAGAACTCTCGACCAGGTCGGACAAGGCTTTGATGACCGATTGCCCCAGGTTCATCGAGCCGTCGGCCGATGACAAGGCCTGGGTGAACCTCAGCCACTCAGTGCGGTAATCGTAGCGATAGGGAAACAGATTCTTGTTGACGAATACACGCAGTCGGGCCCGCTGCGTCCCCGAGAAGACGAAGACCCCGAGCAACAGCAGGCCGGCAGACACCAGCGCTACCTGCAGTACCCGCCCCCAGTCCCCTCCAAAATACCGGACGTAATAACCGGCCGCAGCGATGACCAGCAGGTAAACGCCCGACAAAGCCAGCGCGGTTGAGTGAAACACCACCTCGCGCGATACGGATATCTTGACCGTCCAGGAGGGGCTCCGCGCAGCGGATAGCGCGATCAGCGGTATCAGCACCGTAGCAATAAGACCTCGCGCCGCCCAGATATCACCATCAGGGCGCCCAAACAGAAACCCATCGGCGAAAAAATAGAGGTCGAAGACATACCCGGCTGCGAGCGCCAGACACAGGGGTTTCAAACCCCAACGCGACTCCACAGGCACATTACGAAAGAGCTGCTCAACCAGAACCAGCCCAAAAACAACCCCGACCAGGAAGACGGCGAGCACTGCACGCACCGGATCGCCCATCCAATCGGGCAACACGAGCGCGAGGCCCAGCGCACACAGTTGACCAGCCACAACGGCGACAGTCGCGTAATAGGGCCAGCGCCGACCCTGGCCCAGCAACGGCGCAAGCAGAACGGCGAGAAACCAGAACCAGGCTACCCCGCGAAGCACCTCGACGACGATCGCGATCTGCAGGCTGACCGCGGAAGGCGAAAGAAAATAATAGCTGCCGGCCAGCCCCCACAGGACACTGCTCGACGCCGCGACGACCAACGCTGCGCCCGCAGCGCCACCCCGCCATGCGAGGCCGAGATACACCAGGAACAGCAGGTAGGCGCCAGCAGCAAGCCCGCTGCCCCAGGCGGCAATGTCGAACAAATGTCACCTCTCGGAGGACGATCAGCAGCGGCTCAAGCATGCGCCACAGCTCTAATGCACACCCACTGCCACGCCGCTGCGCGAGCATGCCGTCAGTTGGCGCCTTCTCCAGTGAGCACAACCCGCACAGTCTCGAACAGGACCAACGTGTCGAGGATCAGCGTATGGTTCTTCACATAATACAAGTCGTACTGGAGTTTCTGAACAGCGTCATCGACCGATGAGCCATACGCATAACGCACCTGAGCCCAACCGGTAACGCCCGGCTTCACGCAGTGTCTCACAGCGTAGAACGGGATCTCCTGGCTCAACTGATCCACGAAATAAGGCCGCTCCGGACGAGGGCCCACCAGGCTCATATCGCCCACGATGACATTGAACAGTTGGGGTAATTCATCGATGCGAAGTTTGCGGATGATCCGGCCGACGCGCGTGGTGCGGTCATCGTTGGCGGTGGCCCACCGCGGCTTGCCATCGCCTTCAGCGTCACGGCGCATGCTGCGAAACTTGATCACCCTGAACACTCTGCCACCGAGCCCCACCCGCTCCTGCTTATAGAATACCGGTGCACCGTCCTCGAGCAGGATGAGCAGCGCAGTTAGCAGCATCACGGGTGCGGCCACCACGAGCAGAGGAATCGATGCGCTCAGGTCGAAGCATCGTTTGACGAATGTCCTGGCCCAGCCTTGCCTGAAACCGTCGCCATAGATCAGCCAACTCGCCCTCAGCGAATCGATGCGGATCTGACCCTGTGTGCGCTCGAAAAAGGATGACAGGTCGAAAATCCGAACCCCCCGCACCTTGCAATCGAGCAATTCGCGTATCGGCAGAACACCACCGCGGCGCTCGCGCACAGCTACGATGATCTCGTCGACCTTCTGCTCCCGCACCGTGTCATGGAGCGATCGTTCACCGCTTAG
>CAYTAY010000263.1:0-3959 GCA_964435845.1 uncultured Azoarcus sp.
CTCGATCAACTCGTTGAAGAAGCGGTGGCCGCCTTTGCCGCAGTGTCGGACACCACCCAACTCGACCAGGCCAAGGCGCGATTCCTGGGCAAATCTGGGTCGCTCACCGAGCGTCTCAAGAGCCTGGGCAAGCTGCCTCCCGAAGCGCGCCGCACCGCCGGGGCCGAAATCAATCGTGCCAAGAGCGCCGTGGAGGCTGCGCTGGAGGCACGACGCATGACGCTGCGCGCCGAGCGGCTCAATGCCCAGCTGGCCTCTGAGGCGCTGGATGTGACCCTGCCCGGTCGCGGTAGCGGGCAGGGTGGCCTGCATCCGGTGACCCGTACCCTGGAACGTATCGAAACCCTGTTTGCATCACTCGGTTTCATCGTTGCCGATGGTCCGGAGATCGAGACCGACTGGCACAACTTCACCTCAATGAACACGCCGGAAAATCATCCGGCCCGTTCGATGCACGACACCTTCTACATCGAAGGCCGGCAGGATGTGTTGTTGCGCACCCACACCAGCCCGGTGCAAAACCGGGCCATGGTGGCCCACATGCGACGCTTTGGCGAGCGCGAGCGCATGCCGGACCTGCGTGTGATCGCGCCCGGTCGCGTGTATCGCGTGGATTCAGACGCGACCCACTCGCCGATGTTTCATCAGATCGAAGGCCTGTGGGTTGGCGAGAGCGTGAGTTTTGCCGACCTCAAGGGCGTGATCGCCGACTTTCTGCGCAAGTTCTTCGAGTCCGAGGCCTTGCAGGTGCGCTTCCGGCCGTCGTTCTTCCCATTCACCGAGCCCAGCGCGGAGATCGATGTCGCCTTCATGAGCGGGCCGCTGGAGGGGCGCTGGCTGGAAATCGCCGGCTGCGGCATGGTGCACCCGAACGTGCTGCGCATGGGGGGTATCGATGCGGAGCGATATACCGGCTTCGCCTTCGGCATGGGTCTGGATCGCCTGACCATGCTGCGTTATGGCATCGGCGACCTGCGCCTGTTCTTCGATAACGATCTGCGTTTCCTGAGTCAGTTCAAGTAAGGATCACCATGCAATTTTCGGAACACTGGTTGCGGACCATGTGCAATCCGCAACTCGACAGCGACGCCCTTGGTCATGAATTGACGATGGCCGGTCTCGAAGTCGAGGAATGTGATCCGGTCGCGCCGCCCTTCACCGGCGTGGTCGTGGCAGCCATCGTCGCCGCCGAAAAACACCCCAACGCCGAAAAGCTCACGGTCTGCTCGGTGGATGATGGCTCCGGAGCATTGCTGCAAATCGTCTGTGGCGCACCCAACGCCGTGGTCGGCATGAAAGTGCCGCTGGCCCGGGTTGGGGCCATGCTGCCCGGCTTCGAGATCAAGGCGGCCAAGCTGCGCGGCGTGGAATCGTTCGGCATGCTCTGCTCGGCGAGAGAACTCGGCATGTCAGAGGATCACAGCGGTCTGCTCGCGCTGTCTGCCGACGCGCCGATTGGCGCCGAGGTCCGCAGCCTGCTCGGCCTCGACGACAACAGCTTCACCGTCAAGCTGACCCCCAATCGTGCGGATTGCCTCAGCATTGCGGGCATCGCCCGTGAGCTCGCAGCCCTGACCGGCGCGCCGCTCAAGCTGCCCCGGGTCGAACCGCTGGTGGCGCAGATCGACGATCGCCGCGAAATCGTGCTCGATGCGCCGGGTGCCTGCCCGCGTTACTGTGGCCGTATCTTGCGTGGTGTCAATGCGCGCGCGGCGAGCCCGGGCTGGATGAAGCAACGCCTCGAACGCAGTGGCGTGCGCGCGATCAGCGTGCTGGTGGATATCACCAACTACGTCATGCTCGAGCTTGGCCAGCCGCTGCACATTTTCGATGACGCGAAGCTCCGCGGGGCCATCCATGTCCGCTACCCGGCGGCGGGCGAGTCGGTGCTGCTGCTCAACGAGCAGACCGTGGTGCCGGATGCCGATATGCTGCTTATCGCGGATGAAGTGCGCGCCCTGGCGTTGGCCGGCATCATGGGGGGCGAAGACAGCGGCGTCACGCTGGATACGACCGAGGTCTTTCTCGAGAGCGCCTTCTTCGCGCCCGATGCGGTCGCCGGCCGTGCGCGTCGCTATGGCTTCACATCGGATGCCTCCCATCGTTTCGAGCGTGGCGTGGATTTCGAGCTCGCGCGCACCGCCATCGAGCGCGCAAGCGGCTTGATCATCGAACTCTGTGGCGGCCAGGCCGGCCCGGTCGTGGAGGCGGTCTCTCATTCCGATCTGCCGCAGCGCCAGCCGGTACGCCTGCGGCCTGCCCGGGTGCGCAGGGTGCTGGGTATCGAACTCGAGGACGACGCGACGCAGCGACTGCTCGAGAACATCGGTCTGACGGTGAGTCGTGACGGAGAGACTTTCGTCGTCATCCCGCCTTCCTATCGTTTCGACATTGCAATGGAGGAAGACCTCATCGAGGAGATCGTCCGCCTTTACGGCTATGACGAAGTGCCTGCGATCGCTCCGCGAGGCCCGCTCGAAATGCTCGAGGTGCCGGAAGCCTCGCGGGCAGTCTGGCGCCTGCGCCGCCTGCTGACCGACCGTGATTACCAGGAGGTGATCAACTACGCCTTCGTCGATGAGGCCTGGGAGCGCGACCTTTGTGGCAACCGCAACCCGATCCGCCTCGCCAACCCGATCGCGAGCCAGATGAGCGTGATGCGCACCAGCCTCATTCCCGGTCTGGTTGCAGCGCTTTCGGCCAATCGAAAGCGTCAGCAATCCCGGGTGCGTGTGTTCGAAACCGGACGCTGTTTCGAGGTGAAGGCAGATGGCGAGCCGGTCGAGGGCTATCACCAGCCGCTTCGTCTCGCTGTACTCGCGGCCGGTAGCGCCGCGCCTGAACAATGGGGGCAGGCCGAGCGCGCGGTGGACTTCTACGACGTCAAGGCGGATCTCGAGGCCTTGTTCGCGCCGCAACGGATCGAGCTCGTGGTGGTCTCGCACCCGGCACTTCAACCCGGGCGCGCGGCATCGGTGAAAATCGACGGACGCTACGTCGGGGTGATCGGTCAGTTGCATCCGATGTGGGTGGAAACCTACGATCTGGGTAGCGCGCCGGTGGTGTTCGAGATCGAGCTCGATGCGGCGATGGCCCGATCGCTGCCGGTCTACAGCGAGGTCGCGCGCTTCCCGATCGTTGCCCGTGACCTGGCATTGATCCTGGATGCCTCGGTGCCGAGCGCCCGTGTGCGTGAGGTATTGATGTCCGCTGCGCCTGCCATCGTCAAATCCCTGGATATTTTCGACGTCTATCATGGCAAGGGCATCGAACCCGGGAAAAGGAGTCTTGCTTTCAGAGTCTTGATGCAAGATACTCATCGAACGCTTGAAGATTCGGAAGTGGACGGAGCAATGGCCGCGATGGTGGCCGGGGCGGAATCCACCCTCGGTGCGCGGCTGCGTGGATAGTGAAATGAACGTGACTCTTACCAAAGCCGAACTGGCTGATTTGTTGTTTGAAAAAGTCGGGCTCAACAAGCGTGAAGCCAAGGATATGGTCGAAGGCTTCTTCGAGGAGATCCGCTTGGCGCTGGAGCGTGGCGAAAGCGTCAAGCTCTCGGGCTTCGGCAACTTCCAGTTGCGCGACAAGCCGCAACGCCCGGGTCGCAATCCCAAAACCGGTGAGGAAATCCCCATTTCCGCGCGCAGGGTGGTGACCTTTCATGCGAGCCAGAAGCTCAAGGCCGCCGTCGAGCGACTGACCGATGTCGACAAACGCGCCTGACGTATCGTCCGATCAGTTGCCGCCGATTCCGGCCAAACGCTACTTTACTATCGGTGAGGTCAGCGAGCTGTGCGCGGTCAAGCCCCATGTGCTGCGCTACTGGGAGCAGGAATTCACTCAGCTCAAACCGGTCAAGCGACGTGGTAACCGGCGCTACTACCAGCACCATGAGGTGCTCTTGATCCGTCGCATCCGCGATCTGCTTTACCAGGAAGGTTTCACGATCAGCGGCG
>CAYTAY010000264.1:0-3959 GCA_964435845.1 uncultured Azoarcus sp.
GAGCCGTATTATCCACAAGAGCCCCAAGGTCAGCAAGCAGATGCCTCTCCGACTCGACGATTTCGACTACTACCTGCCCGAGGAACTGATCGCGCAGACCCCCTTGCCCGAGCGCTGCGCCAGCCGGCTGCTCGTCATTGACGACGACCGGCTCGAAGACAGGGTGTTTTCCGACCTCCCCGACTGCCTCGCCCCCGGCGACCTGCTGGTGTTCAACGACACCCGGGTGATCCACGCGCGCCTTCACGGCGTGAAGGAAAGCGGCGGGCAGGTCGAGGTGCTGATCGAGCGACCTATCGGACACCATGAGGCGCTCGCGCAGGTCCGCGCCAGCAAGCCGCCCCGTGCCGGCTCGCGCATGCGTCTTGCCGACGCATTCGACGTCACTGTACTTGGCCGGGTCGGCGAGTTCTTCCACTTGCGCTTTCCAGACAGCGAAAACCTGCTCGACCTGCTGGACAGCCACGGCCGGCTGCCGCTGCCCCCGTACATCCGGCGAAGCGCGGACAACCATGACGAGTCTCGCTACCAGACAGTCTACGCCCGCGAGCCCGGCTCGGTTGCGGCGCCCACCGCGGGCCTGCACTTCGACGATGCCTTGCTCGAGCGGCTGGCGGCCAAAGGGGTCGGCCGCGCCTGGCTAACCCTGCATGTGGGCGCGGGGACATTCCAGCCCGTCCGGGTCGACGACCTGGGCGAACACCGCATGCACAACGAGCGCTACGTGATCCCGCAGGAAACGGTTGACGCCATTAAGTCCACCCGTGCCGCCGGAGGACGGGTCATCGCAGTCGGCACAACCAGCCTGCGCGCGCTCGAGGCTGCGGCCCAGGACGGTCCGCTGGAAGCCGGCTCGAACGAGACCGAGCTGTTCATCCTGCCGGGGTTCGGTTTCCAGGTGGCCGACGCGCTGATCACCAACTTCCACCTTCCGAAGTCGACCCTGCTGATGCTGGTCTCCGCACTGGCGGGCATCGACCGCATGCGCCGCGCCTACACTCACGCGGTCGCACAGCGCTACCGCTTCTTCAGCTACGGCGACGCGATGTTCATCGCCCACCGCGACGACAGAAGACAGAATCTCACATGAAGTTTGAACTCATCAACCGCGACGGCGACGCCCGTCGCGCGCGTCTGAAGCTCGCTCACGGCAGCATCGATACACCGGTGTTCATGCCAGTCGGCACCTATGGCACGGTCAAGGCAATGACCCCGCAGGCGCTCGACGACATCGGCGCGCAGGTCTGCCTGGGCAACACCTTTCACCTGTGGCTGCGCCCGGGGCTGGAGGTCATCGAGGCCCACGGCGGCCTGCATCGCTTCATGGGCTGGAACAAACCCATCCTCACCGACTCGGGCGGCTTCCAGGTGTTCAGCCTCGGGGCGCTGCGCAAAATCAGCGAGGAAGGCGTGAAGTTCGCCTCGCCGATCGATGGCGCGCGCCTGTTCCTGACCCCGGAAGAGTCGGTGCGCATCCAGACCGTGCTCGACTCCGATGTAGTCATGATCTTCGACGAGTGCACACCCTACCCCGCCACCCACCGAGAGGCCGCGGACTCGATGCGCATGTCGCTGCGCTGGGCGCGACGCTCTCGTGACGAATTCGATCGTCTCGGCAATGGCAACGCCCTGTTCGGCATCGTCCAGGGCGGCATGTACGAGGATCTGCGGGACGAGTCGCTCGCCGGCCTGATGGATATCGGCTTCTCGGGCTATGCCATCGGCGGCCTGTCGGTCGGCGAACCCAAGGACGACATGGCGCGCATCCTCGCCCACACCACGCCGCAGCTGCCGAGTGAAAAACCACGCTATCTGATGGGGGTCGGCACACCGGAGGACATCGTTGCCGGCGTTGCTGCCGGCATCGACATGTTCGACTGCGTGATGCCGACCCGCAACGCCCGCAACGGATGGCTGTTTACTCGCTACGGCGATCTCAAGATCAAGAACGCCACCCACAAAAAGGACACCCGACCCCTGGATTCGTCCTGCGACTGCTACACCTGCCGTAACTTCAGCCGCGCGTATCTGCATCACCTGCACAAGACCAACGAGATTCTCGGCAGCATCCTCAACACGATTCACAACCTGCGTTATTACCAGCGCCTGACCGCGGAAATCCGCGAGGCGATCGCGGAGAATCGCTTAGCTCCGTTCAGTGCACACTTCGCCGAAGAGCGTGCGGTCGGCGCGTCGGCGACCTGAGCACCGGCCCGAATGCATCACATACGCCGGCAGCTCAACAACGGGTTTTCGCGGGCGACAACATGTAGGAGCCAGGCTTCGCCGGGCGGTTCGGCCGTCGTTCCCGCGCCGAGCGCCGATTCGCCCGGCAAAGCCGTGCTCCTGCGCGGGCTTTCTCGACGAGATGGCATTCAGGCGATGGCCCTGTCGGCCCGGACGCCGGCTGAGTCGGGCCTCGCACGCAACTGTTATACTGCCTCGCTTGCCAAACTCAACCGGAGCTTCACGTGTTCATTTCCAATGCTTACGCCCAGGCTGGCGGCGATGCCGCCGGCAGCTTCATGGGGCTGCTGCCCCTGATCCTGATGTTCGTGATCCTGTGGTTCCTGATGATCCGGCCGCAGATGAAGCGCGCCAAGGAACACAAGAACCTGATCGCGGCGCTCGCCAAGGGTGACGAGGTCGTAACCCAGGGTGGCGTCGTCGGGCGCATCACCGACCTCGGCGACAACTTCGTCCACCTCGAAGTCGCCGACAAGGTGAACATCGTCGTCCAGCGCCCGTCGATCGCGACCGTGCTCCCCAAGGGAACGCTGAAGACACTGTGAGGACCAACCCGGGGCGGCATGGCGACCTGCCTGCCGCTCCGGTCGTCGCTCGACGCCTTCCCGCCGCCAAGCGGCAGCGACCTCACCAACTGAAAGAACCTTCCCCGCCATGAATCGCTTCCCGATCTGGAAAAACACACTCATCGCCCTGGTCCTGCTGTTCGGGCTGGTCTACACCATCCCGAATTTCTACGGTGAAGTCCCCGCCGTGCAGATCTCCAGCGGCAAGGCGACCGTCAGCCTCGACAGCGCCCTGGTTCAGCCGCTCGATCGTGCGCTTCGCGAGGATGGGCTCAACCCCACCGCGGTGCTGATCGACGACAACAGCATCCGCTTTCGCTTCGACGATACCGAGGAGCAGATCCGCGCCCGCGACCTAATCGAAGGTCGCCTGAACCCGGACCCGGCCAACCCCTCCTACATCGTCGCGCTGAACCTGCTGACGGCAACACCCAACTGGCTGACCTCGATTCGCGCACTGCCGATGTATCTCGGCCTCGATCTGCGCGGCGGCGTGCATTTCCTCCTCGAGGTGGACATGCCCGGCGCGGTCGTCAATCGACTGGACTCCACTTCCGGCGACCTGCGCACCCTGATGCGCGACCGCCGCATTCGCCATGCGGGCATCAATCGAGAGGGCAACAGCATCCATCTGCGCTTTCGCGACGCGCAACAGCGCACTGCCGCCCGCACTGCAATCCTCGATCACACCAACGACCTGCAACTGGCCGAGCGCGACGACGCCCCGGAAGACCTTCGCCTGATCGCCACGCTGACCCCTTTGGCAGAGCAAACCATCCGCGAATTCGCGATCAAGCAGAACATCACCACGCTGCGCAACCGGATCAACGAACTTGGCGTCGCCGAGCCGATAATCCAGCAGCAGGGCGTCGATCGTATCGTCGTGCAGTTGCCGGGGGTTCAGGATGTGGCCAAGGCCAAGGACATTCTGGGTCGCACAGCCACCCTCGAGATCCGCATGGTCGACGACTCGCCGGGCGCGCTGGAAGCTGCGCTGCAGGGCCAGGTCCCATTCGGCACCGAGCTCTACACCGAGCGTGGCGGCTCGGCGCTGCTGGTCCGCAACGAGGTGGTGCTGACCGGCGACCGGCTGGTCGACGCCCAGCCCGGTTTCGACGGCCAGACCAACGAACCCGCGGTTCACCT
>CAYTAY010000265.1:0-3926 GCA_964435845.1 uncultured Azoarcus sp.
ATGTTTTTTCCGCCCTCGATACATGTACCGCCGCCAGCACCGCTGCCATTGCCTCACGGCTGATCCGAGCGGTGTCGCCGGTGGGAACAAAGGCGGTCACGGCGATGCGAATGCACGCTTCTTTTGGGCGGCCAGGCGGAAGCGAGGCTCGAAGGCGGGCATGTCAACGCCGGAGCGACGGCGAATCAGCTGATTGCCGGGGCGTGCAGAACCGCAGGCAGGCAGGTTGGCGGGGACATCTCCCTGCTCAGGTCCACAGCGCATCGAGTCGGATGTCCGGTCGGTAGCGGTGCGCGACCTGAGCCTGGAACAGTTCGCTGGTGGCAAGCGCATCGGTCAGCGCATGATGCAAGGCATATCGCGGCAAACCGTAGCGTGCGCGGCTCGCTGCCAGGCGGATGGACGCCTGCTCGCGCCGACCGAACAGGCGGGCGAAGAAGCCGGGTTTGCCGCGGGGATGCACCAAGGCCTCGAGCGCCATCGTGTCGATGGTCGGAAATTCGATCCCCTCACCGATGCGCACCTTCAAGGCCTGATCGAGGAACTGGCGCTCGATGTCACGGCAGTGCACGACGACGATGCGCCCGGCCATGGCCTCGAGCACTTCGCCGAGAATGGACTGGAAATCGGGGGCCTCCACGATCTGCGAGTCGGTAATGCCATGAAGGGTGACCGAAGTCTCGTCCAGCGCCACCCTCGGGCGCACGATCCAGTGCCGCGAAGCGCTTGCGACGATACGCTCCAGTGTCATCGGCACCAGGCCGATGCTCACGATGCCGTCGCGCACCGGATCGAGACCGGTGGTCTCCACATCCAGGGCGACCATTGGCACCTCGGCCAGCGGCATATCACCAGCCGGCACCCCGACGCCGTAATAGGCGCGCAGACGCGGATCACGCGCGGTGCACGCAAGTTCGGCGAAGCGGGCCGGCCAGTCCGGCGTCGCGCTGGCGCGAGGGTTGCGATCGCCTTGCCTGTCTTGCAGTTTGTCGAGATAGAACATGTCGCTCAGTTCGCCCGGCCAGGCTGGTAGCGGTATTTCATGAACTTCTGTGCATTCGACAGAATCAGGAAGGCGTCACGCAGGCTCTTGCGCTCGAACTCGGAGAGGGTGTCCGGCTCCACGCTGTTGCCCGGCTCCTCGCCTGCCGCGAGCGAGGCGGCTTGCTTGCGGATGCGCACAATGGAGATGAACTCCAACGCATCCACGAGATCCTGGCCCCGGCCAAGCGGCAGGATGCTCGCATCGATGATGTCGCGCAATCGCTCGAAACTGTTGACCGATCCCGAACCGACCGCCAGCGCATGCACACGCACCAGATCGGCCAGGGGTGCCGTGCCGCGGCGCTTGAGGTTGATCGCGCGCGAATGCCGGCCATCGGTCTCGACCACGAAATCCTTGAAGAAACCCAGCGGTGGTGTGCGCAGCAGCGCATTGCGCGCCATGCAGGCCAGAAAGCGCGGGCTGGCCTGCGCCTTCTGCGCGACCATGCAGCGCAGATCCTCGGCCCACTCGGCCTTTCCCCACACTCCGTCGAGATCGAAGAAAATGTTGGTATTCAGCAGAGTCTCCGGTGTCGGCTTGTCGATCCAGTCGGCAAAAGTGTGCTTCCAGGCGGACAGGGACTGGCGCCAGCGCGGATTGGTCGCCATGATGCCGCCGCTGCAATAGGCATAACCGCAGCGCGCCAGCCCGTCGCTGACGAAGGCCGCGAGTTCGGCAAAATAGGCGTCGTGCTCCGCGGGATCGAAGCGGTCGTCGAGAATCAGGGCGTTGTCCTGGTCGGTGACGATGAGTTGCTCCTGACGCGCCATCGACCCTAGCGCCAGAAAGCAATAGGGGACGGGTGGCGCGCCGAGCTTCTCCTCGGCCAGTTCGAGCAAGCGTTGCTTGAAGCTGCGTCCGATCGCCGCCATCGCCGAGCCGATCATGCGTGAGTTTGCGTCCTCGGTGACCATGCGCGAGAAACAGGCATGGACATCCGGTAGCAGGCCGACCAGGCTGTCGACATCCGTCTGCCGGAAGATGTTGCCGACGACGAACAGGCTGTTGCGGGACTCGTACTGGATGATGTCGGACAGCGCGATGACACCGAGCGGGCGTCGATGGCGCATCACCGGCAAATGATGCACGTTGTGGCGCAGCATCAGCATCATCGCCTCGAAGACCAGCTGGTTGTGGTCGACGGTGACCAGCTCGCCGGTCATGATCTCGGTGGCCGCGGTGTCGAGTGATAACCCGGGCGCCACCAGCCGGATCCGCAGATCACGGTCGGTGATGATCCCGGCGACATGGGCGAGATCGCCGGGCGCGGCCTCCTGGTCCATCACCAGCACCGAAGACACCCCCTCGTCTGTCATGCGCTGCGCCGCCTGTCGCGCAGTCGCGCCGATATCGAGCAACACCGCCTCCCGGCCTACCAGGCTGTCGACTGTGGCCGACATCAGCTGGTTGGCATCCTCCCTGCGCGAGACCACATGGCGCAAACGGGTCCGGTCTTCGACCTCGACCGTATCGGCGAAAGTCTCGTCATTGTCGAACACTTCGCCGAACACTGCCTCGGGCACCATGTAGAGCAGCGTGTCCTCGATCACACGGGCCGGAAAGCGCACCCGCTTGTTGCGCAAGAGCCCGAACTCGCCGAAATACCCGCCCTCGGTAAGCCGGTTATAGAGCGTGCCGTTGCGGCGATAGACTTCGACCGCGCCGCTGCGCACGATGTACCACCACTGGGCCTCGTCGCCAAACTCGCTGATCTGGGTGCCCGCCTTGCAGTAGCGGACATCGATCGATGTGGCGAGTTTGTGTAACCACGTTTCGTCGAGCGATTCGAAGGGCGGTCGGCTGCGGAGAAATTCCATTATTTCGAGTTGTTCATCCTGCATGACTCCGTCCCTTCCCCGGAAGTTTATGATGCTATCGCGTCGTCAACAAAAAAAGCGGCGAAGCGACAAGCGCCCCGCCGCACTTTGTCACGCCGGTCAGTTGCCGCGCGGTTCGCTGCGCAGGCCCATCACCACGGCCACGGTAGACATCAGCAGCACGATGGTAAAGGGCAGACCGGTTGAAACCGCCATGGCCTGCAGGGCGACCAGACCACCGCCGAGAATCAGCGCGATTGCGACCAGGCCCTCGAAGGTGACCCAGAACACCCGCTGCGGCGTCGGGGTGTGCACCTTCCCGCCGGAGGCGATGACGTCGATCACCAGCGAACCGGAATCCGACGAGGTCACGAAGAAGACCACCACCAGCACGATGGCGATGAACGAGGTGATCTGCGCCAGCGGCAGCATGTCGAGCATCGAGAACAGCTGCAGCGGCAACGCGGCCTCGGCCGCGGCGGTGTAGTTGTCGTGCACCACCTGGGCGATCGCGGTTTCGCCGAACACCGTCATCCACAGCACGCAGGCCAGCGACGGGACGATGAGCACGGAGAAAATGAATTCGCGCACGCTACGACCACGCGAGATCCGCGCGATGAACATGCCGACGAAGGGTGACCATGAGATCCACCACGCCCAGTAGAACGCGGTCCAGCCAGCGGCGAAGTTTGCATCCTCGCGCCCGATCGGGTTCGAGAGCGCCGGCAGGTTCTGTACGTAGGACGCCAGGTTGTTGAAAAAGCCGGTGATGATCGCGACCGTTGGGCCGACGACGATGATGAACAGCATCAACAACACCGCGAGCGTCATGTTGATCTCGGACAGACGCTTGACCCCGGCCTCGAGGCCAGCGAGCACCGAGACCAGCGCGATTATCGTGATTCCGACGACCAGCAGCACCTGGGTGGCGGTGCCCTCGGGAACGCCGAACAGGTAGTTCAGACCCGCGGCAGCCTGCGAAGCGCCAAGGCCGAGCGAGGTAGCCAAACCAAACAATGTCGCGAACACCGCGAGTATGTCGATGACGTGACCCGGCCAGCCCC
>CAYTAY010000266.1:0-3917 GCA_964435845.1 uncultured Azoarcus sp.
CATTTCCCAGGACAGGTTGTTGAACACGATCACGATCGGGTCCCAGCCGAAGCGACGGCAGTTGCCCAGCTCCCACCCGGTCATCTGGAACGCACCGTCGCCGACCAGGATCAGCGGCCGTTCGCCGCATGCTGCCTGGAGACCGAGTCCGGCTGGCACGCCGAAGCCCATCGTCGCGTAGTACCCAGGCGCAACCAACGCGGTTGGACCGATGTCCATCGCGGTGAACATGCAGTCGCCCATGTCGGCGGCGATAGGCATGCGCCCGTGTTCGGCCATCAGATCGTTGACCGCGCAGGCGATGTCGCGAGGTGCGATTGGTGAGTCATCGGCCACGAGTCCGTGCGGATACGCGGGGGACGTGAGCGTCGGGGTGCGGGCCTTGCCGGCCTCGGCCACCCGTTCCAACAGGGCGTCCACCACCGACGCGAGGGGGATCTCGGGATAGACGTGATAGCCCAGACTGACCCGGTGGTCCAGCGCCTGAATCGTCTTGCGCATGTCGATCTGGCGCGATGATACGCCGAAGTTGGTGTCCGACAGCACGACGCCAAGCAACAGCAGCGCATCCGACTGCTCGACCAGTTCGGTGATCTGGCTGTCGCCAGCCACGCCGAGATAGGTACCCACCAGCGGCGCACCCGCTTCGGCGAGCAAACCGCGACCCAGGATGGAGGTGGCCACGGGGATGCCCAGACGGGTGCACAGTTCGGCGACCCGCGACTCCAGTCCGAAACGGCGAACCTCGACGCCGACCAGCACCACCGGTGAGTGTGCGGCGCTGAGGCGCGCCATGATCTCGTCGGCGCAGGCCGCGAGCGCCTCGGCATCCGGCGCTTCCGGCGCCAGCGGCTGGACTGGCGCACACGCTACGCCGACCATGTCGCGCGGCAACTCGATATAGACCGGACGGGATTGACGCAGGCAACTGGCAAGCACGCGAGCAATCTCGTCGGGGGCGCTGAGGGCGTCGTCAAGGCGCGCTTGGTCGCAGGTGATTTCCCTGTAGATCGCGAACTGCGAGTCCAGGGTCTTGGCCTGATGGTGAAGCTCGCCAGCGCCCGGGGCGCCGGAGATGACGACCAGCGGTGATTTCTCGGCGAAGGCGCCGGCCACGGGATTGACCATGTTGAGTGCGCCGGCGCCATAGGTCACGGCGGCGACGCCGAGTCCGCCATGGATGCGGGCGGCAGCGTCGGCGGCGAAACCAACACCCGGTTCGTGGCTCAGCGTGTACAGGGGCAAAATGGCCGATTCTTCGATGACCTTGAAGAACGACAGGGCGAAATCGCCGGGGATACCGAAGATTTCTTTTGCGCCATGATCGCGCAGTGCATGCAGGAGGGATTCGGAAACGTTCATTGGGTAAGGCTTCCTCATTGGATGGGCGTCGACCCGTCGTGCGGGTTTGGCCCTGCGTAAGCGGCGTGATTCGAGACACGCCGGACGGTTGCAATTATGCGGATCGGATCAGCTCGTGGCCGAAATGATCTTGTCGAGCAAGGTGCGTAGCATTTTCTGTTCTTCGGCGTCGAGATGTCGGACCAGTCGCTGCTCGTGAGCATGAACTTCTGGCAGCAGTACGGCAATCAATGCCTGCCCGTCGGCGGTGAGCCGGAGTGCGTTCGATCGCCGGTTGTTCGGCGCCCGCCGATGCTGGAGCGGTCGAGCTGGATCGCTTCGGCAAGTTGAGCCTGGGTCATGCCAGGGTTGGCCTCGACCAGCGCGAGCACGCCAAAAAGTGTCGGCGTCATCTCGGGCCCGCCGACGTGCTCGCAGAAATCCTTGAACACGGCGAGTTGGGCAAGACGGAGCCGGTAGCCGATCAGTTCCGGGAGCAGGCCGAAGCGGATCGGGGCGTTGGCGGCACGTTGGACCATGGGCAGGCAAGGCTGAAAGGGACGGATCCCGATTGTAGTCGCAACGCCTCCCGTCCGCGTAATCCGCCCGATGGAGAAAGCTCCCGCAGCGCTGTCGCATTCGGCCCGTGCGCCGATTGAACGAGCTCGAACGCCCTCAGGCCGAACGTGCCTTTTCGAGTTTGCCAAGCAGACGCTGGCGGGTCTTGTCGACGCCGACGATGAAGCGGCTGTGACGACCGCGGGCGACCTCTTCGAGTGCGTCGCGAGCCGTGAAATCGAAGGTCACCGCCGGCCCGTTGACCTCGATGAGCTTGACGGTGATTTCTATCCACATCGACAACAGTGTTGCGCCGACATGATCGAGTTCGATGCGTGTACCGACCGAGTCCTTGCCCTCGCCGATATGCTCGAGCAGCAGGTCGCGGCAACACACCTCGATGTCGTAGAGCAGGGAGGGCGTGGAGTAGACGCGGCACTCGTCGCCCATGAAGGCGATGGTGCGTGCAGTGTCGATGTCGTAGCGGCGGGTCAGGGCCAGGCCTGGGACTAGGGTTTCGTGCATGGCGAGTACTCCTTGAGAGGGAAAAAGATCAATTGCCCGGATCTGGAATGGTCAGCCCCGGTAGTGTTTCGAGCGAATCTGCTCGGCGGCAAGTCGTGCCTCGACATAGCGCACCAGTGCGCGGGTGCCGCGTGCGACGTTACGGAATACGCACACGCCGCGATCGCGCAATGCATCGGCCATCGCGTCGTAGAGGCTGCCGGCATCGACGACCGCCACGATGGGTTTGGCGCTGCGCTCTACCAGCGGGGGCAGGGTGTGCACCGTGCTCAGCGGATCGTTGATGTCGTAGCCCGGGCGCAGCTTGCTCTCGGCCAGCGCGCGCACCATCGGTGCGGTGGGATCCAGGCCGACCACGACAGCGTCGATGTTCGGGTCTTCGATGAATGCCTCGGTGATGCGCACGTGCGCGTCGTCGTCCGCACCGGGGTTCATGTCCAGCGGATTGCGTACCTCGACCAGCGCAGCGAGTTTCTTTTCGGCGAGGATGGCCTCGACCCGCGCCACCGTGTCGGCCTCGAGGGTGCCCATCTGCATCGAGAAGGTCTCGCCGTCGACCGAATCCGCCGCGCTCACAGCCTCGAAGCCGGCGCCGCTGGCGGCACCGAGCCGTGGCCCGACCCGCTTGTGGTGGAAAGCGCCGGCCATGTAGAACAAGTCGTCGAAATCTTCCACCTTGTCGGTCACGATAGCGCCGGCTTGGCGAAGCACCGAATCGAACAGCGCCGGGTCGCCTGCAATCGAGCCAGTGTGCCCCATCACACCGGCCTGGCCCGCAGGACTCCGTCCGGATTTGTAGACCACCACCAGCTTTCCGCTTTCGACCGCGCGTCGGATTGCACGGGCGAAGACGAGACCATCCTCGTCGCGGAAGCCTTCGACATAGACGCCGATGGTTTCGATGTCCTTGCGTTCTGCGAACCAGGACAGCAGGTCGCCATGGGTGAGGTCGGTCTGGTTGCCCATCGCGATCATGTAGCGCGGATCGAGCCACGGGTTGTGGCTGAGGCGCGTGATCATGAACGCCCCGCTCTGGCTCAGCATGACTGCATTGCGTTGCGCATGCTTCTGCGGTTTGGGCAGGCGTTCGAGCGGTATGAACCAGGAATCGTAGGCGCCCGGATGGGACACCACGCCGAGGCAGTTGGCGCCAAGAAAGATGGGGCCGCCAGCACCGCGCCCGTGGGCGGCGTTGATGCGTTCGGCCATTGCGGCAGCGGCTTCACGGCTCTTCTCGGTCTCGCCCAGACCGCCCGGAATCAGCATGACCGATTCGACCGCATTGGTGGCGATGATCTCGTCGACCAGGCCATACACCGTGTCTGCGGCCACCGCGACGATCAACAGGTCGAGCTTCTCGTCCAGAGACGCAAGCCCTTCGACACAGCGAACACCGTCGATCTCGTCCTCGCCGGGGCGCAGGATGCGCAATCGGGACGGTTCGCAGCCGCTGCCAAGCAAGTTGCGCAGAATGATGCGCCCGAAGTTCATCC
>CAYTAY010000267.1:0-3915 GCA_964435845.1 uncultured Azoarcus sp.
CACGACCCCCTGGTTCGTAGCCAGGTACTCTATCCAACTGAGCTACGAGCGCGCTGCAAGGAATGAGCATTATAGCGACCATTGAGGCGGCGTCAACTCTCTGAGCGTTGCGTTTTTTGCACCGTGCAGTTTCAGGGCAATCGCATGAATCCAATACAAGCGTAATTCATCAAGCGATTACCTGGGTTCAGGTGTCGCAGGCGCTCGCTGCATCGCACGATCCGGGCGAAGTACGGGCGCCCGCCTCAGCATCGCCCGGCTGAGCCGGGCTCCCACGAGGAGGCTGGAGGACCTCACCCAGCGTCACGATCGGCTCGATGCGATGCCGTCGGCTTGCAGTGTTTGAGTTTGAGTTGATGGGTAGCGAACGGACGTGGTGCCGATACCGCGTCCGTATCGCGCCTTGCGCCGCTCCAACAGGTAAAGGAAGGGCTCTGTGGTTGAACATCCAGCACCTTGAGTGACAAGCGCGGCGAAAGCAGCGACACTGGCCGCCTGCTGTCACTGGCCGCGCCGCAGGTCGCGTGCCTGTCCCTTCCATGAGCGAACGCGACACCGCTGCACCTCCATCCGCCCTCGGCCCGCTCAAGGACCCGGTTTTCCGCATGCTGTGGACCGCCTGGCTCGCGGCCAACGTGACCATGTGGATGAACGAGGTTACCGCCGCCTGGCTGATGACCTCGCTGACCGACAGCGTGGTCATGGTCGCGCTGGTCGGCGCGGCCTCGACGCTGCCGGTGTTCGTGCTCGGCCTGCCCAGCGGCGCGCTCGCCGATATCGTCGACCGCCGCAAATACTTCGCCTTCACTCAACTCTATGTTGCCGCCATCGCGCTGCTGCTCGCGGCACTGGTGCTCGCCGACCGCCTCACCGCGCCTTTGCTGCTGGCGCTGACCTTTGCCAACGGTATCGGCATGGCCATGCGCTGGCCGGTGTTCGCGGCCATCGTCCCCGAAGTCGTGTCACGCGCCGAACTGCCGGCAGCGCTGGCGCTCAACGGCATCGCGATGAACATGTCACGGGTCATCGGCCCGGTGATCGCCGGCGCCCTCATCGCTTATGCCGGTAGCCAGTACGTCTTCGTGATCAACGCCCTGCTTGCCCTCTTCGCCTTCGTGCTGATCATCCGCTGGAAGCGCGAGCGGGAACCCAGCGTGCTGCCAGGCGAGCGCTTCTTCGGCGCGATGCGTGTCGGTTTGCAGCACGTGATCCAGTCTCCGCGAATGCGCAAAGTGCTGTTCCGCATCTTCCTGTTCTTTTTGCAGTCCACCTCGCTCACCGCATTGCTGCCCCTGATCGCACGCGACATCCATGGTGGCGGCCCGGTGAGCTTCACCATTTTGCTGGCGGCCATGGGCGGCGGCGCGATCGTGGCAGCACTCAACCTCCAGCGGCTGCGCAGACGTATCGACCGCGACGGTTTCGTTCGCTGGGGCACCTGCATCCACGCAATCGCAGCTGTCGTCGTCGTGCTCTCACCCTGGTTTGCGCTCGCGGTCGCGGCGATGGCGATTGCCGGCATGGCGTGGATCGCCTCCGCGAATTCGCTCACCGTCGCCGCCCAGCTGGCCCTGCCGAACTGGGTGCGCGCACGCGGGATGTCGATCTACCAGATGGCACTGATGGGAGGTATCGCGGCGGGCGCGGTGCTCTGGGGTCAGATCGCAAGCCAGACCACGCTGGTGTTCGCCATCTGTGCGGCAGCCGTCTTCGGCCCGCTGGTGCTACTGCTGACTCACCGCGTCAGCGTTGGCGCCGGTCTGGACGAAGACCTCACACCGGCCAAGGTGCAGTCTTCGGCCGAACCTCCGGCGGTGGGCATCCGCCCGGAAGAGGGGCCAGTGATGGTCACCATCGAATACCTGATCGACCCGGATCAGGTCGAGGGTTTCGACGCGGTGATGGAGGAAACCCGTCAGGCGAGACTCCGCCAGGGTGCGCTGTCATGGGGACTGTTCCGCGACGCCGCCCAGCCCGGCCGCTACATCGAATACTTCCTCGACGAAAACTGGATCGAACATCAGCGCCGCCTCGAGCGTTTCACTGCCGCCGACGTGGGGCTGCGGGGTCGCCGCCACGGTTTTCACATCGGCGACGGCCCGCCGCGGGTACGCCGCTACGTCGCACATGCGGGTCGAGCAGCATCCCGTCAGCCGAAGAAATAACCGCAGGGCGTGTTGCGCACGACGGCCCGCTCGAGTCGAACGATTCAGAGTACCCGGCAGACCCCAAGCAAGGCATCTTCATCGAGGAAGGTGCGCGACGCCAGCCTCAGCTCGAGCATCCCTTTGCTGCCCGACAGAAACAGAATGTCGGCTTCACTGTTCCAACTGGAGGGCAGGATCACACGCAGAGACTGGCCGCGCTCGAGAGGCCCCAGGCGGCGACATCGTGCGCCCCGCGACCGTCGTCCAGATGCGTTTGCAGAGCGTGTGCGGCGAGGGTTTCGATGCCACTGGAGACCTCGCCCTCACTCTCGTGCCGGACGCGACGAATCTGCCCGACGCGCCGGGCATTGCCGTCACTCGCGCGAAATGCGACAAGGTGACCGATCTCCAGTCGGGCGGCCCGTCGGCTCGCTGTCGGCACCCTTGCCTCCTGCCTGCAGGAGACGGGTCGGGGGTGAGGGAAACGGTCATGGCGGCTTTCATGATCTAGAGTGGACTGATTCCCTGACCGTTAGCACGACGGGCACCGCTGTCGCCCGAGCCATGGATGTAGAATTCGGTGACCGACACCTCTGGAACACTCAATGAAACAATACCTGGAGCTGATGCAGCACGTACTGGACCACGGCCATGGCAAAACCGATCGTACCGGCACCGGCACGCTGTCGGTGTTCGGCTGGCAGATGCGCTTCGACCTCGCTCAGGGCTTCCCGCTGATGACGACCAAGAAGCTGCACACTCGCTCGATCATCCATGAACTGCTGTGGTTTCTCCAAGGCGACACCAACATCCGCTACCTCAAGGAAAACGGGGTATCGATCTGGGATGAATGGGCCGACGAGAACGGCGATCTCGGCCCGGTCTATGGCAAGCAGTGGCGGCGCTGGGAGGCCGCCGACGGGCGCAGCATCGACCAGATCTCGAAACTCATCGACGGCCTCACACATAGCCCTGACTCCCGCCGCCACATCGTGTCGGCCTGGAATCCTGGCGAGGTCGAGGGCATGGCGCTCCCGCCGTGCCATACCCTCTTCCAGTTCTACGTGGCGGGCGGACGTCTGTCGTGCCAGCTCTATCAGCGCAGCGCCGACATCTTTCTGGGCGTGCCGTTCAACATCGCCTCTTACGCCCTGCTGACGATGATGGTGGCCCAGGTGTGCGACCTGGAAGCCGGCGACTTCGTGTGGACTGGCGGCGACTGCCATCTGTATCTCAACCACCTCGAGCAGGCCCGCGAGCAACTCTCACGTGAGCCGAGGCCGCTGCCGACGATGCGCATCGACCCGACGGTGCGCGACATCTTCGACTTCCGGTTCGAGCACTTCACGCTGGAAGGCTACGACCCGCATCCGCACATCAAGGCGCCGGTGGCGGTATGAGCGAACAGACCGAAATCGTGATCATTGCGGCAGTCGCGCGTAACGGTGTGATTGGCCGTGACAACGACCTGCCCTGGCGGCTCAAGGCTGACCTGGCGCACTTCAAGGCACACACCAGCGGCCACCCCATCGTCATGGGCCGCAAGACCTGGGAGTCGCTCGGCCGTCCGCTGCCCAACCGCCGCAACCTGGTGGTAACCCGCAATGCCGGCTTCGCCGCCCTGGGCGCCGAGGCTTTTGACAGTCCGCAGGCCGCACTGAGCGCGCTGGACGGCGCCGGCCGCGTTTTCATCATTGGTGGGGCGGAGCTCTATCGGCAGTTTATCGACCGGGCGGATCGCCTGTTGATTACCGAAGTCCGGGCTGAC
>CAYTAY010000268.1:0-3901 GCA_964435845.1 uncultured Azoarcus sp.
TTCAACCCCGAAAAGCTCGGACTCGATCAGCTCGTCCGGGAGCGCTGCGCAGTTAACCGCGACGAAGGCGGCATCCTTGCGGGGACTGAGCTCGTGCAGCGTGCGTGCGAAGCGCTCCTTGCCTACGCCTGTTTCGCCGAGCAACAGTACGGAAACGTTGGTGACCGCAGCGCGCGCGACGAGGTCATAGGCGTGAAGGAAGCCGGCCGAGTTGCCGATCAGATCGGGGGTCTTGCGCGGACAGGCGATGGTCCTGCGCATGGCTTCGATTTCCTCACGCAGTTCAAGCAGGCGCCCAACGATGGAGTCGGCCTCGAAATAGGGGCGCAGCTGGTCGGCATCCGGCCATTCCTCAACCGGTTTGCCAACGATGCGGCAGTGCTCGACACCTGTGGCGGCACATTCGACTTCGCGGAACAGAATGAAACGGCCCATGAACGCGCTCGTATAGCCCGAGGCGTACCCGATCATCATCCAGCACACCGGGTTCTCGACCTCGCCGAAAGCCTGGACATGTGCTTCTGCTTCCCACGAGTGGTGCCAGATGAATTCGCCGTAGAAGGTACAGCCCGGCTGATTGATCTCGAGACGAACGGGTTCAACCCGGGCACAGCCTTCCAGCATGTGGAGCTGAGGCCCCATTACGAAGGCCTCGGCGGGGTCGGCCGAGCCGCGCGTGCGGCGAGATAGCTCCGCATCGCGCATACCCGATGCGAAGCCCATGCGGGTGAGGATGCGCCGTGCCTGCTCCTGTCCGACCGACGCGATGAGCTCCTTGCGTAACTCCGAGAGTGCGCCGGCATGCAGCAGCAGCATGCGGTGCTCGCCCAGCCAGATCAGTCCTTCTTCCGGGGCAAACTTGAGCAGGCCGCGTAAGTCGGCGCTCTCCGGGTAATGGATGGAACTCAAGCCTCTCCTCCTCGTCCTGCCTCAATGCTCACTCTCCGGCGAGCCCTTGGTGTTCGCGTAGCGGTACGCGACACGTCATTCGGGAGCTTACCTGACACACGGGTACAGGAGAACTCCAGCGCTGTTCGAATAGTAAGGAAAATCTCGAGAAAAAGGAATTGGGTGGTATATTTCTTGAGTGGGGTTGTGGCGAGAAGGTGTGGTGCACGTTCTGCTCACACCTGTACGACAAGAAAGGCGAAGAGGAGGAGCAAAGTGGTAGAGAAGTTTTCGGTATTGATCGAGGACAGCGGTGAGTTCGTGCGCTGTGGCGCGGACGATAACGTGTTGCGGGCGATGGAGGTCTTGGGGCGCAAGGGCATTCCGGTGGGCTGTCGCGGTGGTGGCTGCGGCGTCTGCAAGGTGCGGGTGACCACCGGCCGTTACCATACGCGCAAGATGAGCAGGGCCTGCGTAAGTGAGGCGGAAGAGGCGGTCGGGATTGTTCTTGCTTGCAAGCTATTCCCTGACAGCGACCTCGAGCTCAAGGTGGAGGGCAAGATGTTGAAGGCGCTGAAGAGGCCCGCGGTGGATGGGCCAAGGCAGGCGTAGTCCGGGCCTGGTCGGGTTGCGAAAGGGCTGGTACGTGTTGGCGTACCAGCCCTTTTTTCATGGTGCATGGCAATAAAGGGAATTGATCAAATGATCAAGCGAGTTTTCTGATTGAGCATTTCATCAACAGGAATCTTCCTCCGTCTCCGCTGTAAATCTCGAGAACCTGGCTTAGTGCGCGTAAATGCTCGGAGTTGTGAGATTGGCACGGAATTTGTTTAGCTCCCTGCAGAAGCACCCCAGCATTCACCAGTTCGAACGGGAGGTACCTCGGCAAATGGACAAGCAAGCGCCTGTGATCGACGTCAGTAGAAAGTACGTGCGCCTCATCGAGCGGAGACCCGACGGTTTCATCGAGTTCGAGTTTGCGATCGGAGAGCCGGATCTGTTCGCCGAGATGTTGCTTCCAGCCGAGGCGTTCAAGGCGTTCTGCGAAGCCAACGAGGTCATCCATCTCGGTCCTCGCGAGGCCTCGGACGCGGCCGAGAACGCCGACTGGAACTGGAGCCTGCACCAGGCAACCCACCAGCGATTCCGTTGAATCGCTTACGAATCATAAGGAGGAGAGTTCATGCAGATCGATTTGCGCACGGTGTCCATCAAGCCTTTGCGGCACACCTTCGACAACATCGCACGCCGAATTGGGGGCGACAAACCGGCGTCGCGTTATCAGGAAGGCACGCTCGACATGCAGCAAACGGCCAACTTCCATTACCGGCCGACCTGGGACCCTGAGCACGACATCTACGATGCCTCGCGTACCGCGATCAAGATGGCGGACTGGTACGCGTTCAAGGATCCACGCCAGTTCTACTACGGTGCCTACACCATGGCGCGCGCCAAGCAGCAGGATACCGCGGAGGCGAACTTCGACTTCGTCGAGAACCGTGGTCTGGCTGCGACGCTGCCCGAATCGGTGCGAGAGACCGTGCTCAAGGTGCTGCTGCCGCTGCGCCATGTCGCCTGGGGTTCGAACATGAACAATGCCAGCGTCTGTGCCTACAGCTACGGTACCGGTTTCTCGCAGCCACATATCTATCACGCGATGGACCAGCTCGGCATCGCGCAGTACATCACCCGTGTCGGCTTGCTGCTGGGCGATGTCGAGTCGCTCGAGGAGGCCAAGCGGGCCTGGGTGGAGGACGACGCCTGGCAGGGGCTGCGCCGTTACGTCGAGGACACCTTCGTCATCAAGGACCCGGTGGAGTTGTTCGTCGCCCAGAACGCTGCGCTCGACGGCCTCCTGTACGCGCTGGTGTACGAAACCATCATCGACGATGTGCTCTCGTCGCAGGGCGGCACGCCGGTGGCGATGCTCACTCAGTTCATGACCGACTGGTTTGCCGAAACCCGTAAGTGGGTCGATGCCACAGTGAAGATCGCGGCCAGCGAGTCGGCGGAGAACAAGGCTGTCATGGCCGGCTGGCTGACGCACTGGCGCGACCGTGCTGCTGCCGCGCTGCTGCCCGTTGGCCGCATTGCATTGGGTGATCGCGCCGACGAGGCCCTGGCCGAGGTGGTCCAGCAGTTCAATGCGCGCATGGCCAAGGCCGGCGTCACCCTCTGAGGAGAGCTCCCGAATGTCGACCGTATTCCTTGCTTTGCAGACCAACGAGGAAACCCGCCCGATCATCGAGGCGATCCTGCAGGACAACCCCGGCGCTGTCGTCGATGAGCAGCCCGCGATGGTGAAGATCAACGCCGAGCGCGAACTCATCGTTCGCCGCGAAACGATCGAGGAGATCACCGGGAACGACTACGACCTGCAGTCGATGCAGGTCAACATGATCACGATGTCGGGCAACCTCGATCAGACCGACGACGAAATCCGCCTTTTCTGGAAGGCCTGAGGGACATAGGAGACTCCGCACATGGACATGCAAGTTGCCAAGAAGAAGCTGGGCCTGAAGGAACGCTACGCGGTGATGACGCGCGGTCTGGACTGGACGCCGTCTTACCAGAAGATGGAGGACATCTACCCTTACATGCAGTACGAGGGGATCAAGATCCACGACTGGGACAAGTGGGAGGACCCGTTCCGCCTCACCATGGACGCCTACTGGAAGTACCAGGCCGAGAAGGAGCGCAAGCTGTACGCGATCATCGACGCCTTCAACCAGAACAACGGCCACCTCAACGTCACCGATGCGCGCTACGTCAACACGGTCAAGCTGTTCATCAGCGGCATCAGCCCGCTCGAGTATGTTGCGCACCGTGGCTTTGCGCATGCCGGCCGCGCCTTCCCCGGCCCCGGGCCGCGCGTCGCCTGCCTGATGCAGTCGCTCGACGAGATCCGCCATGCCCAGACCCAGGTGCACTCGATCTCGAACTACAACAAGTACTACAACGGCATGCACGACTTCCACCACATGCATGACCGCGTGTGGTTCCTGTCGGTGCC
>CAYTAY010000269.1:0-3878 GCA_964435845.1 uncultured Azoarcus sp.
GCGCGCGGCGAACCGTCCGTATCCTGGAGACAACAGGGATCAACGGGATCTGGATATGAGCTGGTGAGCATGCTGGTGCTGCTCTCCATCGGCCTCAAGGGCGGCATCGAACTCGCCATGCAACCCTTTGGCGCCCTCGCGCTGCAAGCCCTCGCGGTCATGGCGATAGGCGTACTGTTGCCGCTGGTCGCCTTTCCGGTGCTGCGCTTCATGGGGCGTTTCCCCCGTGCGGACGCGGCATCCGTTGCCGCCCACTTTGGCTCGGTGATCGTCGGTGCCTATGCCGTCGCCACCACCTATTTGGCCAGCCGGCAGATCGATTTTGAGTCACACACTGGTAGGCATCCCGCTCTATCACGCCATGGCGACGAAAGCATTCGTCCTGACCGGAGGCTAGGCTCATGAACAGCTCGATGCGCAAACTGCTCACGATCATCACCGAGGCCGCTCTGGAGAGCGTCCTGGTCACAGACCTCGGATGCCTGGGTGCGCAGGGCTACACCATTACCGACGCCCGCGGCAAGGGCAGGCGAGGGGCGCGCGACGCCGCCTGGCGTGAAAGCAGCAACATCCGCATCGAGGTCGTGTGCGACGCCGCGGCCGCCGATGCCATCGCTGTCCACCTGCACACCCGCTACTACGATGACTACGGAATGATCCTGTTCGTCAGCGACGTGTCGGTGCTGCGGCCGGAGAAGTTCTGATGGCAAGAAGAAACCTGGCGCAGGCCGCATCGTGGCAGGGAAGTATTCGAGCGCGCACCTGGCTGATCCTGGACGGGCTCGCCTTCGCTGTCTTCGGCCTGCTCGTCTGGGCCGGCATCGCGCTGCTGTCTGTGGCCCTGCGTCCGGCGCCAAAGTTCCGGCGTGTCGGCAGGAGGCCGGACGTGGGATTCGAATTTCCCCGGCGCCGGCGGGATGCAAAGGGCCATTGCTGATGGGAGGTGCCGTGAATTATCCATCGGCTAGCCGGCACGAACGACTGCGCGCCTTCATCGAACACTCGCGCGTACAACACGGCATCATCGCGCTGATCCCGGCCGCCGGTCCCTTCGCCGTGCTGCGCGCGCTGCGAGTGCTGCGGCTGCTGACCATGGTGCCCACGATGCGAAAAGTGGTGGGAGCACTGCTGGCAGCGATCCCCGGACTCGGTTCCATGGCCTTGGTGCTGCTGATCCTCTACTACGTGTCCGCGGTCATCGCCACCAGCCTGTTCGCCGCCGCCTATCCGGAATGGTTCGGCACCCTCGGCCACTCGCTCTACAGCCTGTTCCAGATCATGACCCTGGAGAGCTGGTCCATGGGCATCGTCCGGCCGGTGATGGTAAGCTTCCCCTACGCTTGGGCTTTCTTCATTCCGTTCATCCTGGTCGCCACCTTCACCATGCTCAACGTGTTCATCGCCATCATCGTCAACGCCATGCAGACGGTGGGCGAGCAGGACCGGCTGGCAGCGGAGGCGGCGGTCGAGGGCGCAGGTGAGCACATCGAGTCGGACGTGCATGCGGAGATGCGCGCCCTGCGCGCCGAGATCGGCGAGTTGAAACGAATGCTGACGGTACGCACCACGAATTGAAGAGAGACCCTGATGACCCATGCAAAATCTGCTCGAGGCCGGCGCTGATGCTCGCACGCTTGCGCCGGGCGGTTCGCCGCGAGCCAATCACGTGAAAGGAAAGCCGCGATGCCAAAAATCCCGCGTAAACTGATCGGACTGATCCTGCTGTTCGGCACCGTCGGTGTGACGGCCTGGCAGGCTCTGTTGGGCGTCGTATAGCCATGGCGAAACAACCTCGGCCAGCGTGGCTCTATGCGCTCGAATTAGTGGTCCGGGAGGGTGCGAGTCTGGCTGCCCGCTGGTTGCCCAAGGGTGCGGCCGGGCTGGAACAGCAGGCGCGGCAGACGGCCAGGGTGGTTCAGGACTACCGTCAGCGCCGGCGGCACGCGGCCGCCCGCGTGCCGCGCAAGGCCCGGCTGCTCTGGCTGCTGCCCCTGCCGCTGATCCCCTCCACGCTGATCGCGCTGGCCAGTGGCCAGTTCACGGCCATGGCGGTCAACGCGGGCGGCTACGGTCTGTTTCTGGCCGGCGCCATGCTGGTCCGCCGCGGCTTTCAACAGGAGGCGAGCCAAGGACAGCAGCGATTCCAGACCGCCACCCGCTGGCCGTTCAAGACGCTGGGCGGGCTGCTGGTCGCCCTGGCGACGGCCTGGACTGCCTGGGCCGGTGCCGGTCACGACTTGCCCATTGCCTTGGCCTTCGGCGCGGGCGCATTTGCGGCTTTTGTTCTGCTCTACGGCCTCGAACCACGCCGGCAAGCGCCCGTCGTGGCGAGTCGGAACGGCGACGCCCGCTATGTCACCGCGGCGCTGCAGCAGGCCGAGCAGAAGATTCTGGCGATCGAGCAGGCGGGTGGCCGCATCCGGCAGCCGGAGCTGAACCAGCGCCTGACCCGCATCACCGGTCTGGGGCGCGAGATTCTGTCGCAGATCGCCCGCGATCCACAGGATCTGCGTCGCGCACGCAAGTTTCTCAACACCTATCTGGACGGCGCCCAGCGGGTGGTCAGCGGTTATGCCGAGGCCCATGCCGATGGGCAAACCCATCCGCTGGAGGCCAATTTCCGCCGCATCCTGGTGACCATCGAAGAGGTGTTCGGGCAGCAGCACCAGCGGCTGCTCGATCACGACCTGCGCGACCTCGATGTGCAGATGGAGGTGCTGGAAACCCAGCTCAGGCGCGAAGGCCTGGATTAACGCATGAATGAATCCTGGAGGAGCACGAACCATGATTGACGAGACCGAACTCAAGGCCATCGAAACCGACCTGCTGCAGGGCAAGGCGCTGGCGCGCTACCAGCAGGCGGCTCCAACCGAGCGCGTAGCGATGGATGCATTGATTCAGGAGATCGACCTCGATGACAGCCATTCGCTGCTTTATTTTGGCGCTCCCGCCCAGCAGCAGTTGGCCAGCATCTCCGACGAGATGCTGGAGGGGGTGCGCAACAAGGACACGGGGGAGGCTGCCGGCGATGCGCTCAACCGCATGATGGGTACGGTGCGGGGCTTCGATCTGGGGGAACTGGACCCGCAGCGCAAGCCCGGTTTGTTCGCGCGCCTGATCGGCAAGGCCAAGCCGATGGCCCGGTTCCTCCAGCGCTATGAGGAAGTGCGCAACCAGATCGATGCCATCGGCGACGAGTTGGAGCGGCACAAGACGCAACTGCTCACGGATATCACGTCGCTCGATCGTCTCTACGCCGCCAATCTCGAATACTTTCACCACCTGGAACGCTACATCGTGGCGGGGGAGGAGAAACTGCGGCAGCTCGACGAGCACAGTATCCCGGAGCTGGCGCGCGCGGCGGCAGCGGGCGAGGCGGTGATCGAGGCGCAGCGCCTGCGCGATCTGCGCGCCAGCCGCGACGCCCTCGAGCGGCGCGTGCATGACCTCAAGCTGACGCGCCAGGTGGCCATGCAGAGCCTGCCCAGCATTCGCCTGGTACAGCAGAACAACAAGGGGTTGATCGGCAAGATCGTCTCCACCACCGCCAACACCCTGCCGCTGTGGCGGCAGCAACTGGCGCAGGCGGTGGCCATCCATCGCTCCCGCGAGGCGGCCCAGACCATCCGCTCGGCCAGCGACCTCACCAACGAATTGCTCAAGGCCAATGCCGAGAACCTCAAGCAGGGCAACGTCGAGGCACGGCGCGAGATCGAACGCGGCGTGTTCGATATCGAAGCGGTCAAACAGGCCAACGACGCGCTGATCGCGACCATCGAGGAGAGCCTGCGCATTGCCGATGAAGGGCGCAGCAAACGCGCCGAGGCGGCGGTTCAGCTCGAGATTCTGGAGTCGGAGCTGCGCAGAACCCTGATCAG
>CAYTAY010000270.1:0-3864 GCA_964435845.1 uncultured Azoarcus sp.
TGGCCGGCCACTGGGGCCACAGCTTCGGCTCGCTGGGCGCGGGCGTCGACTTCGCGGCCATCTTGGCCCGCGCCCGGCCACGGTGATCCACGCGCCGAAGCCTGTTTCTTCGTCGAACTGCGCAGCACCATCGGCAAGCCCGGCGAGCACTGCGGCGTCGGCCCCGGCATCAACATCCTCACCGCCTGCATCCGCGCCATCGTCAGGGGCATCAACCGCATCCAACCGGACATCGCGGCGTTCGGGGATTCCGGGCGGCGTGATCGGCGGCAGCCGATAAGAGGAACGGCCACCGCGCGAAAGCGCTGGTGGCCGTTCCTTCTTCCACACTGACTACAGCATCTGGGTCAGTGACCCTTCATAGCCACCGCCCTCTCGTGTCGATGAACCCCCATCGGCCGTTTGCCTTAGCAGCGGCTCTCCCATTCTCGAAATCTCTGACTTCCTCGAAGCGGGCGGGAATAACAAGCCGCTGGCTTTCGTTGATGAAGCCCCATCTGCCATTTGCCGCCTGAACAGGAGCCAGGCCTTCATTGAAAGAGCCAACCTCTTGGTATCTCGGACCGCTGGCCGCGCACCCTCCCAAGCTGAGCAACGACGCGGTCAAGAGCGTCACCATTGCCTTCTTCATCAAAACCATTCCTCCTACGAACGTGATAATAAGCTAAGAAATACGTGTCCCTTGAACCGGCTTCCCAGAGCTGACAAGTCGCGCCACCAGAGCGGCGACATGCTCCGTTCGAAACTGACCTTAGCGACTCTTTGAACGCATCGGCATCGTCTGACAGCAACGCGGATACGTCGAACACCCCCAAAACGACCGCCCTTTGCCCGGCCGCTCCACCATCTTCGCCCCGCAGGCCGGGCACGTCGGTGACGTCCAGTCGCCCTCGGTCGCAAATGCCAGCAAGCGCTGCTGTGCCTCATCCGGCAAACGCTGGATCATGTGCAGAAAGCCCTTGCCGTCCAGCAAGTGGATTCGGTTTGCACGCGCAAACGCCACCGCGTCTTCAGTAAACCCATTCGGCGCCATGAAAAAGGCACTCTCCACACCTTCATGCGCCATCACCCCACGCAACTCCCTCACCATCGCCACGCCGACCTGCTTGGACAAAGCCTTGCATTGCACAATGGATGTCATCCGCTCCGAGTCCGCTAAATCCTGAAAGAGCCGAATATCTACCCCACCATCAGCCCCCAGCCGAGTCGTCACCGCCTTGATGCCCTTCTCACGGTAGAACTCGCAGCACAGGTCTTCAAAACGCTTCCACTCGACACGATCCAAAACGTCGAAGGACCAGGTCAAAGGTTTGCGAGGGCGCACCTCCGCCTCGGCCCGAGACACGACTTGCTCCACAGGCACCGCCTGCGTGCGCTTCTGATGGCGCTCGAATAGGGCTCTGTCTCCAGGCGAGACCACTATGCTGCGCGAGCTTGTCTCACCACGCGCGGCCCCTAGCGAAACCTTCTTGACCAGCCGAACGACGGAGATCAAGCCAAACGCCGCAGCCATGATCCAGGCAAGCGTCGAGAATAGAGCACCCACCCCGGCAAGCATGGGCGAAGAGGAGAAAAAGGCCGGTATGACGAAAGCCGCGCCCACAACACAAACCAACGCAATTGCACCGCCGATTTTCCAGTCGGAAGTTGCGGCAATCTCGAGGAGTCCGGGTTCTTGCTTCTTGCGTCGTCGTGCCATAGGGATCAGCTGCGATACGTGTGCGGTCTAGCGACCGCATGCGTCAGCTCATTCGTCATAGTCGGAACGCATGATAACGCCTCTGAACGCTGCATCTTCGTGAATCGGTCACGGTCGACCCTCAAGAGCCGAAATGCCCTAGCAATACTATCAATCCTCTTGTGGCGGGGCTGAAGAGCTTCTGATCGGCCACAGCCGACGGTCAGCATGTGCCAAACGTGGGCCGGCAATGGTGCCTGTACCTCCCGCTCAGCGGCCACGCTGGCTGGACGGCAGGCCTCGACGCCTTGCACTCGAGGCAGACAACAGGTCAGTTTACGGTGTTGCCTGACTCGGTGTGGACCGGACTCTTCCACCGTCGGCGGCTCACTATCGGGAGACAGATCTCGCCACGGCTACTCAGAACCGGCTGCGGCCAACGGCGCACTCTGATGCGCAAGATGCCTTCGGCAAGTGCATAAGCAGCCCCGAGCTTCGAGACCATCCCTGCAACGCGGTATCGGCGCTGCGGCTTCTTCGTTTCTATCAACACCTTCATAACACCTCATTGTGAGGCACAAGGGTGTTTGGGAAACCCAGGGCGATTCAGCCGCCGATCTATGCATTCCCGGTTCGCCCAGGCGGAAACCTCGCGTCAACGCCTCCCTCCGAAGTTCGGCGACCGGCTACCGGCCGTCAGCCCTATCTGAAGGGATTGAGCTCGCGTACGCCGGTCGAGACGAAATCTTCCGTATTGCGCGTGACGACGGTCAGGTCGTAGATGAGCGCGATGGCCGCAATCTGCTTGTCGATGGGATGCTGTGGACCGAGCGACATAAGCTTGCCCCAGACCTGAGCGCACTCGAGGTCAAAGCCGAGAATTCGGTCGGAAAAGTCGGTGACGACCTTATCCAGCCAGGTTTCGAGCCGCTCCGCCTGCTCACGGTCTCCTCGGGCACGAACGTTCTCCAGCCCTCGGCGAATCTCACCGATGGTCACCACCGAGAGATAGATGTCCTCCGGCGCCAATGTCGCGAAAAAGGTGGTCACGCCTGGATTGGCGCGACCACCCTTGCGTAGCTCGCTGATGACGTTAGTGTCGAGCAGGTACATCAGGCCTGCCTGAAGTTGAAGTCTTCGTCGGTTCCGACGTCGGGCATTGAAGCCAGCACGTCCTTGAAGGTTCGGCGTGCCGGTCGGGCGAGCGCCGCCCGAAGGATTTCCCGGTGCTCCGCTTCAGCACTTCGCCCGTGCCGCGCCGCCACCTCTTTCAAGGCCTGTGCGACCGAAGGCTCGATGTTGCGAACGACAAGATTGGTCGCCATCACACGCTCCATCTGATTGCAATGCTTGCATTCTAGTCAAAAGTGCAAGCATTGCAATAACGGAAATCCCATTCGATGTTTTGCGCGCCGGGCATGGTGGTAAACAGCCTCACTGTGCCTGTCGTCGTTTTGACGGATTGCACTTTGAAGCCGCGCAGCGCCGGTGACATCAGACGTTGAACGACTGCTTTACTGAAAGCTCTGTCGCAGCATTAGGTCGGTAGTGTGAGTTCATCGGCAAGCGAAGCTGCCGTTCGAAGTGAATCACATATTGAACGGCCGCTGACCGGCGCATTGCCGACCGACAAAGGCTTTATCCGCTCAGGCCGATCAGGAGCTCGACGGCTGGCATCGGCCGCCTGATCTGGCCGAACTGGCGGAGCGGTCGTGGGAAGTGCTGCAGCGTCGCCGGCCGCTGCTGGTGGATTTGCCGGAGTCGCTTGGCGACACGCTGGAGGGAAGCAGCCAGGCATGGCAGCGCTACTGGCGGGACAACCCGGTGAATGCATGGGTTGGCGGCAATCAGTCGGCGGGAGCTCGTACCTACTTCCGGGTGCGAGAGCAGCGTTTCGAGCCCAGCTTCGATATTGTTTCGGAACACCTGGAGCCCTTCGCCGACATGACGCAGGAGCTGGTCGATTACCGGCTCGCCGCCTACGAAGCCCGGCGCAGTTCGAGCGGCGACGGGAGCAACGTGATCCCATTGCGCCGGCCGGCACCGGAGCGAACCGAGCTCCCCTACTTTCCGAATCTGCGCATCGCCTGCGGCCACTTCCGCGCCGCGCGGGCGGATGCCGAGGAGCACAGAAGCCTCGGCGCCGGCCACGGGCGCCTGGACCCCGCCCGCCACTTCATCGCTCG
>CAYTAY010000271.1:0-3770 GCA_964435845.1 uncultured Azoarcus sp.
CGCCCGCAAGGAGCGGCGCCAATACCAATACAAGGAGCTTGATCCTGACCGAGCGGCGCACGCGCCCGACCAAGCCATGCCGGCGTTCGCTGACGGCAGTCCGTCCCGGGGCGACCATTCGTCGCGTGCCGACGCGGACCGGCCGGGTCAGATCCGCCCGACCATCGCCCGCAGGCGGGCGATCCGTTCCTGGGTTGCCGGGTGCGTCGAAAACAGGCCGCGCATGCTACCGGAAAGCGGATTCATGATCATCATCTGAGCGGTCTCGGGATGGCGCTCGGCGGTCTCCATGGGGATACCCTTGGCGTAGGTCTCGATCTTGGCCAGCGCACTGGCCAGCGCTTCCGGATCGCCGGAGATTTCCGCACCGCCGCGGTCCGCCCCGTATTCACGAGTGCGGGAGATTGCCATCTGGATGATCATCGCCGCCATAGGCGCGAGAATCATCATCAGGATCGCGAATACCGGGTGCGGCCGGTTCTCGCCGCGACCGCCGAAAAGCATGCCGAATTGAGCAAGCATCGAGATCGCGCCCGCAACCGTCGCCGACATGGTCGAAATGAGTATGTCGCGATTCTTCACATGCGCGAGCTCATGCGCCATCACCCCGCGCAGCTCGCGCTCGGACAACATGCGCATGATGCCGGTCGTCGCCGCCACCGCGGCGTTGTCCGGGTTGCGACCGGTGGCGAACGCGTTCGGCTGCGCCTCGTCGATGATGTACACCCTGGGCATGGGCAGCTCCGCGCGCTGGGCGAGCTCGCGCACCATGTTGTAAAGATACGGCGAGGAGGTCGCATCCGCCTCGCGTGCGTTGTACATCTTGAGCACCATCTTGTCCGAAAACCAGTAAGCCCAGACATTCATCGCACCGCCGAGCACCAGGGCAATCAGCATGCCCTGCTGGCCGCCAATAGCGGCACCGACCGCGCCGAACAGCGCGACGATGCCAGCCATCAGGATAGAGGTCTTCATCCAGTTACCGAACATGGCAGGATTTTCCGTAAATGATTAACATGTCTGGAGAAATGAGGGCGATGGCGCTACTTTTCAAGCCTGATCAGGTTCGTCACCAAGCCGCTCTCCGGCACTGACCGGGAAGCCGTGCAGGAATTCCCCGGCTGCAAGCCGCCGGCTGCCGGGTTTTTGCAGCACGGTCAAACGCAGCGCCTGCTCGCCACAGGCCACCACGATCCCGTCATCGGCGGCGGACAGCACGGTGCCGGCTTCGCCTTCGGCCTGCTCGACCGCCGTACGCCAGACCTTGACCTGGGTGTCGCCCATGCGGGTGAGCGCGCCCGGGAACGGGTCGAAGGCGCGGACCCGACACTCGATCTCGACCGCCGGCCGACGCCAGTCGATCGCCGCCTCAGCCTTGCTGATCTTCGCCGCGTAGGTGACACCCTCGTCCGGTTGCGGCTCGGCCGGCAGCCCGCCGTTTTCCAGCGCATCGAGGGCTTCGACGATCATCACGGCGCCAAGTGACGCGAGCCTGTCATGCAGCGTTCCGGTGGTGTCCTCCGGACTGATCGCCAGCGCTCGCCGCAGCAGCATCGGGCCGGTGTCGAGGCCCTCGTCCATCTGCATGATGGTGATGCCGGTCTCGGCATCGCCGGCCTCGATCGCACGATGGATCGGGGCGGCACCACGCCAGCGCGGCAGCAGCGAAGCGTGGATGTTGATGCAGCCCAGACGAGGCATTTCGAGCACTTCGCCCGGCAGCAACAGCCCATACGCAGCCACCACGAGCACGTCCGGCTCGCAGGCCGCGAGTGCCGCACGCTGCACCTCGCTACGCAGCTTCTCCGGCTGGTCGATCGGGATGCCGGCAGCCAGGGCCGCCTGCTTGACCGGACTGGCGACCAGCTTCATGCCGCGCCCGGCGGGGCGGTCCGGCTGACTGAGAACCAGCGGTAGCGGGTAGCCGGCGGCGATGATCGCCTCGAGCGCCCGGGCGGCGAACTCGGGCGTGCCGGCAAATGCCACTTTCAAGCTGCGCCTGCTCAAGCGGTGATCCGTGCTTTCTTGGCAAGCTTGGTCTTGATCCGGTTCAGCTTCAGGCTGGACAGGTATTCGACGAAGACCTTGCCGTCGAGATGGTCGATCTCGTGCTGGATGCAGACCGCAAGCAGGCCGTCGGCCTCAATGCGGAAAGCCTTGCCATCGCGACCGAGGGCCTCGACGGTTACCGCTTCGGCGCGGGTGACCTTCTCGTAGATGTCGGGTACCGAAAGACAACCCTCTTCGCAGGTCTGCTCGCCACGACGCTCGACAATGACCGGGTTGATCAAGGCCATCAGGCTGGACTTGTCCTCGCTCACGTCGACGACGATGACCCGCTTCTGGACATTGACCTGAATTGCCGCAAGACCGATGCCGGGCGCCTCGTACATGGTCTCCGCCATGTCGTCGACGAGGCGTCGGATCCCATCGTCCACCTTCTCTACCGGCTTCGCCTTGAGGTGAAGCCGGGGGTCCGGGTATCTCAAAATCGGTAATAAAGCCATGTGAATGCTTGCCGGGTTAAGACATTACGTGCAGAATTTCAAGTGCTTTGGCATGCCATCGGGCAAGTTTCCGCGTATTCTGATGGCAATTGAACGTTCGCGGATTGGACCTTGGTCTTACAAACATGTTCCGACCAGGGCTTGTTCCGGTCTGCTCCATTCGGAAGCGAGCAATGATGCGCATTATATTCCCTATCCTGTTCGTCGCACTGACCCTGCTCAGCATGCCGGCCTTGGCGCAGCCGGTCGAGATCGCCGACGACGCACCCGACACCTACACCGTGGTCCGCGGCGATACGCTGTGGGGAATCTCCGGCCGCTTCCTCAAACAGCCTTGGCGCTGGCCGGAAGTCTGGCGCCTGAACCGCGATCAGATCCGCAATCCGCACCTGATCTATCCAGGGCAGGTCATCATGCTCGACCGCAGCGGCCCCTACCTGAGCATCGGGCGGCGTATAGGTGGCGACCAGAGACTGTCACCGCAGGTCTATCACGAAGAGCTGGATGCGGCGATCAGCAGCATCCCCTTGCGTGACATCGAGCCCTTCCTGACCCGTCCGCTGGTCGTCGACGAAGCCATGCTCGCAGGCGCCGGCACCATCGTCGCCACCGAGGAGCAGCGCGTATTCATGGGCAATGGCGACACCGTGTTCGCCAAGGACGTTCAGGTCAGCAGCGGCACGCTCGAAGTATTCCGCAAAGCCAAGCCGCTGATCGACCCCTTCACCAAAGAACTGCTCGCCTACGAGGCGCAGTACCTCGGCAGCGCCCGCGTGGTCGCGGCCGGAGAGCCGCCGCCCGAAGTAGACATGATCCTGCCTCCGGGGCAATGGCGCCACCCCAGCGAACTCGCTCCCGGCGAAGACCCCTGGCTACCCGAGGGCGCAGGCGACCGAGATCGCATCCGCTTCGGCGGCGTACCTGCCACGCTGGAAATCATCACCGCAATCGAGGAAATCGGCAGTGGCGACCGGGTGCTCGCAAGCGAGCGCCCGCGGGTGTTCTCGCATGTGCCCAGAGCCCCCGAGATCGACATCGACGGACGCCTCATCGGAATCTACCGTGGTGTGGAAGTCACCGGTCGACATAACGTGGTCACGCTCAACGTCGGTGCCCGCGACGGCGTCGAAACCGGTCATGTGCTCGCACTGTACCGCAATCGCGGCGACGCGATCTACAAGGAAGACGGCGTGCGCGAGCGCTTCGACCTGCCCCAGAACCGCTACGGCCTGATGTTCGTGTTCCGGGTCTTCGATCGCGTGG
>CAYTAY010000272.1:0-3760 GCA_964435845.1 uncultured Azoarcus sp.
GCGGTGATCATGGCTGACGGAGAGCGCATCACGGCCGACGACCTGGGCCTTGAGCCGGTCGAGGAAGCGCTCGAGATACTCAATCTCCGGCAGGTCAGAGAGGCAGCGGAAAAAAAGGCGGTGATTCGGGTTCTTGCCCGCACCAACAACAACATTGCGCGCGCGGCCGAAATCCTCGGGGTCAGCCGGCCGTCGTTGTACGACATGATGAACAGATTCGGATTGAAGAAGGAAAATCACGATGGCTGATTCGACCCGCATGAAGTTCGGCCGGCGAGCACGTGTGACGCCGGCGCGGCTGGTGATGATGCTGTGCCTGTCGGTGACACTGTCCGCATGCGGACAGTCGCCGGATGACATGCTTTCGTCGGCGCGTGACTACCTGGCGACGAACGACATCAACGCGGCAAGCATTCAACTGAAGAATGCCCTGCAAAAGGATGGCACGATAGCGGAGGCACGATACCTGCTGGGTTCGGTCTATCTCCAGCAGGGTGATGTGCCTGGCGCGGTGCGCGAATTGCGGCGCGCATCGGAGCTTGGTTACCCGGCCAGGGATGTGTTGCCACTGCTGTCTCGGGCAATGGTCTTGGCGGGTGATTTCGACCGGGTGGTCAGCGACTTTGCCAACGTCACGGTCGACGATGCTGCGGCTCAGGCCCGCATCCTCGGTAACGTGGGTGATGCCCAACTCGCCCGCGCTGAGGTAGAGGCCGCGCGCGACTTCTACGAATCTGCGCTGACAGCCAACCCTGATGATGCTGGCGCCCGTGTCGGTCTGGCCCGTGCCATGCTTTTTTCGGGTGATTTCGACGCCGCGTTGACCGAGGCCGACGCGGTCGTTGCGCGAGAGCCAGGCAATGCCGATGCCCACGGTGTGAGGGCCGAAGTATTCCGGGCCCAGCAGCGACCCGATGACGTGATCGCTGCACTCAACGCGGCGATCGAGGCCCAGCCCGGCGCAGTGAATTACCACTACGCACTGGTTTCCATGCTGCTGGAGCAGGAGCGTTTCGAAGAGGCCGAGTCGCGCCTCGAGGCCATGACGCGGGTGGCGCGCAACCAGCCGGGTACGCTGTACCTGCAGGCGTTCATGGATTTTCGCAAGAACAATCTCGAAGCGGCCCGGGAGGGCGTAGACGAGGTGTTGCGCCAGGTTCCCAACCACTTGCTGGCGGATCTGTTGGCCGGCAACATTCACTTGCGCTTGAACGATCATGTGCGCGCGCGTCAGCATCTCGAGCGCGTGGTCGCGCGGGCGCCCGGTCAGCCGCTTGCGAGGCGTGCGCTTGCTGCCTCGTACCTCGCGACCGGCGATGCCGCCCGGGCTCGCGAGACCCTGGAGCCGTTGCTTGGTGGTGACCTCGAGGATCTACCGACGATGAATCTCGCAGGGCAGATTTACCTTGCCTCGGGGGACTTTGATCGAGCGTCGGATTATTTTGCGCGGGTCAGTGCTGCAAACCCCGATGACGTGCGAGCGCGCACCAGCCTGGGCCTTGCGCGGATGGCCGGTGGCGAGGCAGAAGCCGGCTTTGCCGACCTGGAAGCGGCGGCTGCGCTTGACGACACCGCTGCGCAACCGGTTGTCGCACTGATTCTCGCGCATCTGCGTGCCGGTGAATTCGACAAGGCCTTGTCCGCTCACGAGCAACTCGCCCGCAAACTGCCTGACCATCCGCAGACCCACAACCTCAAGGGCGGCATCCTGCTCGCCCAAAGCGACCTGAGCGGCGCAAGGGCAGCCTTCGAAAAGGCGCTGGAAGCTGAGCCGGGCTTTCTTTCGGCAGCCGTCAACCTCGCCCGCATCGATCTCGCGCAGAACCGGCCGGATGACGCCAAAGCGCGTTTCGAGGCGATCATCGCCCGTGATCCGGCTCGCCCCGACCCCTACATCGTCATGGCCGACCTTCAGCGCCAGACCGGTGCGACCCCGGATGAGGTCAAGGCAACGCTGGAGCGGGCAGTCGGCGCCAACCCGGCTGCGCGTTCGGCCCGCACTGCACTGGCGCGCCAGCTGGTATTGACCAACGAACTGCCCCGGGCGCTGTCGATTGCCCAGGAACTGTCGGTTGCCGAGCCCGACGATCCGACGGTCCTGGGTGTGCTCGCACAGATCCAGTTCTCGATGGGCGACCGCCAGCAGGCGATCTCGACCCTGAACCGTCTGGTTCGCCTGCAGCCACAGTCGCCGGCACCCTTGCTCGTTCTCGCCGAAGTGCAACGTGCATCCAACGACCGCGAGGGCGCCGAGCAGTCTCTTAGACGAGCGCTTGGCCTGCGCGGAGACTGGCTCGACGCCCGGCAACGCCTGGTCGCGGTGCTGGCCGAGCAGGGCAAGAGCAACGAGGCGGTAGCGGTGGCGCGCGAAGTGCAGCAGCAACGCCCGGATGCGCTGATCGGTTATGCCCTCGAAGGCGATGTGCACGCTGCGGCCGGGCGTTGGGATGAGGCTGCGCTGGCCTTCGCCTCGGCGCGCGAGCGAGGTGGCGCGGCTGACGTAGCGGTCAAGGAGCACCGGTCGCTACTCGGTGCGGGCAAACAGGCAGAGGCCGACACCGTCGCAACCCGCTGGCTCACAGCGCACCCGCAGGACGTCATGATGCGTGCGTACCTGGCCGAACAGGCGCTCGCGCGTTCAAGCTTCGATGAGGCCGAGGCCTTGTACCGAACGGTTGTCGAATTGCAGCCCGACAACCCGCTGATTCTGAACAATCTGGCGTGGGTTGCGGGCCAACTGGGCCGGGACGACGCGATTGCGCTCGCCGAGCGTGCGATTGCACTGGCGCCGGAGAACGCCGCGATTCTAGACACGCTGGGCATGTTGCAGGTCGAGGCCGGCCAGCACGAGCAGGGTTTGAGCAATTTGCGCAAGGCGGTGGATGCCGCGCCCGAGCAGCCGGTCCTGCGGCTCAACCTGGCCAAGGCTTTCATCAAGATGACGCGCAATTCAGACGCAGTTCGAGAACTGGATGAGGTGATTCGGCTCGCGCCGGAGGGTAGTCCGATCAGCCAGGAGGCCGCCCGCCTGAAAGAGGGCCTCTGAGTCGAACCGGGGACCTCCAGAAGCATCATCACAAACCATTTTATGCTGAGTATCGGAACACGAATATGACAACAATCGCCGTCATCGGGTTGGGCTACGTGGGTTTGCCGCTCGCGGTTGAGTTCGGCAAGCAATACCGCACCCTGGGTTTCGACCTGTCCGCGCACAAGGTCGCTGCCTATCGCGACTGCATCGACCCCACCGGAGAGGTGTCGTCCGAGGATTTGCGTGCTGCAACACTGCTGGCCTGCCACACCGACCCGTCGGTGATCGCCGAGGCGGATTTCATCGTCGTGGCGGTGCCCACGCCGGTAGACCAGGCCCACCAGCCCGACCTCACGCCGCTGGTCAAATCCTCCGAAACCGTCGGCCGGCACATCAAGCCGGGCGCGATCGTGGTGTTCGAGTCCACGGTCTACCCCGGCGCCACCGAGGAGGTGTGCATCCCGATCCTCGAGCGGGAGTCCGGCCTGCGCTGGAAGGAGGGCTTCTTCGTCGGCTACTCGCCCGAGCGAATCAATCCGGGCGACAAGGAACGTACCCTGACGAAGATCGTCAAGGTGGTCTCCGGCGACACGTCCGAGACTCTTGCCAAGGTCAGCGAAATCTACGGTTCGGTGATCACCGCGGGCGTGTATCCGGCAAGCTCGATCAAGGTCGCCGAGGCCGCCAAGGTCATCGAGAACACCCAGCGCGACCTCAACATCGCGCTGA
>CAYTAY010000273.1:0-3736 GCA_964435845.1 uncultured Azoarcus sp.
ACTGTTGCCGAACAACATGTTCATCATCTGGCCGGCTTCGAAGCCGGTGGTTTCGAGGGCGAGGCTGAGCGTCACCAGAAAGTGATCCGGCCCGTCCGCGACGATGTGCTCGACCCTGCCCACAACCTCGGCGCTGACACGGTGGTTGCGCACCGCATGCGGCGGCATCTCGATGCTTTGTTCGACTGCGATGGCCCGGGCGCGCGCTTCAACCTCTCCGGCCGAGATCGCAACCCGATACACGACCTGCATTCTGTTCATCTGGAATTTGGCATATATGAAGTGTTGGAACATGATTATAACGGCCGCGTCGGTGCCACGCGCCTTCGGAGTCCCGACATGAAACTCAGGGTCTGCACCTACAACATTCACAAGGGGTTTTCCCAGTTCAACCGCCGCATGGTGATCCATGACCTGCGTGAGCGTCTGCGTACCCTGGATGTGGATCTGGTGTTTCTCCAGGAAGTGCAGGGCATGCATGTGCGTCACGAGATCACCCATGCGAACTGGCCGTTGAATCCGCAGCATGAATTTCTCGCCGAGGAGATCTGGCACCAGACCGCCTATGGCAGGAATGCGGTCTACGGCCACGGACACCACGGCAATGCGATTCTCAGCCGCCTGTCCATCCTGTCGGAGCACAACCAGGACGTCTCCGACCACCGTTTTGAACGCCGCGGGCTGCTTCACTGCGAGGTGGAGTTGCCGGGCAGCGATCAGGTGCTGCATTGTGTCTGCGTCCATCTCGGCCTGATGGCGGGCAGCAGGCGCAGGCAAATGGAGGCGCTGGCCGAACGCATGGAGCAGCTCGCAGCCGATGATGCACCGATGATCATCGCGGGAGATTTCAACGATTGGCGGGATCGTGCCGAGTATCTGCTGGTCAAGCGCTTGGGGCTGGTCGAAGCCTTTCGTACCGGCATCGGACGTCTCGCGAAGAGTTTCCCCAGCCGTGCGCCCGTGTTGAGCCTGGATCGCATCTACGTGCGTGGCTTCGACGTCCATGCGGCTCAAGTGCATTCCGGTCTGCCCTGGTCGCGTATTTCGGACCATGCAGCGCTGACGGCGGAGCTGGAGTTTGCCGGGTGACGGATTTTTGCGAGGGCAACCATGTCGAGTTGCTCGAATGCGGCCTGCAGTATTTCCCGGCGCTGGAGGCGGCGATTGACCGCGCCTGCCACGAAATCCATGTCGAGACCTATATCTTCGAGGATGACGAGACCGGGCGGCGGACCGCCGCCGCGCTGTGCCGGGCGGCGAGGCGGGGTGTGGCGGTCAATGTGATGGTCGACGGCTTTGGCGGCCTTCCCTTCGTTGGGTATCTGCAGAAAGTGCTGGAAGCCGGCGGCGTGTCGGTGCTGATCTACCGGCCGGAAATTCGCGCACTGTCGCTGCGTCGCCACCGCCTGCGCCGGCTGCATCGCAAGATCGCGGTCATCGACGCGCGCGAGGCGTTCGTGGGCGGCATCAACATCATCGACGACGTGCCAGTGCGCGGCTCGGTCCATCCGCGCTACGACTATGCGGTGCATCTCAGGGGGCCGGTGTTGGCGTCCGTGGTCGCCAGCGTGCGGCGCCTGTGGTGGCTGGTGTCGTGGGCGAACCTGCGCCAGCGTCAGCCTGTGCGCCCGCGTGTGCCGGTGCATGTCGCCCGTGCTGGCGAGATCAGAGCCGCCTTCGTGATTCGCGACAACCTGGGCCATCGCCGCGATATCGAAGACGCCTATCTGACGGCGATTGCAGCGGCACGTCACGAGGTGATCATTGCGAGTGCGTACTTCTTTCCGGGCAGGCGTTTTCGCCAGGCACTGACGGTCGCGGCGGCGCGCGGTGTCAGCGTCAAGCTGCTGCTACAGGGTTTGTCGGACCACCCGGTGTTGTCCTATGCAACCCGCGCACTCTACCCTTATTTTATCGGCAGGGGTATCCGGCTGTACGAGTATCACCGCAGTTACCTGCATGCCAAGGTCGCGGTGATCGACGAGCGTTGGGCGACCGTCGGGTCGAGCAATATCGACCCTTTCAGCCTGTTGTTGGCGCGCGAGGCCAACGTTGTCGTGGACAACATCGCGTTTGCCCAGAAATTGCGGCAAAGCCTCGAAGCCGCGATGCGGGAGGGAACCGTCGAGCTACGTCACGAGGCGCTGCGCCGACTGCCCCTGATGCGTCGGCTCGCGAGCTGGCTCGCGTATCAGTTCGTGCGCCTGGCGATCGGGGTGGCCGGGTTTGGCGGCAAGCACTGACACGATGTAACGATCAGCCTCGGGGCGGCACTGGAGGGCGCTTGGCCGACACCACGCCGGTATTGACGCCGAACCAGTTCAGGCCGCCGAACAATCGGGCATATTCGATCTTCACGCAGCGGTCCATGACGACTTTCATGCCGGCGGCTTCGGCGCGTTGGGCCGCCTCCGGGTTGATTACGCCGAGTTGCATCCAGAAGCTCTTCGCGCCGATGGCGATCGCGTCGTCGGCCAGTGGCAGCACGTCCTCGGGTTTGCGAAACACATCGACCATGTCGACCGGCTCCGGGATGTCGCGCAGGCTGGGGTAGCACTTCTGGCCCAGGACCTCGTCGTAGGCCGGATTGACCGGCACGATGGTGTAGCCGCGCTGTTGCATATACTTGGCCGCGAAAAAGCTGGGGCGGTGCCAGTTGGCGGACAAGCCCACCACCGCGATGCTGCGGGTCTCGAGCAGCAGGCTGCGCAGGCCGGCGATATCGTCAATCATCCTAGAAACCTCGGTTGGACGTGCCCGTTTGCACGCCTGGTGCGCCGCTGGTTCGGTTTAGTCGAGATAGGCGCTGGGCGCTATCGCGACGCGTTGCGCAGGGACTCTGGCCGGGGACCAGTTCGCCACTGCCCAGGCGCGGATTTCGTTCAACCCGGCCCCGGCAAGCGCCTCGTGCGGATTCTGACCGAGAAAGCGCAGCACCGCCAGCCATGTCGCTTCCACCGAGTCGTCGCCGAGCGCAGGCGCGAGTGTCTGCTTGGAGAGTTTCTCGCCCGCGGCATTCACGGCCACTGGCAGATGGGCGTACTCGGGCGTCGGATAGCCGAGCAGGCGCTGCAGATGGATTTGGCGGGCGGTCGAGTCGAGCAGGTCTGCACCGCGCACCACATGCGTGATGCCGTCGGTCGCGTCATCGACCACGACCGCGAGCTGATAGGCGAACAAGCCGTCGGCCCGCAGCAGCACGAAGTCACCGACCTCGTCTTCCAGCACTTCGTGTTGCGCGCCCTGGACGCGGTCCGTGAACGCGATGTTGCCGACCGCGCGTACCCGCCATGCGCGGGCGGTGCGCCCTGGGGACAAGCCATCGCGACAGGTGCCGGGGTAGATGCGCGAGCCGTCGCGTGCCAGCGCCGAGTCCGCGATCTCGCGACGGGTGCAGGCGCAACCGAACACCGCGCCGCGGGCTCGCAGGCGTTGGAGCGCCTGTTGGTAATCGGCGATGCGATCGCGTTGGCAGACGACCGGACCGTCCCACTCGAGGCCGAATCGCGCCAGAGTGGCGATGATGTCGTTCTCTGCCTGCAGGCTGCAGCGGGGTGCGTCCACATCCTCGATGCGCAGCAGCCATTTCCCGCTGGCGGCGCGGGCGTCGATGAAACCGCCGATCGCCGCGACCATCGAGCCGAAGTGCAGCGGCCCGGTGGGAGAGGGGGCGAAGCGCCCGATGTACTGGTCGTCCGCCATCCCCACGGGGTGGTCAGACGTTGAACAGGAAGTT
>CAYTAY010000274.1:0-3723 GCA_964435845.1 uncultured Azoarcus sp.
CTGGTTCCGGGAGACCAGCCACTGCAGTACCCACGCTGTCAGAATCGGCCACGTTGATCTGATGCACGGTCGCGACCGGATGATCGCCGTCCATATCGAACACGTGGACCGTCGCGCCGCACTCGATCAGCATGTCGGTGATGACCCGGCCAATACCCCGCGCACCGCCGGTTACGATGGCAACACGACCACGAATTCCGCTATCAAGCCTCATGCCGCACCTCCCTGCCCAGCCTTGCGGAATTCAAACCAGGGTGCGCGAAAGCGCGAGCTTCTGACCCGGATAGAAACCGCAGCGTTCCAGGAAGCGCGCCAGACTGAAATGGTTCCATTCGATCTCGGTGCGCACCGACTCAACGCGCAGCGAAGAGAGGTTGGCCAGCAGCTGCGAGATCAACGCACGTCCCACCTCGCGACCAGTCATGCCCGGATCGACACCGATCGTGTCGATCACCGCACTGGTGGCCGCACGCCCGAACTCACCGTAGTCGACCCGCGCCATGATGAAACCAACCACCATCCCGTCCTGTTCGGCGACCAGCGATACCCGGACACCCGAGTCTCCAAGGGCTTCGTCGAACTTGCGCCTGTAGTAGTCAATGCGGTCGGTGCCGGTGCCGTGACGGTCGATGCGCACAACAGCATGGAGATCCCCGGCGGCGAGCGAACGCACCGGGATCTTGTCGCGCGACAAAGCCTCGAATTCGTCGGGGCTCGGATCGCTGTAGTCGGGTTCCGTCGAGAACTGGTCGAGGAGCTGTTTCGTTGTGGGATGGGGGCGACTGGACATCGTTGGTCTCCGTCTTGGTTCCTGTTTCGGGCAGCTTCTCAGAAGCTCACGAATTCGGTGGGGCGCTCGAGTATGACGCGTGGCGCAAGCCTGAAATCAGCGGCAGAGAAAAACTCGACCAGGCCGGGTTGGTCCCACTCCGCCTGAGTTCGCATTTCACTGGCGCCTCGTTCGAGGGCACTGCGGTCGAATTCGTCAAGCAAGGTGCGCGCAAGGCCGCGGCGCCTCAGTTCAGGATCGACCCCGATCGCATCAAGCACCGCCACCTTGCCCTTGACCCCGAACTCGCCGTCGAGCAGGTGCCCCAGGATGAAACCCACCACCTGATCGCCCGACTGCGCGGCACAGGAGAAGAATCCCTCGGGACGCGCCTGCTCCGCCCGCAGTCTGCGTTCGAAGAAGCCGGTTCTGACCTCGCCGCCGTTGGTGCGATCCAGGCGCACGACCTGCTCGAGGTCACTCGCTACCATCGGACGCAAACGCATTTCATTGTCTGTTGCGGTCATCATGCCTCCCGTTTAGCCGTGCAGGTTCTGGTACTTGGTCATCAGTTCGTCATGCGACTCACGATAGTTCGGATCGTCCGGGATACAGTCTGCCGGACAGACGAGCCGGCACTGTGGCTCGTCGAATGCACCGACGCATTCAGTGCATTTCATCGGATCGATGACGTAGATCGGATCACCGGTGCGGATCGCCTCGTTCGGGCACTCCTCGACACAGGCGTCACATGCCGTGCAGTCGTCGTTGATTATCAAAGCCATGTTTGCTTCCTCCTGCAGGGAACGGTCACGCAGCGATCTTCTGCTCACCCAGGCGGGCGAGTTTTTCGTGGCGGAACGCGCCCCACAGCGCCGCGCCGATCGCTCCGGCATAGGGCGAGTCAGGGTGATTCAGCGCCTGCACCGACATCTTCTGTCCCTTGACCGACTCGTTGAGCGTGGTCATCAAACCCTCATCAAGAGCCAAACCACCGGTGGCCAACACGACACCGTCACGGGCGCCGATCGATTTCAGCAGCTTGGCGAGCCGCCCAGCCATAGAGATGTGAATACCCTTGAGGATGTTCGGAGCGCTGATGCCGCGCGAGACCATGTTGATCACGTCGGTCTCGGCCAGCACCGCACAGATGCTCGACACCACTTCGGGATTGTCGGCCTGCTGCGAAAGCGCGCCGATTTCGTCCTGCGCGATCCCCAGATAGCGTGCGATGTTCTCGAGAAACTGGCCTGAGCCGGAGGCGCACTGGCTGGTCATCTTGTACTGCTCGACCTTGCCGCGTTCGTCGCAACGGATCGCCCGGCCGTGCAAGGCGCCGATGTCCAGGACACCACGCGCGTCGGGGTTGAGAAAGATGGCACCACGTGCGTGCGTGGTCATCGAGTAAAAATGCCCGGTATGGAACGCAAGGCTCTCCCCCTCGCCGGTGGTTGCGATGTAATTGACCTCGGCAGCCTTGATGCCAGCCTCTTCCAGCAACTCGTTGTATGACTGCTCCGCCAGTTTGAACGGGTCGCGCTGACGAATACGGTCGTTGCGTTTGGCCAGCCACTCGCTCTTGTCGCCTTCAACCCGGAACAAGACCGTCTTGACTGCGCCGGTACCGATGTCGATGCCTGCTGTGATTGTCATGTCATGCCTCCGTCACGGCACGCCGGGCAAACTCGGAAGCGCCCAGAGCACCGGTGTAAATCGAATCGGGGTCGATGTTGATCTGCACGTCGCCATAGTTCTCCTTGACGAGCTGTCGCAGCTCCTTGACGGCCGCCTCGTTCTTGGCGACGCCGCCCGTGAAGGTAAACTGGTCGGCGATGCCACCGGAACGCGAAATGATCGACATCGCTCGCAATATGATCGCGCGGTGCAAACCCGCGAGAATGTCCTCGCGCTTATCCCCGAGCGCGAGACGATCCCGCAACTCGGCTCCCGCGAACACGGTGCAGGTCGAGTTGATGCGGATGCTCTTGGTCGCCTTCATCGCGAGCGGACCCAGTTCGTGCAGGCCCATGTTCATCTCGTCCGCGACGTAGCCGAGATAGCGGCCGGTGCCCGCGGCACAGCGGTCGTTCATCTGAAAGTTCACCACGATGCCCTTCTCGTCGATCTGGATGCCCTTCGTATCCTGGCCACCGATATCGAGAACCGTTCGGGTCGCCGGGTACATCAAGTGCGCCCCGAGACCGTGACAGAGGATCTCCGAACGGATGTGCTCTTTCGGGAACGGCAACCTCACACGACCGTAGCCGGTACCGACGACATAACGCTCCTCCATATCGACATCGAGCGCCGTCTTGATCGGCGCCTCGAGAGCGGCCGTATCGAGCAAGTCGCCGGCGATCTCATCGCGCACCCGCTCCATCGCGCTCACGAACTTGCGGTTCATGTCGCCGGACGGAGGGCGGTTCTCGACCTCGATGATCGACTTGTCGTACATGTGCAGCAGATGATCGAAACTGATCCCGCCGCCACGAGCAACCTCTTCGCCGATCTGCATGAAGCGCGAACCCGCGATATCGCGAAAAAAATCGGACTTGCGCTGCGCGTCGGGCGCGAACAGTTCGTCGGTCTCTTCGTCGCGCAAGCGGCGAAAGGTCTCGGTGAGCGCCTCGATGATCGGCTTCTCCATCCCGGCAAAGCGCGGCCCTGCGACATTGCTGATGCAGGTCTGTTCGAGATCACCGAGCTGCTCGATGAACTGCTCGCGACGGAAGTTGCGGGCCAGCCCCTCGAGCACGTCGTCTACGCGACCGACGAGCGCGGGCTCCTTGTCGAGTTCGCGCCGGATCAAGCTGAGCCTCGCGTCGATGAAAGCCTCGAGCTTGGACACGCGCGCGGCAGTATCGTAGTTCGAGCGCGAATTGGTGATGCCCCGACCTAGCACCTGTCCCTTGTCGTCCATGACGACCGCCTTGGTCGTCGTGGAACCCAGGTCG